>NZ_JAOWHJ010000059.1:0-34720 GCF_030332695.1 Citrobacter sp. Cpo089 | reverse complement strand
AAATCGGTGGAGCTGCATGACAAAGTCATCGGGCATTATCTGAACATAAAACACTATCAATAAGTTGGAGTCATTACCCTTTTTTGCTATCGCGTGGTTACTGCTGGGTTACTGTTTCCTCGTGAATCCTGTGATAGGCATGAATTCACTGGCAATGGTATTTTGCTGCCTGTTTATTCTGGGGGGGATTTTTCGTATCGCCTCTGGGGTCAAACTGTTCCGTAGTCCGGGTTATGGATGGAACATTTTCATTGGTATTTTTGACCTGCTTATTGCCGGCGTATGGCTGAATATGGATCCCGACAGATCGTATGTATTTACCTCAATCTTTATTGGTGTCGAGATGATCTTTAGTTCTTTAGCTTTTATCAGTCTGCGTAGAAATGCGACGCTGGTTAAAACTGATAAGCTCGCCGATAAAAATTAATGCTACTTCTGGAGCGCATAGTGAATATTAAGATGATGGTTTCTGCAGCTATTCTTGTGACTTCTATTATGGCGCCAATGACCTGTGCTTTGGCTACTCAGGCAACGGAAGCTGCGCCACAAGATATGACCTGTAAAGAATTTGTTGATATGAGTCAGCAATACAAGACGGCAATTGCCTTTGTGATTGTTAATAAAAATTCGGACTTTAAAGGCGATGATTATGTTCCCCTGCATGAGGTGGAAACGGAAGCTGTACCGAAAATGGTTAAAATGTGCCATCAGCATCCGAATACAAAACTGGGTGAACTGGCTGTAAATCTGAAAGGTTCCGGTCTGCACTATTGATTAACCGTTTTGATAGCCTGGCTTTAGTTAGAATTGACAACCTCTGTTCCTACCCTCAGTCGTTCCTTATAAAAAATCCGCGTAATGCTTACCCTGCTATCCACGAGAAACTCGCTGGATAGCCGTGCCCACTAATAACCGTAGGCCTGACAAACGAAGCCCCATCCCTGGGATTTAATAATCTAAACCCAGGGATAGGGCAGGGGATCAGCGTCGAGCTTTAAATCGCGCTAACGTATTTTCAACGAGGACAAAGAACACTGGAACAAAATAGATTGCCAGTACCGTCGCGGCCAGCATCCCTCCGATAACCCCCGTACCGACGGCATTTTGCGCACCAGAGCCCGCGCCGTTGCTTATTGCCAGCGGAATAACCCCCAGGATGAAGGCCAGTGAGGTCATCAGAATTGGACGTAAGCGCATTTGCGCGGCTTCCACTGCAGCTTCAAGCGGCGTTTTCCCTTCTTTCTGCATAATCTCGACGGCAAACTCGACGATCAGAATGGCGTTTTTAGCCGACAGCCCCATGGTGGTGAGCAGGCCGACCTGGAAATAAACATCATTGCTCAGGCCGCGCAGATCGGTAGCCAGTAAAGCGCCGACCACCCCGATTGGCACAACCAGCATCACCGAGAACGGGATCGACCAGCTTTCATACAGTGCCGCCAGCGCCAGAAACACGACGATCAGCGAAATGCCGTACAGCATTGGCGCCTGATTTGTGGACAATGCTTCCTGATAAGACAGACCGGTCCAGGCATAACCGACGCCCGCGGGCAGTTTGTTAATCAGCGATGCCATAAATTTCATCGCATCACCGCTGCTTTTCCCTTCGACCGGCTGGCCCAGAATTTCCATTGCAGGCTGACCGTTGTAGCGTTCAAGACGAGGAGAACCGTAAGTCCACTCGGTGGATGAGTAGGCGGAAAGCGGCGTCATTGCGCCGGAGGCATTACGTACGTACCAGTGATTGATATTGTCCGGCAACATACGGAACGGCGTATCGGCCTGGACATACACTTTTTTTACGCGCCCCTGGTTCAGGAAATCATTAACATAGCGACTACCAAACGCGGTGGAGATGGTCTGATTAATATCTGATAACGCAACGCCCATAGCTTCAGCCTTTTTGGCGTTGACGTGAATGCGGAACATCGGTGTATCTTCCAGGCCGTTCGGACGTACCCCGTCAACCTCACCGGATGACTGGTTAGCCAAAGCCAGAAGCTGGTTCCGCGCCTGCATCATTTTCTCATGCCCAAGATTACCGTTATCCAGTAGCTCCATATCAAAACCTGAAGCCGTCCCCAGTTCCGCGACTGCGGGTAAATTGAATGGATAAACGACGGCATTATTGATGGTGCTTAAGGCCATCATTGCCCGTCGAATAATGGCGGTAACCGAGTTTTCTTCGCCAACGCGTTCTGACCAGGGCTTCAGGCTGATAAACGCCAGACCGTTGTTTTGTCCCTGGCCGCTGAAACCAAATCCGCCAACGGTGAAAACAGAAGCGACGTTTTTCTGTTCTTTTGTCAGGTAGTAGTCGGTTATTTCTCCGAGCACTTTGCTGGTGTTCACCATCGTTGAACCCGAAGGCAATTGTGCCGTGGTCATGAATACCCCCTGATCTTCTTCAGGCAGAAAGGAGGTCGGAGTGCGTAAAAACAGCACAATCATGCCCGCGCCAATGACTAAATAGACGACCATATAGCGGCCTGTGCGACGTAGCAGTCTACGGGTGCTGTCCGTGTAGTGCTGAGTGCATTTCTCCATGAAGTGGTTGAAACGGGTAAACAGAAAATGTGTGTTTGCTTTTTCTCCCTCGTGAGATTTTAACAGCATGGCGCAAAGTGCTGGCGTCAGGCTCATTGCCACAAATACCGACAGCAGCATGGAAGAGATTAAGGTGATGGAAAACTGACGGAAAATTTCACCCGTTGCTCCGCTCATAAACGCCATCGGCATAAATACGGCGGATAACACGACGGCAATACCAACCAGCGCCCTCTGGAGTTGGCCCATTGCTTTATGCGTTGCCGCTTTTGGGGACAAGTGCTCTTCAGCAATAATACGTTCTACGTTCTCAACCACCACGATGGCATCATCGACCAACAGCCCTATCGCCAGCACCATGCCAAACATCGTGAGCGTGTTAATCGAAAAACCGGCGACGTCGAGTATTGCAAAGGTTCCGAGGATAACCACCGGAACGGCGATAGTGGGGATAAGCGTCGCACGGAAACTCTGCAAAAACAGATACATGACGAGGAATACCAGAATGATTGCCTCGATCAAAGTATGAAAAACACCCTGAATCGAAATCTCGATAAACGGCGTGGTGTCATAGGGATAAACGGTTTTCATACTGGCCGGAAACCAGGCCGATAATCTGTTCAGCTCTTGTTTGACCGCCTGGGACGTTGCCAGGGCATTGGCGCCAGCGGCAAGTTTAATCGCAATCCCGGCGGCGGGTTTGCCGTTGTAACGTGCAACCGTTGCATAATTTTCCGCACCCAGCTCAATGCGCGCGACATCGCGCAGCAGAACCTGAGAACCATCTTGCTGAACTTTAAGGAAGATCTTGCCAAATTCATCGGTCGTTTGCAGACGCGTCTGGACGATTATCGACGCATTTAACTGCTGATCGGCTGACTGAGGCATGCCCCCCAACTGCCCGCCAGATATCTGATTATTCTGCACTTTGAGCTGGGTAATGACGTCCTCGGGAGTGAGGTTATACTTGTCGAGCTTTTGCGGATCCAACCAGATGCGCATGGCGTATTGAGAACCGAATAACTGCACGCTCCCCACCCCGGCAGTGCGGCTTAGCGGATCTTTAATGTTCGAGGCCACATAGTCGGCAATATCATATTGGCTCAGGCTGTTATTATCAGAGATAAAACCGGCGACCATTAATATATTGCTGCTGGATTTATCAACGCTGATCCCTTGCTGTTGTACTTCCTGTGGCAAGGAAGGCATCGCCAGCTGTAGTTTATTCTGTACCTGAACCTGCGCAATATCGGGTGACGTACCCGTTTTGAAGGTCAGGATAATCGAGGCATTACCTGCCGCATCGCTGGTGGATGACATATACATCAGGCCATCAAGACCATTCATATTCTGTTCAATCACCTGGGTGACGGAGTCTTCAACGGTCTTTGCGTCAGCCCCTGGGTAGGCAGCGCTGATGGTAATGGTTGGGGGCGCAATTTGTGGATATTGGGCGACAGGCAGGTTCATTATCGCGATACCGCCCGTAAACATCATGATAATAGCGAGCACCCAGGCGAAAACCGGGCGCTCAATAAAAAAGTTGGCCATGAAGAAAGTGTCCTTAATGCCTGAAATATTACTGTTCAGCTACCGTGTCAGATGTGTTCAGTTTTGAAGGGAGGACCCGGGCTTTGATTCCCGGACGAATTCTTTGTAATCCGGACACAATGACCCGATCGCCAGGACGTAATCCCGCGGTCACTAACCATTGATTACCAACGGCCTTCACTGCGTTTATTTCACGCAGTTGCACTACGTTTTCCTGGCCAAGGATCAGCGCGGTGGCTTTTCCTTGCTCGTTATGCGTAATTCCTTGCTGGGGGACCATCAACACGTTTTGTTGACTGCCTTCGTCCAGCAACGCCGTGACATACATACCGGGTAAAATTTCACCTTCAGGATTGGGAAATACGGCGCGCAGGGTCACCGAACCGGTGGTCTCATCAACAGCGGGATCGGAAAACTCAAGCGTACCGGTATGGCGATAGCGCTTGCCGTTTTCCAGCATCAGCTCAACCGGAATTTTGCCTTGTTGCTGGGCGATTTGGCCGTTGGCTTTCTCTTCTTTCAGGCGTAAGAAGTCCTGTACTGACTGGGTTAAATCAACATAAATCGGATCTAATCTCTGAACGGTGACCAGCGCGTTTTCCTGATTGGCAGTAACCAGGGCACCCACGGTCACGGAGGATTTACCGCTGATGCCATCAATGGGCGAGGTAACATTGGCGTATCGAAGATTGATGGTGGCTTGTTCAAGATCCGCTTTAGCGACGGCAACATTGGCTTGCGCTTCATTAAGCTGTGTACGCGTCGTGTCATAGTCCTGGCGGCTGACGTAATTAGATTTTATTAATGCTGACTGCCGATTGAGTGTCAGACGAACATTATTGGCGGTAGCCTGTGCCTTTGCCAACGCGCCTTTGGCTGAGTCCAGCCGTGCCTGCAGCGGGGCAGGATCAATTTGATACAGTGATTCTCCTTTGCTGACTTTATCGCCTTCAACAAAGTTGCGTTTTATGATGATCCCACCAACCTGAGGGCGGATTTCGGCGATCTCGAACGCAAGCGCGCGACCCGGAAGTTCACTTTTAATATTTACTGAGGAGGGCGCTAAGGTAACAACGCCGACCTCGGGCTCCATGGCGGTTTTTACTGCAGGTTTATTATCACAGGCGGTGATGATGACGCTACTAAAGAATAATGGTATCAACAGTAAGCATTTTCTGTTCATAGTAATCCCTGAATAATGTGTAAACACAAATGTTCTTTTATTGCATGCAGGGTGGGGGAGTTGTCGGTAAATAAAAAAAGATGGTCAGGCATGAGAAGGGTAAAGCCCATTTCTTCGCTAAAGAATTAGCGGTTAAAAATTATATGTAACAGGAAGAATGCATGTTAAGCGAAGGATCTCATGAAGCAGGATGGCGCAATAAGATAAACACGGGGTGATGAGAGGGGGTGTTTGCCAACACCTGACTCCGGAATATAGTCGCGCCATCTTACCTCTGGGATTATTTCACTAGCTCCGGAGTTACCTGAGTGACTGTATTGGCGTAGTAAGGCGCTCCCCACATCGGCTCAGGCCAGAATGCGCCGTAACCATAATCCCACATGTTATAGGTGGTGTTGACAGACTCAGTTAAATGCCAAACCTGGATTCCTTGTAAATCAACTTTAACAAAGTTGTACGGGACTTTGTTGATGAATCCTGACTCATCTCCTTGAATTGTTCCCAAAATAGTCACGAAATGGTTTCTGTAGTTTACCGGATCGAGGAAACCTTTCTGCTGGGCAAGAATACGTCCCTGATAGCTCGCGTCTATTTGTGGCTTAGCAGAGTCGTTCAGTGGCAAAACGGCGATTTCCAGCAACGTATCATTTTTGGTGTTAATCACATTGATGACTTTACCGCCAAAGCGAGCCTGTTGACCGGTATATAAACCGGGCTGGTTATGCACGGGGATAAAGTTTTTTTGGATATCGGGTTGATTATTACCTTTGATATTCTCAGGAATGGAAGCACATGATGCCAGGGTGAAAGCAAGGGCAATAATCATCAACCCTTTTGTATTTTTCATTTTACTTTCCTGCTTAAAAAAGACAGGTCTATAGTAAACCTTTGCGTATTATTGTCAGCATGCGCATTGTTGATTATCTAATATTAATATAATTGTAGCTTATGGTAATAACGGATTGTATTTTATCTGGTCGCTGAATGAGGACGATATTTTCAACGACCAGAAAAGTAACGGCTGACATCAAGATTTCACGTCACGCTGGCGGGAATGTAATAAAGCGGATCGTCAATTTTCGCGGCGCTCATCACCCGACAGAATGACCGAGTTCATTACTCCCGTCACCCAGACGGTAGGCCAGCGCTACCACTAACGACTGCACCAGGCATAGCGTCGCTGACTGGGAGCGAAACGCGTCGACCTGCGCCTCTTTCACCACAAAGCAGAGATCGCTGAATGTGGCCAGCGGGCTTATCTGGCTGTCGGTAATCACGATCTGGCGCGCGCCGGCATTGGCCGCAGTTTCGCTGACCATCACCGTTTCTTCCGCATAGGGCGAGAAGCTGATCGACACGACGATATCACGCGCTTTGATGCGGTTAATCTGCTCGCGCAGCATTCCGCCCATTCCGTCGAGCAAAATAGGGCGACACTCAAGATGGCTCAGGGCGTAGGTGAGATAGGCCGCTACGCTAAACGAACGACGCAGACCTGCAATGTAAATGGTGTCGGCTTCTGCCAGCAATTGTACGGCGCGTTCCAGCATTTCAGGTTCGGCACGGGCTGCCAGCTGCTGGAGCGCCTGGGTATTCGAACGGGCGAACTCCTGCAGGATATCGAGCGGGGTTTCCGGTACGGCTTCGCTTTCCATCTCACGGAACATGCGCGCGCGGTCGCTGTAGCTGGCGGTTTCCTCTACCAGGTTCATACGAAACAGCTGTTTCATTTCATTGAAGCCGGTGAAGTCAAAAGCATTGGCGAAGCGGATCAGCGTAGAGGGTGGCACTCCGGCTCGTTCAGCAATGACGGCAACCGTATCAAAGGCCACGCTATTGGTATTATCCAGCACATAGCGGGACACCTGCTGCAACCTCTTACTCAGGCTATCGTAGCGATCGCGGATTTGCTGCTGCAGCTCGTTCAGGCTGGTTGCTGTTGTCATTTTACCTCCTGGTACATAGTTTTATGATTCTAAACGCAAAACCGCGTCTTTGAAATGTCACTCATTCATCTGGCTGTAAAAACGAAACAAAAGCTTCAGGCTTGCCGTTCGCTGAAACGTTCTGCCAGTGCACGCTAATCATGCGATTCCGCTTGTTAACATAAAAACCCATCCTTGATCACATTAATCATTATTTATTTTATTTCAACTTAAAATGGAATGTTTGTTTCATATATAGTACACAGATAACAGTGTTCAGGTAACAGTCACGTATCAACAGCGAGAGGTTAAGGATGGAGACAGTAGCGAATTTTATCCACGGCGAATGTGTCACCGGTTCAGGCCAGCGAGTTCAGGTAATCTTCAACCCGGCCACCGGCGAGCAGATCCGCCAGGTGGTGATGAGTACGACACAGGAAACCGAGCAGGCCATTGCGGCAGCGCACGACGCATTCCCCGGGTGGGCTCGCCAATCTCCGTTAAAACGAGCGCGAGTGATGTTCCGCTTTAAGGCGCTGCTGGAAGAAAACATGGAGAGGCTGGCTCGCATCATCAGCGAGGAGCATGGCAAGGTGTTCTCTGACGCAGTTGGTGAGCTGACCCGCGGCCTGGAAGTGGTGGAGTTTGCCTGCGGCATCCCACATCTGCAAAAGGGCGAACACTCAGCCAACGTAGGTACCGGCGTTGATAGCCATTCGCTGATGCAACCTCTCGGGGTTTGCGTCGGGATCACGCCGTTTAACTTTCCGGCAATGGTACCGATGTGGATGTTCCCCATCGCGCTGGCAACCGGGAATACCTTCGTGCTGAAACCCTCAGAAAAAGACCCTTCTCTCGCCCTTGCACTGGCCAAACTGCTGCAAGAATCCGGATTGCCGGACGGTGTGTTCAATGTCGTGCAGGGGGACAAAGAGTCCGTTGACGTGCTGTTAACTGACCCGCGCGTGCAGGCCGTGAGCTTTGTCGGCTCTACGCCGATTGCGGAATACATTTATCAGACGGCATCGGCCCACGGTAAGCGTTGCCAGGCGTTAGGTGGCGCTAAAAATCACTGCATTTTAATGCCGGATGCCGACATGGATATGGCGACCAACGCCATTATGGGGGCTGCTTACGGCGCGGCGGGTGAACGCTGCATGGCGCTTTCGGTGGTGTTGGCGGTAGGGGACAAAACGGCAGATGAGCTGTGCTCGCGACTGGAAAAACAGATTGCGGCGCTGCGTGTCGGGCCGGGGCTTGATCAGACACCGGAAAACGAAATGGGACCGCTTATCTCCTCGGTACACCGTAATAAAGTGCTCGGTTATATCGACAGTGGGGAATCGCAGGGGGCCAGCCTGCGCGTGGATGGTCGGCGTTTTAGCGTTAAAGGCCATGAGCAGGGGTATTTTGTCGGGCCGACCCTGTTTGATAACGTCACGCCGGAGATGACCATTTATAAAGAAGAGATTTTTGGGCCGGTGCTTTCTGTGGTGCGCGTAGCAGATTACAGCAGCGCGGTGGAACTGATTAACCGTCATGAATATGGTAATGGCACGGCAATTTTCACGCGTGACGGCGGCTGTGCGCGTCGCTTCTGCGAAGAAGTGCAAGCGGGCATGGTGGGCGTAAACGTGCCTATTCCGGTGCCGATGGCGTTCCACAGTTTTGGCGGCTGGAAGCGGTCCATTTTTGGTGCGCTTAACGTTCATGGCAACGATGGCGTGCGCTTCTACACCCGGATGAAAACCGTCACCGCACGCTGGCCGGAGATGCTGCAGGACACAGGGGCCGCGTTCTCCATGCCAACGCTGGGCTGACAGGAGGGTTTATGCAAACCGAACGTATGACCATGGCTCAGGCGCTGGTCAAATTCCTTAATCAACAATATATCTGTGTCGATGGCGTGGAAACGCCCTTTGTCGAGGGTGTCGCCACCATCTTTGGTCACGGTAACGTGCTTGGCATTGGCCAGGCGCTGGAGCAGGCACCCGGTCATTTGCAGGTGATGCAGGGATGTAATGAGCAGGGAATTGCGCACATGGCGACCGGATTCGCCAAACAGCATCGGCGCCAGCGTATTTTTGCCGTGACGTCATCGGTTGGGCCGGGAGCGGCAAACATGGTGACCGCCGCAGCAACCGCGACGGCGAACCGTATTCCGCTGTTGCTGTTGCCTGGCGATGTCTATGCCAGTCGTCAGCCGGACCCGGTATTGCAGCAAATTGAGCAATACCATGACCTTGGCATCAGTACCAACGACTGCTTCCGCCCGGTCTCGCGATACTGGGACCGGATTAACCGCCCGGAGCAGTTAATGAGCGCGATGCTAAACGCGATGCGAACGCTTATTGACCCCGCAGATACTGGTGCCGTAACTATTTGCCTGCCACAGGATGTGCAGGGAGAAGCCTGGGACTATCCGCAGAGCTTCTTTGCGCGCCGCGTTCATTTGATCGAACGTCGACCGCCCGACCCGCAGCGTCTGGCGATGGCGCGGGCACTGATTGCCCGCAAACGCCGCCCGCTGGTGGTATGCGGCGGCGGGGTACGCTACTCCGGCGCGCATGAGACGTTTCGTACGTTTGTTGAAACGCTGCAACTGCCGTTTGCCGAAACTCAGGCCGGAAAGGGCGCACTGGTTAGTGACCACCCACTTAACCTCGGAGGCATTGGGGTAACTGGCGGGATGGCAGCGAATCAGCTCGCACCGCAAGCCGATCTGGTGATCGGCATCGGTACGCGCCTCACCGACTTTACCACCGGTTCGAAAGCGCTGTTTTCTCATCCGGAGGTTGAGTTCCTGCTGCTGAACGTGGCGGAGTTTGACGCACTGAAGCTTGATGCCACTGCGCTTATCGCCGACGCCCGTACCGGGCTTACGGCATTAACTGAAACACTGAAAGACTACCGCAGCGATTGGGGGAAGGAGGTCGCGCAGGCGCAAGAGGCCTGGCGCGATGAGTGCCAACGTTTATGGGAGCGCGACTGGCGTCCCGATGACGAACCCGAAGTGGCTGGGCATCTTGACGCTCAGTTGGCGGAATATGGCGACACGCTAAACACCAGGTTGACCCAGACGAAGGTGCTGGGGCTTATCAATCAGCACATTGAAGATAACGCTATCGTCGTAGGGGCCGCCGGATCGCTACCTGGCGATTTACAGCGTATCTGGCAGGTCAAAACCCCGGACAGCTATCACCTGGAATACGGTTACTCCTGTATGGGCTATGAGATTGCGGCTGCTATTGGAGCCAGGCTGGCGAAGCCGCAGCAGCCGGTATATGCCATGGTGGGGGATGGCTCGTACATGATGCTGCATTCCGAGCTACAAACCGCCGTCCAGGAGGGGATAAAAGTCACTATCCTGCTGTTTGATAACGCCAGCTTCGGGTGTATTAACAACCTGCAGATGGGGCATGGGATGGGGAGTTTCGGTACGGAAAACCGTCACCGTAACCCGCAAACCGGACGGTTGGATGGGCCGCTGGTGAAGGTCGATTTTGCCAAAAACGCGGAAAGCTACGGCTGTCGGGCATGGCGTGTACATGACGAGCAAAGCCTGCTGACGGCGCTGGAAGCCTCCCGTGCGCATTCGGGGCCTGTGCTGCTGGATATCAAAGTCCTGCCGAAAACCATGACCCACGACTATGCCGCCTGGTGGCGCACTGGCGATGCGCAGGTGGCGGAATCTCCGTCGGTGCGAAAAGCGGCTGAGCAGACGTTTGAGCAGGTGAAAAACGCACGTCAGTACTAAAAGCGATTAATGCCGGATGGCGCTGCGCTTATCCGGCCTACAGCGGATTCTACCCCCAGGCCGGATAAGGCGTTAGCGCCGTCATCCGGCAACCTGCGACAACGAAATTTTCATTTCATTTTTCCTTTTTCTTCATCCATCGCCTCCTTCCTGAACGGAAGGGGGCCAATTCCTGCATCTTCCCTGTTGTTATGTTGTGATATTGATAACAGATTTTATCTCGATCATCTCAAAAGTGTTAACTTGCACTCAAAAACATAATTTTCACTATTTATAAAAATGAAATAAATGTTTTATTTAAAGGGTCGTTAGTTCATCGCATTCACCAACACCGGGAGCCGTTATGTTTAACATTGCTTTACTGGGCGCTGGCCGAATTGGCCAGGTACATGCAGCTAACATTGCCAGTCACAGTGCTACTACCCTCTGGTCCGTCGTCGACCCGAATCAGGAATTTGCCACCCGTCTTGCCACACAGTACCAGGCTCGTTTGCAAAGCCTGGATGAGGCGATGACGGACCCTAACGTTCACGCCGTGCTGATTGCCTCCGCGACTGATACCCACGCGGATCTGATTGAAATGGCCGCACGCCACGGCAAAGCCATCTTCTGCGAAAAGCCGGTCCACCTGGATCTGGCCCGTGTACGCGACTGCCTGAAAGTGGTCAAAGAGTACGATGTACCGTTGTTTATCGGTTTCAACCGCCGCTTCGATCCACAGTTTCGCCGTGTGAAAACTGACGCACTGGCCGGGCGTATCGGAAAGCCGGAATCGCTGCTGATCATCTCCCGCGATCCGTCGCCGCCGCCTGCGGAATACGTGCGTGTGTCCGGCGGTATGTTCCGCGATATGACTATCCACGATTTTGATATGGCGCGCTTTATCATGGGCGAAGAGCCGGTTTCGGTGTATGCCCAGGGCAGCAATCTGGTGGATCCGGCGATTGGCGAAGCGGGCGATATCGATACCGCGTTCATCGTACTGAAATATGCCTCCGGCGCGATGGCGACCATCGTCAACAGCCGCCGTTCTTCTTACGGATACGATCAGCGCCTTGAGCTGCACGGCTCTGAAGGATTGCTGTGCGCGGGCAACATTCTCGAAAATCAGGTGCAGCACTACGCGAAGACCGGCTGCACCAGCGCGTTACCTGAACATTTCTTCTTGCAGCGTTATAAATCGGCCTATGCCGCGGAATGGGAACACTTTGTTGCGGTACTGCGCGGCGAAGCGGTCCCTGATTGCAGCGGGGACGATGGCGAGCGTGCGCTGTATCTGGCGGATAAAGCGCTGGAGTCACTGCATAGCCAACGTGAAGTTCTCCTCTGATTGTCACCACAACCTACCCTACACAGAGAGACATAATAATGAAAAAACTGATCTTAGCTGTCCTCATCGCCATGACATCCGGGGCAGCCATTGCTGAAAATGAGCAAATTGTTTTCAGTACGCCAAACCTGGCGATGCCATTTGAAGTTCACATGCAGCGCACGGCGGTGAAAGCCGCAAAAGAAATGGGCGTGAATTTACAGGTCCTGGACGGGCAGGGTAGCTCGCCAAAACAGGTCGCTGACCTGGAAAATGCCATAACTCGTGGCGCACAGGGCTTTATTGTTTCACCAAACGATGTCAACGCGGTGTCCAGCGCGGTAGATGAAATTCAGGATGCCAAACTGCCCGTTGTTACCCTTGACCGCTCCGTTGACAGCCAGAAAAAAGTGCCGCACTTCGGCGCGAACAACTACAAAGGCGGCCAGGCGATTGGCGACTTTGTCAAAACCAAATTCCCTGACGGGGCAGACATTATTCTGCTGACCGGCCAGCCAGGCTCCTCCTCCAACATTGAACGTACTAAAGGCATTCGCGACAGCCTGAAGGCGGGTGGTGAAAAGTACAAGATCGTTGCCGATCAGACCGGTAACTGGATGCGTTCTGAAGGGATGCGCATTGTCGAAAGCGTTCTGCCTTCGTTGCCGAAGCGTCCGCAGGTGATCCTCTCCGCTAACGACGATATGGCGCTGGGCGCGATTGAAGCGTTACAGGGACAAGGACTGAAACCCGGTGAAGTTCTGGTCACGGGCTTCGATGCTGTGCCGGAAGCACTGGCGCGTGTGCGCGACGGCTGGCTGGCAGTGACGGCGGATCAGCGTCCTGGCTTTGCGGTGAAAACGGCCATGAGCCAGTTGGTGAATAACGTCCGTGAGAAGACTGCGATCACCGGGGCTGACTACCCGCCAACGCTTATCACCAAAGAGAATTTGCAGCAGGCCGAGCGTATTAACGAAGCCGGTAACTGATTTATACACGTCATCCTTCAAGCTGCCTCTGTGTTGGCTGCATCTGCTCACCCCAGTCACTTACTTGAGTAAGCTCCTGGGGATTCTCAGACTTGCCGCCTTGATGCAACTTGAATGATTTTGTGTATATCTGGAGCCGCCGTTACGGCGGCTCACTCTAAAGGAGGAGCAGACCGATGTCGCAACCCTTACTGAAAGTGACCGACCTGGCGAAAAGCTTTTCCGGCGTTTGGGCGCTGAGCAGCGCACAGCTGACCGTTGGTGCAGGCGAAATTCATGCGCTGTTAGGTGAGAACGGTGCCGGAAAATCGACCCTGCTGAAAGCGCTGGCGGGCGCACAGCCGCAAACACGCGGGGATATTTGGTTCAACGGAGAAACATTGCCGGTAGAAGACTCTCCGGTTGAGCGGCAGAACAAGGGCATTATCACGATTTATCAGGAATTTAATCTGCTGCCCAATATGACCGTTGCCGAGAATATGTTCCTCGGTCGTGAACCGCGCAAACGCAATCTGATTGTTGACGAAAAGGCGGTAAATCAGGAAGCGCAGGTGATTCTGGATTACCTGCAACTGAACGTTGCGCCAACCACGGCCGTGGCCCGGCTGAGCGTGGCGCAGCAGCAAATGGTGGAAATTGCGCGGGCGCTGACGCTGAACGCAAAGCTGATCATTATGGATGAACCTTCCGCCGCGCTGAGCGACAGCGAAGTAGAAAGCCTACATCGTGTGGTGCGGGAACTTAAAGGGCGCGGCGTGAGCATTATCTACGTCACCCATCGCCTGCATGAAGTTTTTCAACTCTGTGACCAGTTCACCGTTTTCCAGGATGGACGATTCACCGGGAATGGCGCGGTTGCACAGACCACCGTAGAACAGCTGATCCGCCTGATGGTGGGGCGCGATGTGGCCTTTAATCGCCGTCCGGCCAGCGAAACTCACCATGAAGATAAACCTGTGCGTCTGGCGGTGAAGGGGCTTAGCCGCGAAAAACCGCCGCTGGATCCGCATGGTATCGCGCTGCACGATATTAGCTTCCACGTGCATGCTGGCGAAGTGTTAGGCATTGCCGGACTGGTGGGTGCCGGGCGCACCGAAGTGGCCCGCTGCCTGTTTGGCGCCGACGGTTTTACTTCCGGCAGCTTTGAACTTGATGGCGTGCCATATCAGCCGCGCGATCCGCTGTTTGCGCTGGATCAGGGGCTGGCGCTGGTACCGGAAGATCGTAAAAAAGAGGGCGCGGTGCTTGGGCTGTCGATCCGCGACAACCTGTCGCTCTCCAGCCTCTCGTCACTGCTGCACTGGCGCTGGTTCGTGAATACCCGCAAAGAGGATGCCCTGATCGAGTCATACCGCCAGGCGCTGCAGATCAAAATGGTCAACAGCGCGCAGGAGGTACGCAAGCTCTCCGGCGGGAACCAGCAAAAAGTGATCCTCGCGCGCTGCATGGCGCTTAATCCTCGGGTGTTGATCGTGGATGAACCAACGCGCGGCATCGATGTTGGCACCAAATCAGAAGTCCATCAGGTGCTGTTTGATATGGCGAAAAAGGGCGTGGCGGTGATCGTGATCTCCTCCGATCTGCCGGAAGTCATGGCGGTTTCCGATCGGATCATCACGTTAAGTGAAGGCCGGGTGACTGGCGAGATCCACGGCGACGACGCTAATGAAGAGCGGCTAATGACGATGATGGCCATCAACCACAACGCCCTGAATGCGGCATAACGGAGTGATTCATGACGCAGATTATTTCTAAAACGCAGGTTCCTGCCAAACGCGGCGGACGTCTTGATCCCATTGCCTTTTTTGAGCGCTTTGGGGTATTGATTTTCATGATCCTGCTGCTGATTTTCTTTCAGTTGCAGAACAGCAATTTTCTTTCTGAACGCAATATTTTCAACATCCTGACCGAAGTCTCCATCTACGGGATCATGGCGGTGGGGATGACGTTTGTCATTCTGACTGCCGGGATCGATCTGTCGGTGGGGTCCATCCTGGCGGTCTGCGCCATGACCGCTGCGTATGTGATTAAGGGCGACAACTTCACCACCGTCGACCCGAACGCCTGGGGCGGCATGAGCTGGCTGATTGGCCTTGGGATCTGTATGGCGATGGGTACCGCGATTGGTTTTCTGCATGGCCTCGGTGTGACCCGCCTGCGTCTGCCGCCGTTTATCGTCACCCTCGGCGGGATGACCATCTGGCGGGGCCTGACGCTGGTGATTAACGACGGTGCACCGATTGCCGGTTTCGACGCGGGATACCGCTGGTGGGGACGCGGTGAACTGCTCGGTATCTCCATTCCAATCTGGATATTCGCGCTGGTGGCGGTAGGCGGTTATCTGGCGCTGCATAAAACCCGCTGGGGGCGCTTTGTGTACGCCATCGGCGGCAACCCGGAGGCGGCGCGTCTGGCAGGGGTCAACGTGAAGCGCGTGCTGGTGAGCGTCTACGTACTGATTGGCTGTCTGGCGGGGCTGGCGGGCTTCATCCTCAGTGCTCGTCTGGGAAGCGCAGAAGCGGTCGCCGGGATCTCGTTTGAGCTGCGCGTCATCGCTTCGGTGGTCATTGGCGGCACCTCGCTGATGGGCGGCTACGGGCGTATTGGCGGCACCATTATCGGCTCGATCATCATGGGCATCCTGATTAACGGTCTGGTGCTGATGAATGTCTCGGCTTACTACCAACAAATTATTACCGGCTTAATTATCGTTCTGGCGGTGGCGTTCGATACCTACGCCAAGAGCCGTCGCGGCGCATTGTGAGGATCATGATGAAAGAAGTTCGTATTGGATTGATTGGCACCGGGTATATCGGCAAGGCGCATGCCAT
Organism: Citrobacter sp. Cpo089; assembly: GCF_030332695.1. Taxonomy (NCBI): domain Bacteria; kingdom Pseudomonadati; phylum Pseudomonadota; class Gammaproteobacteria; order Enterobacterales; family Enterobacteriaceae; genus Citrobacter; species Citrobacter sp. Cpo089. The sequence continues at coordinate 18,628 of NZ_JAOWHJ010000059.1, read as the reverse complement.
TGCCTATGCTCAGGCCCCGACGGTATTCAACCTGCGCGGCAAACTGGTGCGCGAAATGGTGGCGGAAGTCACGCCGGAGCTGGCCGCCGAGCGGGCGCTGGCGTTTGGCTTCAACCGCTCAACCGGAGACTGGCGTGCGCTGGTGGCTGACCCGGTCATTGATGTCGTGGATATCTGTTCTCCTAATCATCTGCACAAAGAGATGGCGCTGGAAGCGATTCGCCATGGCAAGCATGTGTACTCAGAAAAGCCGTTGGCGCTGAACGCCCACGACGCGCGTGAAATGGTTGAAGCAGCACAGCGGGCAGGAGTGAAAACGCTGGTGGGGTTCAACTATATGAAGAACCCAACGGCGCAGCTGGCGAAAGAGATCATTGCGTGCGGAGAAATTGGTGAGGTGATCCATTTCTACGGCACCCACAACGAAGACTACATGGCCGATCCGCTTGCGCCGATCCACTGGCACTGTTTTAAAGAAACGGCAGGTTTGGGAGCGCTTGGCGATCTGGCGGCGCATATCGTCAATATGGCGCAGTACCTGGTTGGGGATATTCAGCAGGTCTGCGGCGACCTGAAGATCGTGGTGCCACAGCGTCCGGCGAAAGTCGGTTCCTCGCAAATGGTGACGGTAGAGAACGAAGATCAGGCCCACGCGATGGTGCGCTTTGCAGGCGGTGCGCAAGGGGTGATTGAAACCTCCCGCGTTGCCTGTGGCCGCAAGATGGGGTTGTCGTATGTGATTACCGGGACCAAAGGAACTATCAGTTTTACCCAGGAGCGCATGGCTGAGCTGAAGCTCTATCTGCATGACGATCCGGTCAACCGTCAGGGGTTTCGCACTTTACTGGTTGGCCCGGCGCACCCGGACTACGGCGCGTTTTGCATGGGAGCCGGGCATGGTATCGGCTTTAACGACCAGAAAACTGTGGAAGTACGCGACCTGGTGGACGGCATTGCCGCCGATGCACCGATGTGGCCGGACTTTGAAGAAGGCTGGAAGGTGTCGCGCGTGCTTGACGCTATCGCACTCTCGCACCAGGAAGGCCGCTGGCTGAACGTGAACGACATTGTCTGAAGAGGTATCAACGTGGAAAAGCAGTTTGATGTGATATGCATGGGCCGCGTGGCGGTTGACCTCTACAGTCAGCAAATTGGCGCGCGCCTGGAAGATGTGTCGAGCTTTGCCAAATACCTTGGTGGTTCGTCCGGCAACGTGGCTTACGGTACGGCACGCCAGGGACTGCGTTCCTCAATGCTGGCGCGGGTTGGCGACGAACATATGGGGCGTTTCCTGCGTGAAGAATTAAACCAGGTAGGCTGCGATACCAGCCATCTGATCACTGATAAAGACCGCCTGACAGCGCTGGTGCTACTCGGCATTAAAGACCGGGACACCTTCCCACTGATTTTTTACCGTGATAACTGCGCGGATATGGCGATTACCGCCAGCGATGTTGATGAACAGTACATCGCTTCTGCTCGTTGTCTTGCCATCACCGGGACGCATCTTTCTCATCCGCAAACCCGCGAGGCGGTGTTGACGGCGCTCGCTTACGCCCGGTGTCACGGCGTGCGTACGGCGCTGGATATCGACTATCGCCCGGTGCTGTGGGGACTTACTTCCTTAGGCGACGGCGAAACACGCTTTATCGCCGCCGATCAGGTCACCCGCCAGTTGCAGGAGGTGCTGCATCTTTTTGATGTAATTGTCGGCACTGAAGAGGAGTTTCATATCGCGGGCGGCAGTACCGATACGCTGCAGGCGCTGGCGCAGGTTCGCGACGTGAGTCACGCGACGCTGGTTTGCAAGCGCGGTGCACTCGGCAGCTCGGTGTATACCGACGCGATCCCACCCCGGCTGGACGATGGCCTGACGGTCACCGGCGTACGCGTAGAGGTGCTGAACGTGCTGGGGGCGGGGGATGCGTTTATGTCCGGTCTGCTGCGCGGCTATCTCAACGATGAGGGATGGGAGCAGGCGTGCCGCTATGCCAACGCCTGCGGTGCGCTGGTGGTGTCGCGTCACGGCTGTGCGCCGGCAATGCCGAGCAAAATTGAACTTGATGATTATCTTTCTCGCGCCGCAGAGGTTCCTCGTCCGGATCTCGATCCGCATCTCAACCATTTGCATCGCGTGACGACTCGCCGCCGCACATGGCCGGAGCTATGCGTAATGGCCTTCGATCACCGTAGCCAACTGGAAGAGATGGCGTTGCAGTGCGGCGCGTCTTTGAAGCGTATTCCGGCATTGAAACAGCTTATTTTGCAGGCCAGCCGTGAAGCGGCGAACAGCGCCGGGCTGGAAGGTAAAGCCGGACTGCTGTGCGATGGCACGTTTGGTCAGGATGCGCTGAATGCGATAACCGGAGAGGGCTGGTGGATTGGTCGCCCTATCGAACTGCCGGGGTCGCGCCCGCTGGAGATGGAACACGGCAATATAGGCTCGCAGCTCATTAGTTGGCCGCAGGAACATGTGGTGAAGTGTCTGGTCTTTTTCCATCCGGAAGATGCCCACGCGTTGCGCCTGGAACAAGAACAGAAAATCGCTGAGGTGTACCGCGCCTGTTGCCAGTCCGGTCATGAGCTGCTGCTGGAGGTGATTTTACCGGCCAGTATGCCGCGCAGTGATGAACTGTATTTGCGCGCCATTTCCCGTTTCTACAACTTAGGGATCTACCCCGACTGGTGGAAACTCCCACCGCTGACATCTGCTGGCTGGACGGCGTTGAGTGACATTATCGAACGGCGCGATCCGCACTGCCGTGGCGTGGTGATCCTGGGCCTGGACGCACCGGCAGAGCAACTGCGTGCTGATTTTAAAGCGGCTGCGGGTCATGGGGTGGTGAAAGGATTTGCCGTGGGACGCACGCTGTTCGGCGACGCTTCCCGCGCGTGGTTGAAACACGATATTGACGATGCGCAGCTGGTGGCGCGCATTAAAGATAACTACCTGCAGCTTATCGCCTGGTGGCGCGAGCGCGGACAAGCATAATTCAGGAGAAGATGATGACGGTACAATTAGGTATTAATCCACTGACATGGACGAATGACGATCTTCCTTCACTGGGCGCTGAGACGTCGCTTGATACGTGTCTGAGCGAGGGCAAAGAGGCTGGATTTGCTGGTTTCGAACTGGGTAATAAATTCCCGCGCGAGGCGCGACTGCTCGGCCCCATTTTGCAGCGCCACGACCTGCAACTGGTTTCCGGCTGGTACTCCGGACGTCTGCTGGAACGCAGCGTGGAGGAGGAGATTGCCGCCGTGCAGTCACATCTGACGTTACTGCGCGAACTGGGAGCGAAGGTGCTGGTCTTTGCCGAAGTCAGTGGCTGCATTCACGGCGAGCAGCAGACGCCGGTACATCTGCGTCCGCGCTTCCCGCAAGAGCGCTGGCAAGAGTACGGTGAAAAGCTCACCGAGTTTGCGCGTTACACCCAGCAGCAGGGGGTACAGATTGCCTATCACCACCACATGGGAACGGTGATTGAATCTGCTGAAGATGTGGATAATCTGATGACGTATACCGGTGATGAGGTTGGCTTGTTGCTCGATACCGGGCATTTGACCTTTGCGGGTGCCGATCCGTTGGCTGTGGCGCAGCGCTGGGCATCACGTATCAACCATGTTCACTGCAAAGACGTGCGTGCCGACGTGCTGGCGGATGTCAAAAACCGCAAAACCAGCTTCCTCGATGCGGTGCTGAGCGGCGTCTTTACCGTGCCGGGAGATGGCTGCGTTGACTATCCGCCAATCATGGCATTGCTGAAGGCGAACCAGTATCAGGGGTGGCTGGTGGTGGAGGCGGAGCAGGATCCAGCCATCGCGCATCCGCTGACGTATGCGCGTCTGGGCTATAACAACCTTAGCCGTCTGGCGCGGGATGCCGGGCTTATCTGAGGAGGTGATATGTCACGTTTATTATCACGCTGGCAGCAGCCGGACGCGCAAGGGTGTACGCAGTCAGTGACGCCGGAAAGCGCCGGTTGGGGATATGTTGGCTTTAGAGCGTATGAACTGCAGGAAGGGCAGCAGCTTACGCTGCCCGCCGTCAGCGAAGAACGTTGTCTGGTATTGGTTGCCGGACGCGCGACCGTCACCACGCCGGGCGCAACTTTTACGGATATCGGTGAGCGGATGAGCCCGTTCGAACGGATCAAACCGTGGGCGGTTTATGTCACTGCTGGTGAAACCATACAGGTTCAGGCGGTGACCAGACTGGAGCTGGCAGTCTGCGCTGCGCCGGGGAAAGGCACGCACCCAACGCGGCTGATCGCACCTAAGGATATCGACGGGGAAGCGCGTGGCAAAGGTCACAACCAGCGTTATGTGCATAACATCTTACCGGAAGATAAACCCGCAGATAGCCTGCTGGTGGTGGAGGTGTGGACCAACGAAGGTTGTACCAGTTCTTACCCAAGCCATAAACATGACACCGATAATCCCCCGCAGGAAACCTATCTGGAGGAGACTTACTACCATCGCCTCAACCCGCCGCAGGGATTCTGTATGCAACGGGTCTACACCGACGATCGGTCGCTTGACGAGTGTATGGCAGTCTATAACCGCGACGTGGTGATGGTGCCGAAAGGGTATCACCCGGTGGCAACCCTGGCGGGATATGACAGTTACTACCTTAACGTGATGGCCGGCCCGGTTCGCAAATGGATGTTTACCTGGGAAGATGAACATGCGTGGATTAACAGGGAATATCCGGTTGATAAGTAAGGATGAAAGCGTTTGGCGAGAGTGAAACAGGATTTGCTGTCGCCACACGTGGAGTTAGGGGCAGTGCGTTACAATGGCCCTGATCTGGTTTAACTTTAGAAACAGATTGCGATGAGGCCGATGCTTGATTGCGGCTTATTCCTAATAATAAAAAACCGCTTTCGCGGTTTTTTATTATTCAATGTTTGGAAGATTATTCGCTGACTTTTTTCTCAACGGAGGCAGCACCTTCTTTAGTCTTATTCCAGCCTTTCTCGGTACCTTCTTTTGTTGCATTCCAACCTTTTTCAGTACCTTCTTTGGTTGTATTCCAGGCTTTTTGTGAACCTTCACTCACCTTGCTGCTCAGGTCATCTTGTTTACCTTCAGCAGCATGTTTGGCTTTTAATTTTTGCTCTTCGCCCTGATTCTGCGCCTGATGCAGTTTTTCTTTTGCAGTATTGGCGTTTTCGTGTGCGGCGGCTACATCATTATCGGTTGCGTGTGTTGTTGCGGCAATAACCGGAGAAGCCAGCAGAATTGCAGATAATGCGATAATTGTCTTTTTCATAATATCCTCGCTTAGCGTTATAAGTTATTAGCGTGGTAAGCATGGCATACAAACGAAGCGCTGGCTTTAGGAAAAAACTGTAAATGCTGATAACGGTATTTATCTATTTTGTGCAATTGCGAGTAATTAATACGGTTTTTTTTGTTGGGGGAACCCACATTTAATGCTGGGTTAAATAAAGAGTAATAATCATTATTCAGCATGGGAGCGACATCATAATGCTGCCTGATATTTATTTGGGGATGTTTTTTTATTAGAAATGAGGTTGAATTTTAATCACGTTTTACGTGTGAAACTATACGTGTACCCATTTCTCAGTGTTTGACCTGTACTACGGGTAATACAGAGACCAAAAAGCCCTCAACTTGCGCTGAGGGCTTTTCTCCGGTGTTTGGTGGCTGGCGGAGTCTGAGTAAAATACACAACACTTTAAATTTTAAGGTTTTTTTTCGTATTCAACTTTCAGTCGAGTACCTAAATGTGTACCAATTTCCGCACTGTGGCTGCGTTGTATCTCGTATAAACAGGGAACTAAATATGCGGTTAATCATGGGGCAGCATCATTAGGAGGATATACATTGACCGATGTACTTACACGATGAAACTCTAGTATATTGCCAGTATGGTGACCAGGGATAGCTTCAAACACCCCAAGAAATCGGTACAGTGTCCTGTTCAACTCATCACGAGAATGTGCCATAACAATTCGTTTATCCCAACGTTCTGTGTATCCCTCATCATCTTTTATATTCCGCTCTATGATTTTGTTACCATCGTCAGTCAATTCATTTCCCCAATCTGAATTTCCATATAGTTTTGGAAACCAAACCATGCACTTTCCTGATAGACCCATTGCTTCACTTATGTGAGAAGGAATGCTCCAACCGCCAGAATGATGATGCCCTTTATTGTAACCGAAACAGTTCAAAGCATCCCGGTGGTATCTGAAGACGGCATCCGGGCCTACAGATATCCTTCCTGCCTTAAGATGAGGATGAGCTGTATATTTATTATCAAAATCCCATTCTTTGAATTTTTTATCTTTAATCATTCTATTTTTACGATTGCGTATCAATTCAATAAATTCATTGATGTAACGATCGAAAATTTCAAGGCTTATTTTGCTTGCGGGAATTCTTTTCTCTAAAAATCCTGTGGCTTCAGTAATATCCATACGACGTTTTGCATCATCTATTTGTGATTGCTCACTGTTGTGATGCCCTTCATCAATTTCTAGATAAAGTTCCAGTTGTGGGAAAAATAAATCTGCCAAATAGATTTTTCCATTTTCTTTTCTGATACATTGCTGGCAGATAAATTCAATATCGGGATCATTTAAAAGATGATAAATGCGAGTTACTGCATAATGTTCCCATCGTTTTTTTGAGGTTTTCGTAAGTGAACGCAGGATGTAATCAGTTTTATCCTTTTATATGTCTTCCTTCTTCCTTCTTCCTTCTTAGTTCTTCATATAATGTGACTTTTCTTATGAAGATAGTATTACCTATCGCCATAAGATGCGTAAATATTTTTTTAATCTAACTGTTCACCTTGTGGCAATGGTCAGAAAGGAAAAGACCGGCTGTTGCCGGTCGAGGTGCGGATTCGTTGCAATTCGGTAGCCAGTCGACGTAGCTTTCCTCTTTCAGCGGCAGATTAGTTTGTATCCCCTGCTATCGTTCTTTTTTGGCGGTCGGTCGTTGATAATGAAAGCGCCAGAGCATTTTTCCTGTCGTCTTACGATGAGGAATAAACCCTCGCTGTTATGAAGAGTAAGCTCTCTTGCCCGCTTTAGCTTGTAGAACTTCGGTGTTGGTCAGGGGGCACATTGTCCATGCCATTGTGGCCGCTGCTCCAGGAATTGGTATGCGCTTTTAGGTATACATCCTTCCGTATACCTAAAAGCGCATACCAATAATCACCGGATTTAGCCGGATATCCTGGGACAACGACAGACACAAAAAAGCCCGCAGGGCTTGCGCCGTGCGGGCTCTTAGGACTTCAACGGATGACTCTGGTAATCACCGATGGAGAATTTTGGTGGGCTGGCGGAGTCTGAATAAATTTCTCAATGTATTAAATATAAAGGATTTTTCCGTATTCAACTTTCAGTTGTGTACCTAAACGTGTACCAATTATGAAATGTCATAGTAATACGATCCCTCTTTAGAAATGTGTCACCTTTTTCATGTGGTCTTTTTTTTAAACAATAAGCACAGAAAAAAAGTTTTTTTGCATTTAACTGTTCACACTGTTCACCTCGGTTATTTATCGTTTTATATCATGTGGTTAGGTGGTGATGAGTTGGTGAAGAGTGAACAGTCGACTCTTCACCTTTGTGATTTTTGCTCGTCCTGGATGCGCCCGGTAAGGCGATGCGCGGGGTGATAAAAAGTTTTTTCAGGTTTTATTGTTCACACTGTTCACCTCTGGTTTTTTATCAATAATTTCATGGTGATACAGGGTGAATATACGGTGAAGGGTGAACAGTGGATTGTTCACCTTGTGGCAATGGCCAGAAAGGAAAAGACCGGCTGTTGCCGGTCTGAGTGAGGTTATGTTGCTGCGGGGTCGTCGCACTTCGGCAGCCAGTCGCCGTAGCTTTCCTCTTTCAGCGACAGGTTGGTTTGTATCCCCTGTTTTGTGTGTCGCTTCTCATAATTCAGGCCGTACTCTTTCAGCATCATGGGCAGCCCCAGCCCGAACATTTTCAGGCTGAGCACGTTCCTGTACCCATTAGCCTCCATATAGGCCAGATACGCGTGATAGAGATATTTACGGTAATTACGCGGGATGATGCTGGCATTCCCCATAAACATCCCACTGGTCTGTGGGAGCATTTCCAGATAGCCGCAAAAATCAAACGTCGGGTCAGCATCGCGCTTGATGCTGAGTGCCTCGTCGGAGTTCTGCTGCGACTGGAGCAGTGCACGTGCAGTCATCGGGTCGCTGAATTTCTGCATAAGCTGGCGCACAATGACGGCCAGCTCGCGGGCGATTTTATCCCTGAGCTGCGGGTCGCGTTCCTCCGGCGCAATCTGCTCCGGAAAGTGAATAATCACCCGGCGACGTGACACCCCGCCGCTGCGGTCGGTGAAGCGCATCGGGTTATTGTTCACGGCCAGAATCACCGCCGGAATATGTGTTGAATACGGGTTCTGGTATTTTGGGTCAACCGAGACCGCATCGCCGCCGGTGATGGCCTTAAGCCCTGCGCCGTCACCGCTCCATTTTTCCTGGTCTGGCAGACGGATTAGCGAGAAGCCAATCAGGGATGCACGTTTGCGCGGGTCTTCCAGTGTGTCGATATCGGCTGACGTGGCATTATCTTCCCCGGCAAGCAGGGTCGCGATTTCGGCCAGAATACTTTTGCCGCTCCCGCCGGGACCGGTGACTTCGAGAAAGAGCTGCCAGTCGTAACGGTTCGCCAGCACCATAAACAGCGCAGCCAGAATCACGTCGCGTTTTTGTGGATTTTTACCGGCCGCACGGTCGAGCCAGCGCCAGAAGTTCGGCGCGTGAGTCTCCAGCGTTTCCCCTTCCACCGGCGGGGTAAAATCCACATCACACAGCGTGCGCAGCCAGTGCGATTTATGGTGCGGGCTGAATACGCCGCTTTGGGTATCGAGTACCCCGTTGCGAAAGCCAATCAGACGACGTGCCGGTGTATCCTGCTGCGGAATAATCAGTTTCAGGGTCTCCACCACCGAGGCGATTTTCCCGGATGAGAACGGGGCGCGCAGGCGCTGGAATAAATCAGCCACATTCCGTGAAAAAGTGGCGGCAGGGATATTTTTCCAGATGCCGTTTTCATAGCGGGACAGGAGCTGGCCGTTCGCATCCACCGCCAGCGCTTCGCCGTAATGCTCATGCACCCGCAAAGCCTTGTCGCTGGCGCTCATGGCGGTAAATTCTGCCTCGCTCATGGTATCGAACGGACTTTGCGCCGGTGGCCTGATGGCGTCATAAATGGCTTTGCGCGTGGCCTCCTCGCCGTACTGTATAAACGCATCATTCCAGTCACCGAATACCGGCGGCAGGGCAACAATGCCCTCACAGGCATCTGTGGCCGCTGCGGCTTTACTCTGGCCGTCGCCGTTAAGGTCACGGTCGGCAGCGAGCACAATCTGACAGGCCGGATATTTCTGACGGGCAAGGCTCGCCAGAGAAAGGAGGTTCACGGAGGACAGCGCCACCATGACGGTTTCCCCGGTCAGGTGATGCACGGTGAGTGCGGTCGCATAACCCTCTGCAATCCACAGGCGTTTTCCGGCCTGTTTTTTCCCTTCGATGATATGACATGCCCCTTTGACCTGCCCGCCTTTCAGGGTGCGTTTGAGACCGTCAGCATTGATAAGCTGAAGGTTAACCAGTGCGCCGGTATCGTCATACAGCGGGACAGCCACATCACCGGTGCGGAACGCCACGCCGCCGGTTTTATGCATGACGGTGAGCGTCAGACATTCCAGAGCGGGGAAGCCCTTTCGGGTGAGGTAGGCGTTGCCGGTGGCTGGTCGGGTTTTCTCCATCAGTTTCGCGGCCAGCCCGGCCGCCGCTTTGCGGTCGGCATCGGTTTCAGCCTCTGCGGCCGCAATCACTTCCGGGGCAACCGGTGACAGATTGCCGGTCACGGCGTTCACCTTCCCGGCAGCTTCTGACGGGGTCACGCCAAACACTTTCTCTACCAGCTTAAGCCCGTCACCTGCGCCACACTGATTGCAGAACCACGTCCCGCGCCCCTCTTTATCGTCAAAGCGGAAACGGTCAGAGCCGCCACACACCGGACAGGCCTGATGGCGGTTTTTAATCACCTTCACACCCAGCGCAGGGAGAATGCGCGGCCAGTGGCCGCACGCCTGTTTTACCGTTTCTGTTACGTTCATTTTCATGGTTGTTTTCTCCCTCAGTGCAGTACTGGTGCGGTGATATGACGGGCGCAAAGCTCATCCATCACGGCCAGCCCGAGAAAGGACAGCGACGGGGCGGCTTTGAGTGGTCCGGCTTCCATTAAATCTTCCAGCAGAGCACAGGCAATCTGGCGGCCTTTTTCCTCGCCGTGCTGGCGCAGGTAGAAGCCCTCCAGCTCGGCGGCAATGGCGCTTTCCAGCGCGTCGAGGGTGAGGTGCGGGTAGCGGTGCTGGCGTTCGCACAGGGTCAGCCATGCACAGGCCACGGCGCGACGATACAGCGCGGCGCGTAATGCGGGCGGTAATGGCTTTTTCATACGTTACCCTCCCCGGTCAGCCACTGCTGATTGCAGCGTTCGACCACACCGTCGAGCTGGGCGGTCATGAGGTAAATTACGGAGGTGAGCTGTAAGTGCTGCGCCGGGTCACGACGAACGGTGGCGCAGTCCTGCACCTGCATCAGGTCGCCGACGAGCTGGCCGACGTTGCGCATATGCTCCAGACATTCGAGGTCACGGGCGGTAATAGTGGTGTGTCTCATGCGCGCACCTCCGCAACCGGCAGGCGGCCAGCAAACGAGAGGATGTAATCGCGAACGAGAGAAAGGCGTGCGGCGTGCTCATCACCGGCAACGGTGCGAAGCATACAAATATGGGGTTTACGGTCTGCGCGACGAACAGCGGCAAACACAAAGACAAACTGCGGGTGTGACGGGGTGAGGGTCGTAGCCATGATGGCAACCTCCTGTGAATAGCGGTTATTGCCACCACCGGAGTTCCTACGCTCATGGGTGGTGACCCGAACGGGGGTAGGAATACCGGCTTCACAGAATACCGGCCAGCCCGAAAGCTGCCCCGCCCGGACCACCATTATCTGACAGGGGCTATGGAATAAGCACCACAGCCCGAAAAATGGGTGTGCCTGAGCAACGACGTAAAAAAAGACGCATGGCGCGTCTGTTGTCGCCTGTGAATTACACGGGTTCCTACGCCCGGCTGCCGATTTTGCGGCAGCGGGAAAACTATACCTGGAAACGGCGAAAAGAAGCAAGCCAGAAAAAGGGGCTGTTTGCTGAACGGTCATCATCATGCGTCATAGCCCCGGTTACGTTCGGCAATGCGATCCGCCATCCATGCAGTGATTTCAGACTGCGCCCACGCCACATTTTTTCCACCGAGGGAGATTTGTTTCGGGAAGGCTTCCCGGCTGATGAGGTCGTAAATGGTCGAGCGGGACAGGCCGCACAGATGCATCACTTCGGGCAGACGGATAAAGCGTTCGTGAACGGTATCAGAAACCGGCATCAGCGGCGCGGCAGGGGCTGAAGACGGGGAAGAAAAAGCGGTGTGCATCGGGCTACCTCACAAAGTCCATACAGTGCCGGGCGTGTCCGTCCGGCTTCGGGTAGCTCTCTATTTTGTGAATATTTTTACGCAGGGCAACAAGTCATTTTGCAGTGAAATTTCACACAACAAACCGTTAACAAGTTAATGGCAAACAGTGGCAATCTCTGACAATCGTTGGCAATCCTTGATAATTCTTTGGCAAAGCGATGATTACTTTTATTTATATATATGTGTTTTTTAATCGCTAAAAAGTCTAAGTGACTGACTGGTTGAAAAAACAGGAGGGTGAACAGTGGTGAACAGACGGTGAACAGTCAGACCCTCAACTGTTCACCCCTTAACTTATTGTATTACTTATCTTTTTATTTAAGGTGAACAGTGGTGAATAGTAATAAGTAAAAAAACAAACGGTGAGCAAGGTTTTCCTGCGACCTTTCTCTGGCCAGCCTGATTTTAAGGTCTGTTTGTGCCAGCACTCTGACAACGGCAATGAATCGTGTTGTTGTGCAGGAGGCGTCAGAATCATTTCAGGTTGAACACACGGAGAGCCTGAACATGAAACCCGAACTCATTATCAAAGCCATGCAGACCGTTATCAGTAAACAGGATGAAGGCGCGGAACAACGTATTGCCGGTGCACTGGCCGCACTTAACGAGGCAAAAGACGCACACACGGCCAGCATGGGTAAACTCAGCGACATTGAGGCTTCCATTCAGCGTTGTGAGCAGGAACGACAGACCGCCCTCAGTGAAAGCGCACAGGCCGAACAGGACTGGCGCAGCCGCTTTCGAACGCTGCGTGGCAACCTCACTCCTGAACTGAAAGCTGAACACAGTAAACGTATCGCCAGCCGCGAACTGGCTGATGAGTTCACCGGTCTGATTACCGAGCTGGAGAAAGACAAAAGCCTCGCCATGCTTGGCGCATGCTCCTCCGGTACGGCTTATATCAGCGCCCATGAAAAAGCGTTCACTACCTACGCCAACAGCGAGTGGAAGAAGGCGCTGACCGGTATCAGCCCCGCACTGTTACGTGCCTTTCTGTTGCGTATACGGTCGCTGGAAATGAGCGGAGAAACCTCGCCGCGTGCGACCGTGACCCGCGAGCTGGGTGATGCCCTGAATCTGCAGTCAGCCCTGTATCATTTTGATATGGAGCAGGAGCCGGTTCTGTCCGTAACGGGCATGAATCGCCCGGTCATAACCGGGGTTGATATGGCGCTGTTAAGAAGCCCGGCCAGACGGATGAAGCTTGCCGCTGAACTGGCCGCAAAAGACCACGAACAGGCAGAGGGCTGAATTATGTTTCACTGTCCGTTCTGCAAAAAGACCGCGCACGTCCGTACCAGCCGTTATCTGTCGGAAAACGTCAAACAGCGTTATCACCAGTGTACCAATATCGAATGCTCGGCCACTTTCCGCACCATCGAGTCGGTTGACGGTGTGATACGTGCCGCACCGGAGAAACCCGACCCCGCGCCGGTGGCGCCACCACCGCCGCGTAAAGTACAGGGCTGCTACAGTTCGCCGTTCCGGCATTAATCAGGAGAGAGACACGTGACCACTGTGACCATACAGCAGGCCTTTGAGGCCTGTCAGACGAACAAAAATACCTGGCTGAAACGTAAAGCCGAACTGGCAGACCTTGAACGGGAATACCGTGAACAACTCCTTGCCGGTGACGAACAAATCCCGCGCAGAATGCAGGATTTGCGCGACAATATCGATGTGAAAAAATGGGAAATTAACCAGGCCGCCGGTCGCTATATCCGCTCACATGAGGAGGTGCAGCACATCAGCATCCGCAACCGGCTCCATGACTTTATGCGGCAGCACGGCGCGGAGCTGGCCGCCACGCTGGCACCTGAGCTGATGGGGTATAACGAACAGCTTCCCGCAGTAAAACAGAGCGCCATGCAGCACTCGGTTGATTATCTGCGTGAAGCCCTGTCGGTGTGGCTGGCCGCAGGTGAAAAAATTAATTATTCCGCGCAGGACAGCGATATTTTAACGGCCATCGGATTCAGGCCTGATGCGGCTTCGCGGGATGATAATCGCCAGAAATTCACCCCGGCACAGAACCTGATTTACACCCGCCGAAGTGCAGAACTGGCCGCACGGTAGCACGCAAAAAAATCCGCGAAAATTCCGCTATTTTTCCCGAAAAAAGCCATGCATCCATAAGGTGCATGGTTTTGCATGCAAATCCCCATATTTTATTTTCCCTACCACGCCAGTACCGGCGCGGCCTGAGCCGGTTCATGCACCTGCATGAAAACTGCCCTATAAAGCGGGCAGGCGTGGCGGGGAGAGCATTGCGCGCAATTGGCTATACCTTGCGCCATTGAGAATAGAATTCATATACTCTAAATACCCGCCATAGTTACCTTTGAACTTATTGACTATACGTTACACCATCAAAGAAGTTGTTCATTATATATTCTTCAATCATGCTTGCACCGATTAATCCGGATAATCCGAAAACATAGTTTAAAGTTTTTAGGTGGTCCAGAATGGTATGTAAAGTTAGTTCTTCATTGTCTAAGTCAAGATTTAAAGCATCATCAATCTTTTTTGTAATCATGCGCGGTAGCCCATATTCTTCTAATTGATAAACAATTGGAGGGAGAAATGCGTTTGAAGTTTTATAGATAAATGGAGATATGTCTGTGTTTCTATTTGGGATTAGCTCGTTAAGCAATACATTTACATCATTCAGTAATGAAGATAATTTGAATGTAAGGTTTCTTTCTAATTCAAAGAGTTCATTTATCGTAATATTGTGTTTTGAGAGTTTTCTTAATATTTCAGGGATGGTTAATTTCCAGTTATAACTTGCAATTTTAACATAAGAAACAAATTTATTATACTCTACTCCCCATCCGGCCGGTTTTAATTTAATTATTTTATATAAAAAATAATCCCAGCTTTCAGGGTTTTCAGAATTAAGGTAAGAAATGCTTAACCAATCGCTAGGATTCATTGATATATCCACAGCAATATCTCTGATTAGAAATGGATCATTAGATTTGAATGCACCTTCAGATTGTAATCTATTGAATGTTTCAAAGCCTAATAATGATTGCATTTCTTCTTTATAAGCTATGATGGCAGAAATTTGTTCTGGAGTTAGGTCGTTTTTAAACTCCGTCTCATCTATATCGCCGACAAGTGCATTGGGTATTGTAAGATCTAATTCGTTATCCTCTTCTTTTGGTGGCGGAGACAGTAAATATATTTTGCCTACGAAGTGTTTGAACATTCTTCCGCTTCTGCCAATGATATTTTTATACATAAAGTCTTTCAGATTGCGGTTTCCATTTTTTGATTGCCATATGATTACGTTTTCTGCTGCTGTATTAACTCCCTCGACAATTGAAGAAGTTGATATTAAGTTTTTTAATCCGTTATTTTCTTCAAATAGTTTTATTTGAATTTGACTGATTGAACGATGTAGTTGTCCATTATGAATGCCCGTTCCCTTTTCAATAATATCTGCAAGCATCCATTTTTGAGAATAATTCAATCTCAACCAATCAGAGAACTCTTTCAATAAAGTAACCTCGCTTTTTTTATGATTATTGAGAATTGCTGCTGATATTTTATTGATGTTAGAATAAGTTCCAGCGTAAATTAAAGATTTTCCTGCTGTGTTTTCAAGGATATCTAAAAGAAATGAGGATTTTTTTTGAGGATCCTCATTTATTTGTTTTGATAGGTCATGTTTTTCTAAAAATACTGTGCTGAAATCCAATTTCAAAAATTCCATTCCTTTTGTGAAAGGATTGCTTTTCAATGTGCTAATGTTTGGAGCTAAAAAATATCGTTGCTTTGCTATTTTTGTGAACTTCATTATTGCTTTCAATAAAGCAGGTGCTCTTTCCTTGTCATGATTCTCACTTGCTTTGTAAAATTCATCAATGATTAATAAGTCTAATTCATTAATTTTATCTAAGTAGCTAATTGCTCTTTCTTGTGGGAATATAAATATATTCTTTTGAGAAATGCTAACGTCAGCAGTTGTAATTATTTTATATTCAGCAGCATATTTTTTATGCAACCTTCTTCGGGTCTCGTCTGTAAGAGATATTGTAGGGACAATAATCAGAACATTAGTCGGTTTGTTTAATGATATAAAAGCATCAATAATAAAGCTTTTCCCAAAACTTGTTGGTGCGCTTACAGCTAAGCTTTCACCATTTAATAATCTTTTTAATATTAAGGATTGCTCTCTGTGTAAAGTGATTGGAGTGTTTAAACCAACGTCAACTTTGAATAAATCATAGATTAATCGTTCATTCCAATCTGCTGTTTCAGCATGAATGTAAGGATACAACCCTGTGCATCTGATGAGATGATTAACTAAAGGCGTATAATGGATTTTATGTTTTTTATGATAATCTAAAAGAAGGATTAAACTATTCCTGGCTTCATCCTCCTTATCTGAGTTGATAAGGTCGTTTATTTCTTTGCATTTTGAAAATACATGCGCCACATGTTCGTCATCATTGTCAGTAGCACTGGTAATCTCATTGTTCATATTACTGTTCCTTGTGAAAACGAACTGTTTCAACAAACTTATTAATTATTTGTTCTTTCTTTGGAATAGGGAAAAGGATTAGGTGAAACTTTATCTTATCATAATCATGGATGTTTTTTATTTTTATTTGGTGTTTTTTAAAAAAAGACTGAGCTCTTTCTTTATGGAGTTCTATAATTGATGACTTATATTCAGGGGAAAGAGACGAGGCGTTTTCTGTTATAGGACATTCATGCAAAATGAAAATAGGGATGTTGAGTATTGGCTTAATATTATCAATTGAGTTTTTAGATGACAAGGAATACATTATTTTAGATCTTAGCTCATCATTTTTTACCAAACTAACTAGATCTTTAGTGTTTGTTATTATACTGTTTTCTTTCTTTATTTTATCTGTTGAAATGGAATTGTTAACTGATGTGATTATTGAATCGAATCGGTCATCTTCAATACTGTTGTAAAACTTTGCTTCACCGAACCATAACGTAAAGTTGTTGTCATCTTCTATAACAATATGTACGCTGTCTGCACCCTTGGCATTATCTTGAGTGTTCTGTTTATAAAATATTTTAGGTACAACAGGTAGCGCTTTAAAGTGGTGCTTCATAATGCCATATAAAAAAATCTCAGCGAGCTCGCTTCCTTTGCTAATATCTTTTTCACTATCTGTAAGTCTAAGGTTCTGTGCTGCTTTAGCTAGAGATGTGCTAGGGCCACCTATATATGCTTCCCTTTCCTGATTCGATAGAGCGGTTTCTAATATATTATCCCATATAAATCGGTGGAATTTTTGATGGCGCCACTTGCCGTCTTCAAAATCATTTATCATAGAAATAAGTTTGTTATTTTTATTGATTGTATTAATGCTATCATTAAAGAGTGTCGATAGGCTTTGGTCTATAAGAATATCAAAATCCATTATATTCCTCATTATTCCGTTACTACTAGGCGTGGACTTATGAGCAACCCCTCATCCTAGCGACTTATTCGATATGTAAGCAAAGATAGTATTTCTTTATGATAAAAAAAACTGTAAATAAAAACATGTGTATTTATACATGTTTTTCTGGAGGCTTAAATTTTATCGTTGAACTAGTTCTCCCCACCAATTCATTAAAGCAATACGTTTTTCTAGATAGGTAGAGCGGTTATAAGCCCTCCTAACTTCATTTTTATCGCAATGCGCTAATGCTGACTCAATTACATCAGCATTAAATCCATGCTCATTGAGTGCTGTACTGGCAATTGAGCGTAAACCATGAGCCACCAACTTTCCACCATATCCAATTCTCTTAAGTGCTGCATTGGCAGTTTGGCTATTCATTGGACGCTTAGGATCGTTGCGACTTGGAAAAACGTATTCGCGATGCTCACTTATAGGTTTCATGATCTCTAAGATTCCTAAATAGCTGCGCGGAATAGTAGATCACTGAAAGGGAACTCAGCCCGGATTGTGCGATCTGATCAATCGCCAAACCAACCAAAATCACCAACCGGACTGAGCGATGCCGATCATAGTACCAATACCCCGTGGCGAACGACGCCTGATGCAGAAAGCTATTCATAAAACGCGTGATAAAAATCATGCCCGCAGACTCACGGCCATGCTGATGCTTCATCGGGGTGAACGGGTCAGCGATGTTGCCAGAACTCTCTGTTGTGCCCGTTCATCCGTTGGTCGCTGGATTAACTGGTTTACGCACTCAGGTATTGAAGGCCTGAAATCCTTACCCGCAGGGCGCTCCCGACGCTGGCCTTTTGAACATATCTGCACCCTGTTACGTGAGCTGATAAAGCATTCTCCCGGCGATTTTGGTTATCAACGTTCACGCTGGAGCACCGAATTACTGGCAATAAAAATCAATGAGATAACCGGTTGCCAGTTACATGCAGGAACCGTTCGCCGCTGGTTGCCATCTGCGGGGCTTGTATGGCGCAGGGCCGCGCCAACTCTGCGTATCCGTGACCCACATAAAGATGAAAAGATGGCGGTAATCCACAAAGCGCTGGATGAATGCAGCGCAGAGCATCCGGTATTTTATGAAGATGAAGTGGATATCCACCTTAATCCTAAAATCGGTGCGGACTGGCAGTTGCGCGGACAGCAGAAACGGGTAGTGACGCCGGGGCAGAACGAAAAATACTATTTGGCCGGCGCACTGCACAGTGGCACGGGTAAAGTCAGCTACGTGGGCGGCAACAGCAAAAGTTCAGCGCTGTTTATCGCTCTGCTGAAGCACCTGAAAGCCACTTACCGGCGGGCGAAAACAATCACGCTGATCGTTGATAACTACATTATCCATAAAAGCCGCGAAACACAGCGCTGGTTGAAAGCAAATCCCAAGTTCAGGGTAATTTACCAGCCGGTTTACTCGCCGTGGGTGAATCATGTGGAACGGCTATGGCAGGCACTTCATGACACGATAACCCGTAATCATCAGTGCCGCTCAATGTGGCAGTTACTGAAAAAGGTCCGCCATTTTATGGAAACCGCCAGCCCATTCCCCGGAGGAAAACATGGTCAGGCAAAAGTGTAGCGGTATTAGGCGCAGCTATTTAG
>NZ_JAOWHJ010000058.1:63017-63232 GCF_030332695.1 Citrobacter sp. Cpo089 | reverse complement strand
CCCGGCTGTATGCGCGAGGTTACCGACTGCGGCCTGAGTTTTTTAAGTGACGTAAAATCGTGTTGAGGCCAACGCCCATAATGCGGGCAGTTGCCCGGCATCCAACGCCATTCATGGCCATATCAATGATTTTCTGGTGCGTACCGGGTTGAGAAGCGGTGTAAGTGAACTGCAGTTGCCATGTTTTACGGCAGTGAGAGCAGAGATAGCGCTGA
>NZ_JAOWHJ010000058.1:0-63008 GCF_030332695.1 Citrobacter sp. Cpo089 | reverse complement strand
GTGCTTTTGCCGTTACGCACCACCCCGTCAGTAGCTGAACAGGAGGGACAGCTGATAGAAACAGAAGCCACTGGAGCACCTCAAAAACACCATCATACACTAAATCAGTAAGTTGGCAGCATCACCCGCAACCTGAAAGAAGCACCTGTTCCGTCAGGACGGTTGATCCCTTTACCGGTGCAGACCTCTGCAAACACCGGGTCGCAGAACATCGCGACGGAGGCTCAGATACATTCCTTCACTGCGCCAGTTCATCGGCTGTCATTCCACCCAACCGGAAATCACCCGATTTCACGGCTCACTTACACCTGCTGAATTTCAGCGCCTTTTACCTGCGCCAGATCTCTGGTCAATGCTGCACCGAGCCGGAAACTTTCCGGTAAATCCTGCACCTGCTGACACACTAGCGCCCTTTACGTTACGGGCTGCGGCCTGCATTGCCGCAAGGCATTTGCTGCCGAGTGGCCGTAAACCTGTACCAGAATGTGCCTTCTCAGAGCACGACACCTGACCGGGCGTCACTTGAGTCCCGCAACGCGGGCGCAAGTGACGCCGTTCCACCACGCCGACGCAAGCCACGGAAAATCTGGCCTGCGCCCTCAATCCCCCGCACTGACACACCGTTTTCAGGTCGCTGTCGGTTCAGAAAAGGAGAAAAAGATCGATACCGAGGGGGGCATGACGCCCCGGAGAATTTCCTGCTCACGCAGGCAGCCTGTACCGCGTACAGTCTGAAACTCCCTACACCTCAACAACCTGCCACCCCGGCGTGAAGGTATCGTTCTGGCGCAGCCACACAGCATACGCCGGGGCCAGATTGTGCTTTTTAACAGCGGCAAGGGGGAGCTATGGGCAAATTGGGTAGTGAAATGAAGGCGCTGGCGAAAAAAGCGGGCGGCAGTTTTAAAACGGTGGATGACCGCATTCATATTGTGCAGCGGTTCAGCCGCTATTTACGCTCGCTGAATATCCAGATCCAGCGAGTGGAGCAGATCAGGGTTCGCCATATCGAATACTATATTCAGACGCGACTGGCGCAGGAGATCGGTAAACGGACGCTACAAAACGAAATGGCCGCGCTGCGTGGCGTGCTGCAACAGGCCGGACGCAAGCAGGTGGCAGAGCATGAGCGCCTGACCAATAAATCATTGGGGCTGGCTGGCGCATCCCGTAACGGCACCAACCGGGCTATCACGCCGGAGTATTACAGTAAGGTACTGGAAGCCGTCCGCGACAAAGACGCAGGGCTGGCGGCGACGCTGGAACTGGCAAGGCTGATGGGGCTGCGCTCGCAGGAAGCGGTACAGTGTTGTCAGTCATTGAAAACGTGGAAACAGGCGTTGGAGCGCGGCGAAACCCGGCTGACGGTGGTGTTTGGCACTAAAGGGCATCGTCCCCGTGAAACTATTATTCAGGATACTGGCGCAGTGAAAAAAGCGCTGGATAACGCCTTATCTGTCGCAGAGCAACGTAACGGTAGGCTGATTGACCGGCCTAATCTCCAGAAAGCGATGAATTACTGGCGCAAAGAAATCGCGAAGGCCGGGCTGACGGGGGTTTATACCCCGCATTCATTGCGCTACGCGTGGACGCAGGATGCGCTCTGCCACTATCTGGCGCAGGGATTCAGTCACCGGGAAGCGCTGGCGCTGACGGCGATGGATTTGGGCCACGGCGACGGACGCGGGCGGTATGTGGTGCAGGTTTACGGGCGACGGGAAGAAGAGGAATAATTTCCTGTTCTGGTGCAATCATGAAAAGCAAAAGGCCGAAGGGTAAAGGAACGTTAAGGGTAACAGCGCCAGACCGGAAAAGGCCAAAGAGCTGAAAGGGCAGGAACTGGCGCAGATCAATGGATTTGGGGCTGGTGCAAATAAAAAAGCAGATCCGCTGAGATCTGCTTTCCTGCATGGTTTATTAGTGTGCTCAGGCTACCTGAATCTGCCTGTCATACCGATATGGCGCAACAAACTTCTGCCGACAGGCATCAAGATAGTCCGACCACCACTGCATCATCTGCGTGCGCTCGTCGAGGTGCTCCGCCTTGTGGATATACGCAGCACGAACGTTGTTACGTTCCTGATGGCTCATCTGCCGCTCCACGGCGTCTTTCGACCAGCGCCCGGACTCGATCAGCGCGCTACAGGCCATCGTGCGGAAGCCGTGACCGCACACGTCCACCTTTGTGTCGTAGCCCATCACCCGCAGCGCCTTATTGATGGTGTTTTCACTCATCGGCTTACGCGGATCGTGGTCGCCGGGAAACAGCAACTCGCTGTTGCCAGACAGCAGTTTTAACTGTTTCAGCACCGTCACCGCCTGTTTTGACAGCGGCACCAGATGCGGCGTTTTCATCTTCGCGCCGCGCTCTGAATAGCGCACGTCTGGGATCGGCTCACGCTCGGCGGGGATAGTCCACATTGCGCCATCCAGATCGATCTCCGTCCAGCGGGCAAAGCGCAACTCGCTGGAGCGAATAAAGATCAGCAGGTTAAGCTGTACCGCCAGACGGGTTAACAGCCTGCCAGAATAGTTCTCGAAGCGCTCCAGCAACTCCGGCATTTTCTCCAGCGGCAGGGCGGGGTAGTGATTTTTCGGCGGCGGCGCGATAGCGCCGGTAAGATCGTTGGCCGGATTGCTGGCGATCAGGCTTTCCTGCACCGCATAACGCATGATCGCCGTGGTGCGCTGCTGGATCCGCGCGGCGGTCTCCAGATTGCCCTTTCTCTCCGCCACCCGCAGCGGGATCAGCAGATCGGCGGTTTTCAGGTCGGTAACGGGGATTTTGCCAATCAGCGGAAATACGTGCAGCTCAAGCGAGCGCAGAGCTTTGGCTGCGTGCGCCTCAGTCCAGCGGATATTGCCTGCCACCCATTTACGGGCGATCTCTTCAAAGGTATTACTGCTTTTCTTTGCCTGCTTCTCTTGCTGTTTTTTCACCCCCGGATCGTCGCCTGCGCTGAGTACGGCGCGAGCCTCTTCACGCAGCTTACGCGCATTCGCCAGCGTAACGGTCGGGTAAGCGCCAAACGCCAGCTTCTTCTCCTTGCCGCCAAAGCGGTACTTGAGTTGCCAGAGTTTAGAGCCGTTGGGCTTAATCAGCAGGTAAAGACCCTGCGCGTCACTGAGCTTGTAAGGTTTGTCGATGGGCTTTGCATTACGGATGGCGGTATCGGTGAGTGGCATCGCGGGGGCTCCAGAGTTTATCGAACCAACAGGCCCCCAATTAAGCCCCCAAAAATTCTGGATGTCAAAAAACCTGACGGAACTTTTCAGTACCATCAGGTTTCTTTAACTTACTGATTTTCTAGCGTTTCAGGACTTATAAGAACGCCATGAAACTAAATTTTGGTGCCCGGACTCGGAATCGAACCAAGGACACGGGGATTTTCAATCCCCTGCTCTACCGACTGAGCTATCCGGGCAACGAGGCGCATTAAAACCGATTCGCTTCGTTTCGTCAACGAAATTTCTTCAAATCAACGCAGACTGCACAATCTATCACCACATTGTTGCTATTGCACGCATTCTCAGGCAAAAAATGCCGTCCACGCGGCGGAAAGCGGCATTGCCAGCAGAAGGGCAGGAAGCATATTCACAACCGCAAACATTTTGATTCCACAAATACGTAAACCGGTTGCCAACAACAGCAGTCCACCTACGGCGCTGAAATCGGCCATCATGGCTGGCGTCGTCAGGGGCAAAATAAGTGCTGCGCAGGTGGCAAGCGTTAGCTGGATTGCCAGCATTGGTACACAAATTGCCGATACCGCGATACCTAATGAACAGGCAAAAATGATGGCCGTGAAGAAATCAAGAAACGACTTCGCGATTAAAATATTCGGGTCGCCGGTCATCCCTTCATGTATCGCCCCGAAGATCCCGGTACCACTGGCGCAAAATAGCACGATGATGGCCACATAGCTCTGGATGAAGGATTCGTGTGTGGTGTTGGCATCCGACCGGGTGAAAAGCTGCTGCGCTTTGGCAACCGCGGTATTGATCCCTTTTTCCAGATAACAGAACTCGCCAATTAATGCACCGACTAACGTAGCCAGGACCATCACCGGTAGGTTAGCGCACTTGATAACCAGCAAAATACCAATTCCCAAAGAGCACAGTCCGAATATGGAGGTCATGGAGGCACGAATGCGTTCCGGTAAATGCTGGCTGAGTAGTGCGCCGAGAACACCACCAAATAAAATGGCGCCAGCATTAATAAAGGGTCCAATTACCACGTTTGCTCCTGCATACCCATTATCGTCTTGATGCTAAAGGCAATTCTCTGGGTAAAATATGTTTTCAGATTGCATTATTATGCCGCGATTGACAGGCGAAATGCTTGTTTATCTGTGAGGTTCAGGCTCCGGATTTTATCTTGCGCCTGAAAGTGAAAGGTGCCATGATTGCGCGAATTTTCTCCTGTCTGAATGGGGCTGCCTGGGATGATATTACTCCCCCTACATCGCCTTCAACATCGCCTTTTTGCGCGACGTTTGCCCCTTCCTGCGACTTATCTTTACGCTCCCACCATGCGGTGAGGGCAGCGCACGCTCACTGCAGGATAACAGTAAAATCAGAGGCTATCTGCTTTTACTGATGTCTGGCGGTCGGGGCTGGTAACCAGTTTGACCTGTCATTTCGTGGGCAAAGCAATGTGGCTTTGTCCGGGACTTTTGATTTTCCCGAAACGGGTTATTGCGCTTATGAAATCAATGAAAATTGCCGCCAGTGGAGAACTGGTTTCTCGTCTGTCCAGCCATCGTCAGGTGGTGTCGCTGGACAGTACTGATTTTACTGACGTTGCGGCAGTCGTCATTACCGTTGCGGATAGCCGCAGCGGGATCCTTGCTTTGCTGAAACGCACCGGTTTTCATATACCCGTGTTTCTGTTCGCAGAGTCGGATGTTGATCTGCCGGCGGGCGTGAATGCGGTCATTCGCGGTCAGGCGCAGGACTGGCTGGAGCTGGAGTCTGCTGCCTGTCAGTATGAAGAAGATTTGCTGCCGCCGTTCTATGACACGTTGACTCAGTATGTCGAGATGGGGAACAGCACATTTGCCTGCCCAGGACATCAACACGGTGAGTTCTTTAAAAAGCATCCCGCGGGGCGCCATTTCTACGAGTTCTTTGGTGAGAATCTGTTTCGCGCGGATATGTGCAACGCCGACGTTAAGCTTGGCGATCTGCTGATTCATGAAGGCTCGGCGAAACATGCGCAGAAATTTGCTGCGAAAGTTTTCCACGCGGATAAAACCTACTTTGTGCTGAACGGGACCTCTGCGGCCAATAAAGTAGTAACCAATGCGCTGCTGACGCGCGGCGATCTGGTGCTATTTGACCGTAATAACCATAAGTCGAACCACCACGGTGCGCTGATCCAGGCGGGTGCGACGCCGGTGTATCTGGAAGCGGCGCGTAATCCGTTTGGCTTTATTGGCGGCATTGACGAGCACTGCTTTGATGAGGAGTATCTGCGCCAGCAACTTCGTGATATTGCGCCGCAAAAGGCAGAACAACCGCGCCCGTTCCGTCTGGCGATCATTCAGCTCGGCACTTATGACGGTACGATCTACAATGCCCGGCAGGTGATCGACAAGATCGGTCATCTGTGTGATTACATCCTGTTTGACTCAGCATGGGTCGGCTACGAACAATTTATTCCGATGATGGCCGATGGGTCACCGCTGCTGTTGGATCTCGATGCTAACGATCCGGGGATCTTTGTCACCCAGTCGGTACACAAACAGCAGGCCGGATTCTCGCAAACCTCGCAGATCCACAAAAAGGATAACCATATTCGCGGTCAGGCGCGGTTCTGCCCGCATAAGCGTCTGAATAATGCATTTATGCTGCATGCTTCTACCAGTCCGTTTTACCCGCTGTTTGCGGCGCTGGACGTTAACGCCAAAATCCATGAAGGCGAGAGCGGTCGTCGGCTGTGGGCGGAGTGTGTGACGCTGGGCATTGAGGCCCGTAAAGCGATTATTACCCGCTGTAAGATGATTCAGCCGTTTGTTCCCCCGGTAGTCGATGGCAAACCGTGGGAAAGCTATCCGACGCAGGTGATTGCCAGCGAGCGTCGCTTCTTTAGCTTCGAACCAGGTGCTAAATGGCATGGTTTTTCCGGCTACGCGCGCGACCAGTATTTCGTTGACCCTTGCAAACTGCTGTTAACCACTCCGGGCATTGACTCACAAACCGGGCAATATACCGAGTTTGGTATTCCGGCGACGATTCTGGCGCATTACCTGCGTGAAAACGGCATCGTGCCGGAGAAATGCGACCTTAACTCGATTCTGTTCCTGCTGACCCCGGCAGAAAGCGCAGAGAAACTGGCGCAACTGGTGGCGATGCTGGCGCAGTTTGAGCAGCATATTGAAGACGATACGCCGCTGGCAGATGTGCTGCCCACTATCTTCAACAAGTATCCGGTACGCTATCGGGATTACACCCTGCGTGAACTGTGCCAGGAGATGCACTCACTGTACGTCAGCTTTGATGTGAAAGATCTGCAAAAAGCGATGTTCCGTCAGGAAAGTTTACCTGCCGTGGCGATGAACCCACAGGATGCGAACAGCGCTTTTATCCGTGGTGATGTTGAACTGGTGCGGATTAGTGAAGCAGCTGGCCGCATTGCGGCGGAAGGTGCGCTGCCTTATCCTCCGGGCGTGCTGTGCGTGGTACCGGGCGAAGTATGGGGTGGGGCGGTACAGCAATATTTTCTGGCGCTGGAAGAGGGCGTAAACCTGCTGCCAGGCTTCTCGCCGGAGCTGCAAGGTGTTTACAGTGAAACGGATGCAGACGGTATTAAGCGTCTGTATGGATATGTGGTGAAGTAAGCGCAAAAAAAGCGGGTTACCTTTTGGTAACCCGCTTTTCTCTGCGTAAACGTTAGTGCGCGATAGTCTGTGTGCCTGCTGGAACGCGTACGTGTTTGTATTTAAACAGCGCAACGAAGGCAAAAGCCAGAACCAGCGAGTAACCTGCGAAGATCAACCACACGGTCTGCCAGTCGGTAATACCGTTCAGCGTATAGTGTTCAACGACTTTACCGCTCACCAGTCCGCCCAGAATACAACCGAAGCCGTTGGTCATCATCAGGAACATACCCTGTGCGCTGGCGCGGATTTCAGGGCGTACTTCTTTCTCCACGAACACAGAACCAGAGATGTTGAAGAAGTCGAAGGCGCAGCCGTAAACAATCATCGACAGAACCAGCAGCACGGTACCGAACGGCGTTGGATCGCCGTAGGCAAACAGGCCGAAGCGCAGCATCCACGCCACAATACTGATAAGCATCACGTTCTTAATACCGTAACGGCTTAAGAAGAACGGGATGGTCAGGATAAACAGCGTCTCGGAAATCTGTGAAATCGACATCATCACCGATGCGTGTTCCACGATAAAGCTACCGGAGAACAGCGGGTTGTTATCGAAGCTGTGCAGGAAGGTGTTACCAAACATATTGGTAATCTGCAGCTCTGCGCCCAGCATCATTGAGAAGATGAAGAAAATCGCCATACGCTTGTTTTTAAACAGCGCGAAAGCATCCAGACCGAGCATTGATGTCCAGCTCTGGTTTTTCTGCTGATTGGCAACCGGAATATGCGGCAGCGTCAGGGTGAACAGTACCAGTACCAGGGACAATGTCGCACCGATGTACAGCTGCATATGGCTCAGTTCAAAGCCGGAGAAGCTCACTGCCCACATCGCCAGAATAAAGCCGATGGTGCCCCAGATACGAATTGGCGGGAAGTCAGTAACGATATCCATCCCGGCAGATTGCAGGCGATAGTAGGAGATGGTGTTGATTAGCCCCAGTGTTGGCATATAGGCCAGGGAGTTAAGCAAGATCACAAAGAACATGGCCCCTGGCGTGGTGACTTCGGCTGCGGCAAACAGCGTTCCTGCGCCGACCAGGTGGCAAAGGGCGTAAACCCACTTCGCACTGATCCATTTATCGGCCACGATCCCTAACAGCGTTGGCATAAACACGGCGGCGATCCCCAGCGAGCTATACACCGCGCCAATGGATGCACCATCGAATTTAAGGGTGACAAACATATAGGAGCCGAGGGTAGTGAGCCAACTACCCCATAAGCAGAACTGCAGAAACGAGAGAACTTTCAGCTGCAGCTTAAGATTCATGTTAATTTCCTCACACCGTAATGCGGATGAATGTTTTAAAAGGCACATTTGCCGTGGCTATATGATGTGATTCTATCAATGAGAGGCACTCTTTTTTTGTTACCTGTGACAAATATTTGCAAACAATTTCTGATTGCAAAGCAAAAGAGTGATGGAGTTAACATTTTTGGTGCTTCAGGCCCCCGTTTTAGGGGGCTGAAGAGGAATACATTAGCGGCGTCGATAGGATTTTTGTGCGGAATTGACCTTGTAAAGGTATCGGCGTGATTCAGCAGAGGGATGTCGGGTGGTCAGCGTTTGATAAACGTCACCTGGAGACATGCTGTTAATGATATTCGCGGCCTGAATTTTATCGTTCGAGAACACGCGCAGCACGCTGCCCGCGCCGCCGTTATACGCGGTGATTACCGCATAGCGACGTGAGGTCGGATTATCGATACCACCCAAATAGACATTGTTGAGCATTGCCAGATAGGCCGTACCGGTATCAATGTTGCTGGCCGGGTCAAACAAGAAGCTACGGCTTGGTGTGCCTGAGCGCCCTTGCGAGCGGAACACATCTTTCCCGGCGCTGTGCTGTACCACCTGCATCAGTCCCAGCGCATCGGCATGGCTCACCGCATACGGGTTAAACGAGGATTCGGTTTGCATGATAGCCAGAATCAGCGACTCGTCGACGCCGTACTTACGTGAAGCCTGACGCACCATACCGACGTATTTATGCGCGCGCTTATCAAGGTGGTTCGGCACCAGATTGATCGTCACGCTATAGATGATACGCAGGCCATTGCTGCGGCTTTTAAGTCGTGTTTGCAGCAGGTAGTTGGCAAAGTTGGTGGCACGCCCCTCCCAACGAATGGGCTGGCCGGTATTATCAACCACCTGTCCGTACAGGAATGGCTCTTTGGAAATCTTAATGTCGTCGACATCGGAATAGAGGTCGATAGAACCCGGATCATCGCCCATCAGCAATGTCTTGATAATCGCCCGACGCAGGTGTCCGGCGGGATCTGTCCCGGCAATGGTCTCGACGGTTATCGTACCGTCATCAAAGTTGATGTGGCTGCGGGTTTGATACTGATCGGTATACTTGACGTAGTCCTTCGGACCCGCAATCAGCACTTCCTTAAATCCCCACAAATTCTCAATATTATGGGCAAATTGCCCCATCAGAATATCAAAACCGTTGGTATCCTTGACCCAGGCTTCGTTATAGGAATCGCCTTTTTTGGTCGAACTGGAACAGGAGATGAGCAACGGCGCAATAACGGCAAGCGCGAGAAATTTTTTCATCATTCCGGGAGTGCGTGTTGTGTTTGTTGTTTGCAAGGACCAGATTAAAACGTAGGCCGGATAAGCGCAGCGCCATCCGGCAACGGTTCTTATGATTCTGGCGTATAGCCTTCAATATGCACATCCTTACCTTCAAACAGGAAGTTAATCATCTCCTGTTCCAGTAACTTACGGTGTTCGACGTTCATCATATTGAGTTTTTTCTCGTTAATCAGCATGGTCTGTTTATGCTGCCATTGCGCCCATGCTTCTTTAGAAATCTCGTTATAAATGCGTTTTCCCAGATCGCCCGGGTACAGCTGAAAATCCTGGCCTTCTGCTTCGCGTTGCAGGAAAGTGCAAAAAATCGTTCTGCTCATAAAAAGTCCTCTCTATCGTCCGGTACGTTAAACGTGTGTACCGGCACGTAATTGCTGTAACAAACGCTCCACGGGAGCCGCCAGTCCGACCGACGGCGGTTGCGCTAAGTTATACCAGAGCGCGTTGCCTTCATCCATGCATGAGGTGAATGAAGACACGGGAAGCCACATAGGCACAATATCTAAGTGGAAATGGCTAAAGGTATGGCGAAACGCATTAAGTTGGGTCAGATTATCTGCGTTAATTTGTCGTTGCGCCAGCCAGTTGCGCAGTCCATCTTCGTCGTCAAACTGCGGAAAACAGTATAAACCACCCCATAAGCCGCTGGGCGGTCGCTGTGCAAGCAGCACTTCGTCATCATGCTGCATCAGTAAAAAATAGCCCGTTCGTTCCGGTAGCGTCTGTTTGGGCTTTTTACCGGGATACAGCGCCCAACTTGTATTGGCGCTCGCCACACAGCCATTTTCCAACGGACACAGGGAACATTTAGGTTTTGAGCGCGTACAGACCATTGCGCCTAAATCCATCATCGCCTGATTAAAACGCTCAACACCCTGGGCCGGCGTAACTTGCTCGCTCAGCTCCCACAGCTTCTTTTCGACCTCTTTTTTACCCGGCCAGCCGCTTACAGCATAACAGCGAGCCAGCACGCGTTTGACGTTACCGTCGAGAATCGGAAAATGCTGACCCAGAGAGAGAGAAAGGATCGCGCCTGCGGTTGAACGTCCGACGCCAGGTAGGGCGGCTACTTCATCAAAGGTTTGCGGAAATATACCGCTATGCAGCGTCACAACCTGCTGCGCGGCTTTATGCAGATTACGCGCACGGGCGTAATAACCCAGCCCGGTCCACAAATGCAGAACTTCATCCAGCGGCGCATGGGCTAAATCCGTTACCGTTGGGAAGCGCGCCATAAAGCGCTCAAAATAAGGGATAACGGTCGCAACCTGAGTTTGTTGCAGCATTACCTCAGAGAGCCATACTTTGTAAGGCGTCTTGTCAATTTGCCAGGGCAGCGTTTTCCGCCCGTATTTGTCGTACCAGCTCAAAACCTGAGCCGAAAATTGAGACGCTTGCATGATTACCGTTTCATTATTGCCGGGGGCAAGATTGCAGCACAGCGGCAACGGGGTGTAAACCGGAACTTTCCGCTGCTCACTTTCTTCCTTTACTTGCATCCGGCAACTAACTTTGGATAATGCCCGTTTTCAGAACTCAAACACAGCAGACTAAACTTTTATGAAGAACGACGTCATTTCACCGGAATTTGATGAAAACGGCCGCCCTCTGCGCCGGATTCGTAGTTTTGTTCGTCGCCAGGGGCGACTGACGAAAGGGCAGGAACACGCGCTGGAAAACTACTGGCCGGTGATGGGCGTTGAGTTCAGCGAAGAGCCTGTAGATTTCGCAGAACTGTTTGGCCGTGACGCGCCAGTCACGCTGGAAATCGGTTTTGGTATGGGAGCGTCGCTGGTTGCAATGGCGAAAGCGCGTCCGGAACAGAATTTCCTCGGCATTGAGGTTCACTCACCTGGCGTTGGTGCGTGTCTGGCTTCAGCCCATGAAGAGGGTGTCGAGAACCTGCGCGTCATGTGCCATGATGCCGTTGAAGTCCTGCATAAAATGATTCCTGACAATTCTTTATCTATGGTTCAGCTGTTTTTCCCTGACCCATGGCACAAAGCACGTCATAATAAACGCCGTATCGTTCAGGTACCGTTTGCTGAGCATATCTTAAGTAAGCTGAAGCTGGGCGGCGTGTTCCATATGGCGACCGACTGGGAAGCGTATGCGGAGCACATGCTTGAAGTGATGTCCTCGATTGACGGGTATAAAAACCAGTCAGAGAGTAACGATTATGTACCGCGCCCGGAATCGCGCCCGGTAACCAAATTTGAACAACGTGGTCATCGTCTTGGCCACGGCGTATGGGACTTAATGTTCGAGAGGGTGAAATAATGGCAAAGAACCGTAGCCGTCGTCTGCGTAAAAAGATGCACATCGAAGAATTCCAGGAAGTAGGATTTTCGGTTGCATGGCGTTTCCCGGAAGGTACATCTGGAGAGCAGGTCGATCAAATCGTTGATGACTTTATCAATGAAGTCATCGAACCGAACAAGCTGGCTTTTGACGGCAGCGGCTATCTGGCCTGGGAAGGTCTGATCTGTCTGCAGGAAATCGGCAAATGCACCGAAGAACACCAGGCAATCGTGCGTAAGTGGCTGGAAGAGCACAAACTCGAAGAAGTGCGTACCAGCGAACTTTTCGATATTTGGTGGGACTAAGTAGCACAGGGTCGGCAAATGCCGACCCGATTTGTATTGAGGGAAAGATATGATGCGCAAAACGCTGCTGGCGGCAGTCCTAACGTTCACGGCGATGGCCGCACATGCAGATTACCAGTGCAGCGTCACCCCGCGTGACGATGTGATTTTGAGCCCACAAACGGTGCAGGTGAAGGGTGAAAATGGCGACCTGGTTATTACCCAGGCCGGCGATGTCACCTTCAACGGTAAACAGTACAACCTGAACGCCGCACAGCGTGAGCAGGCCAAAGATTATCAGGCGGCGTTGCGTAGCAGCCTGCCGTGGATCGACGAAGGTGCCAGAGCGCGCGTAGAGAAAGGTCGCGTGGCGCTGGACAAAATCATCGCCAAAGAGGTCGGTGAAAGCAGCAACATGCGTGGCCGCTTAACCAAGCTGGATGCGCAATTGAAAGAGCAGATGAACCGCATCATCGAGCATCGAACTGATGGCCTGACTTTCCATTATAAGGCGATTGATCAGGTCCGCGCGGACGGACAACAGCTGGTTAATCAGGCGATGGGCGGAATTTTGCAGGACAGCATCAACGAAATGGGGGCGAAAGCCGTGCTCAAAGGCGGTGGTAATCCACTGCAGGGCGTACTCGGAAGCCTCGGTGGTTTGCAGACCTCAATTCAGAACGAATGGAAGAATCAGGAACAAGACTTCCAGCAGTTTGGCAAAGATGTCTGTTCCCGCGTTGTGACGCTGGAAAACGATCGTAAAACGCTGGTTAGCACTCTGAAATAATCTTCACCTCTTATTAACGGCACAGAAACATTCTGTGCCGTTTTATTTTGTATATTTCTGTTTTTTTGATATCCATCTCTAAGAACGGCAATTTGGTGGAGATATAAATCTGGTTAATTGGAACTCGTCACATTATTCATCTGTAGGATAGACATAATGCTGCAAATTCAAGTAACTGGAGAAATAACATGGAGTTTTTCAAGAAAACGGCACTTGCCGCACTGGTTATGGGTTTCAGCGGCGCGGCGCTTGCACTGCCAAACATCACCATTTTAGCGACCGGTGGGACGATTGCCGGCGGCGGTGATTCCGCGACAAAATCTAACTACACGGCAGGCAAGGTTGGCGTAGAAAATCTGGTTGAGGCCGTACCTCAATTGAAAGATATCGCTGTCGTTAAAGGCGAGCAGGTGGTGAATATCGGCTCCCAGGATATGAATGACGAAGTCTGGTTAACGCTGGCGAAAAAGATTAATACCGAGTGTGATAAAACCGACGGCTTCGTGGTAACACATGGTACGGATACCATGGAAGAAACCGCCTATTTCCTCGACCTGACCGTCAAGTGCAACAAGCCGGTGGTGCTGGTCGGCGCAATGCGTCCGTCTACGGGTATGAGCGCTGATGGCCCGTTTAACCTGTATAACGCAGTAGTAACTGCCGCAGACAAAGCCTCTGCCAACCGCGGAGTGCTGGTGGTGATGAACGACACCGTTATGGATGGTCGTGACGTGACTAAAACCAACACTACCGACGTCGCTACCTTCAAATCCGTTAACTACGGCCCGTTGGGTTACATCCATAACGGTAAAATCGACTACCAGCGTACGCCTGCGCGTAAGCACACCACGTCTACTCCGTTCGATGTGTCTAAGCTGACCGAACTGCCGAAAGTTGGGATTGTTTATAACTACGCTAATGCCTCCGATCTGCCGGCAAAAGCGCTGGTGGATGCGGGTTACGCTGGGATCGTCAGTGCGGGTGTAGGTAACGGTAACCTGTATAAAACCATTTTCGATACGCTGGCAACCGCCGCGCATAAAGGTACCGTTGTAGTGCGTTCATCCCGTGTACCAACGGGCGCCACTACACAGGATGCAGAAGTTGATGATGCAAAATACGGATTTGTGGCTTCAGGTTCCCTGAACCCGCAAAAAGCACGTGTTCTGCTGCAGCTTGCGCTGACTCAAACCAAGGATCCTAAGCAGATCCAGGAAATGTTTAATCAGTATTAATCGATGAAGGTGGCTGCGCTTACCGCCCTAACCCTGTAGGCCGGATAAGACGCAGCCGCCATCCGGCAATTTGCCTGATGGCGCTACGCTTATCTGGCCTACGTTCACCAGCCATCACTCCGCCAGAAACAGCTCCAGCAGCGAATTCAAGAACAGCTTACCGTGTTGGGTAATCTGCCAGTATTCATCGCATTCACTCAGGTAGCCCAGGGAAATAGCCTCATCGATCTGTCGACGAATAACGTCTTCGGTAAGACCGGTATATTGCGTGAACTCCGCGCGAGGCGCGGCTTCCAGCAGCCGGAAACGATTCATGAAGAACTCGAACGGCTTATCGGCTTCGGCGACATCGCGCTGGCTTTCGAGATAACGCCCTTGCATATACCCACGCGGATGCCGTGTTTTGGTGGTGCGCAGGATGCGTCCGTCAGGGAATGTGATCTTACCGTGTGCGCCGCAGCCAATGCCAAGATAGTCGCCAAAACGCCAGTAGTTAAGGTTGTGCTGACACTGATAACCCGGTCTGGCGTAGGCTGAGGTTTCGTACTGCTGATATCCCGCGGCGGTCAGTAGCTGGTGGCCTTGCTCAAAAATATCCCACAGCGCGTCATCGTCCGGTAAAACCGGCGGTCGGGAACCGAACAGCGTGTTGGGTTCGATGGTCAACTGATACCAGGAAAGATGCGGTGGGTTGAGCGCGATGGCCTGCTGTAAATCACCCAGCGCCTCTTCCAGCGTCTGATCCGGCAAACCATGCATCAGGTCGAGGTTAAAGCTGCGTAGCCCCAGACCGCTCGCCAGGTGTGCAGCTCGTTTGGCTTCTTCCGGCCCGTGAATACGTCCTAGACGTTCGAGTTTGGCGGAGCTAAAGCTCTGTACGCCAATCGAGATACGGTTGACGCCAGCGCGTTGATAATCCACAAAGCGATCGGCTTCCACCGTCCCGGGATTCGCCTCCATCGTGATTTCTGCATCTTCGGCCAGATTCAGCCGTGCTCGCACGCCGTCGAGCAGCGTTTGCATCGCCGGGCCAGAAAGCAGGCTCGGCGTGCCACCACCGATAAAAATCGTCTTTACTTCACGTCCCTGGGCGTGGGCCACCTCAGTATCCAGATCGCTCAGCAGATGCTGCACATAGTCATCATGAGGGACTTCGCCCTTTAGCGCATGCGAGTTGAAGTCGCAGTACGGGCATTTCTGCACGCACCACGGGATGTGAATATAAAGACTTAGCGGTGGAAGCTTAACCATTACGCAGGGCATCCAGCAACAGCTTCAGTGCCTGTCCGCGGTGAGAAATCGCACTCTTTTCTTCACGGGTCAGTTCGGCTGCGGTTTTCCCTTCAGACGGCACAAAGAAGATCGGGTCGTAGCCAAAACCACCGTTTCCGGCAGGTTCACGGGTAATCACGCCCGGCCAGCTTCCGTGGCAAACAACAGGCGTTGGATCGTCTGCATGGCGCATATACACCAGCACGCAGTGGAACTGCGCCTGGCGCTTGTCATCAGGAATATCCCGCAGGGTGTGAAGCAGTTTTTCCAGGTTCTGCTGATCGGTCGCATCTTCGCCGGAATAGCGGGCTGAATAGATACCCGGCGCGCCGCCAAGGGCATTTACTGCCAGACCTGAGTCATCAGCAATGGCCGGTAAGCCGGTAATTTGCGCGGCATGACGCGCCTTCAGAATGGCGTTCTCAATAAACGTCAGCCCGGTCTCGTCTGCAGAATCAACACCCAGTTCCGTTTGGGCAACAACATCAAGACCGAAATCACTCAGAAGAGAGGCGAGTTCACGCACTTTACCGGCATTGCCGGTCGCGAGGACAACTTTTTGCATGGGATACCTAATCAGTTAACGCCGCAATTTCGGGCGGGATCTGTTGCGGATGAATGATTTTAACCTGTTTGTGACGACCAAGCTCGCCCTTCTCAATGACGACCTGGCTTTTTGCCACACGGAACTGTTTGCCGAGAAACTTCACCAGATGGCTATTGGCCTGGCCATCTACCGGTGGGGCGGTAATGGCGACTTTAACTTCGTCGCCATGTAAACCCACAATACTGTCACGGCTGGCTTTAGGCTGAATGTAGAGCCGTAAAACCAGACCGTCGTCGCAGGGTGTAACGGCACTCATAGCGCCATCCACAGCCCCGGCAGCAGCATGTTGCCTGTCGCCTGTAACACTTCCGCGATGCCCATGTTAATAACGTAGAGCAGCAGAACCAGAATCATTGGGGAGAAATCGATCCCGCCCATGCCTGGAAGTATGCGACGGATAGGACGCAGCAGCGGATCTGCCAGTTGAATCAGCACGTACTCTACAGGACTGCGGCCCTGGCTGACCCAGCTCATAATTGCCATCACCAGCAGCACCCAGAAAATCAGCAGCCCGATAGTCTTCAGGACAATCAGTACGGCGGCGATCCAGATGATCGGCTGGAACGTGACCACCTTAAACAGCACGATTGCTTTGATAAAGCTGAGAACGAGCGCAACTAATGCCGATGCGCTGTCGATCGGTCCTATCGGGGGAATAATGCGGCGTAACGGCCCAATGATGGGCTGAGTGATTT
This sequence comes from Citrobacter sp. Cpo089, assembly GCF_030332695.1. NCBI lineage: Bacteria > Pseudomonadati > Pseudomonadota > Gammaproteobacteria > Enterobacterales > Enterobacteriaceae > Citrobacter > Citrobacter sp. Cpo089. Next base: position 46,341 of record NZ_JAOWHJ010000058.1, on the reverse strand, counting down.
TCACTATAAACTGCGAGAACGGGTTGTAAAAATCGCAGCGAGACCATTGCATCCACACGCGCAGCAGCAGCGCCATGGTATACAGCTCAATTACCGTTGAGAGCAGGAAGGTCAACGTATTCATGGTGTTCCTTAGTTTTCCTTATTTTTTAGTGTAATCACGAGCACCAAAAATGGCAGTGCCAATGCGCACCATCGTGCTACCCGCCGCGATGGCGGCATCCATATCATCAGACATTCCCAGTGAGAGAGTGTCGATGCCTGGGTAGCGTGTTTTCAACCCGGCAAATGCTACCGCCATTTGCTGTGCAACTTCAAACTGCCTTACATAATCTGACTCTGGAGCCGGAATCGCCATCAGACCACGCAGGGTAATGCGCGGCAGTGCAGCGACTTCAGCGGCCAGTGCATCAAGCTCTGCCAGCGGAATGCCTGACTTACTGTTCTCATCGCTGATATTAATTTGAATCAGTACATTGAGCGGCGGCAGTTCCGCCGGGCGCTGTTCGCTCAGACGGGCAGCGATACGCAGACGGTCGATCGTATGGCACCAGTCAAAGTGCTCGGCGACCAGACGACTTTTGTTGGACTGCAGCGGGCCGATAAAGTGCCACTGCAGATCGTTGACGCCTTTTTCCTGGAAGTAGCGGATTTTATCCACCCCTTCCTGCACATAGTTTTCACCGAAGGCACGCTGCCCTGCGGTAATGGCTTCTTCGATGGCGCTCGCAGGTTTGGTTTTACTGACTGCAAGCAACGTAACTTCTTCTGAAGACCGCCCGCAACGCGTCGCGGCGGCTGAGATTTTGTCCCGGACATGTGCCAGGTTATGCGCGATATCGTTCATTTTCCGAGGATGTTCATATGAATATGGAAGAAATAGTGGCCCTTAGTGTAAAGCATAACGTGTCGGATCTACACCTGTGCAATGCATGGCCTGCGCGCTGGCGCATACGTGGAAAAGTCGAAATCGCACCCTTTACTACGCCTGACGTGGAGAATCTGCTGATGTGCTGGCTCAATGAGCAACAACAGGTACAGTGGCAGGAACAGGGGCAGTTGGATTTTGCTATTGCGCTGGCAGGTTCCCAGCGGCTGCGCGCCAGTGCTTTTGTTCATCAACAGGGAACCTCGCTGGCGCTAAGATTGCTCCCGCTTGATTGTCCACGTTTAGACGATCTCCAGACCCCTGACGTCATACCTGAACTGCTGCGCAGTGAAAATGGGTTAATTCTGGTGACAGGCGCTACCGGTAGCGGTAAATCAACGACCCTGGCGGCGATGGTGGCATATCTTAACCAGCACGTTGCGGGACATATTTTGACGCTGGAAGATCCCATTGAATATCGCTACACCAGCCAGCGTTGTCTTATTCACCAACGGGAGGTGGGCGTACACTGCGCTTCTTTTGCCGCCGGTTTACGCGGCGCGCTGCGTGAAGATCCCGACGTCATTTTGCTGGGCGAACTGCGCGACGCGGAAACTATTCGCCTGGCGTTAACGGCAGCGGAAACCGGGCATCTGGTGCTGGCAACGTTACATACGCGAGGGGCGGCGCAGGCCATCGCGCGGCTGGTGGATACCTTTCCCGCACAGGAGAAAGATCCGGTGCGTAATCAGCTGGCAGACAGCCTACGGGCGGTACTTTCGCAAAAGCTGGAGGAAGATAAGTTGGGAGGACGCGTGGCGCTATTTGAGCTGCTCGTCAACACGCCAGCCGTGGGCAATTTGATTCGTGAAGGGAAAACGCATCAGCTACCCGGCGTAATTCAAACCGGGCAGCAGACAGGTATGCAGACGTTTACGCAGAGCCAGCAGCAGCGCCAGGCGCAGGGTCGGCTTTAGTAGCCCTGCTCGAAATAGCTTTCGAGAATAATAACGGCAGAAGCGGAGTCCACTTTGCCTTTATTCAACGCCCGGTATCCGCCTTGTTCGAACAGGCCGGAGCGGGCCTCGACGGTGCTCAAGCGTTCATCGTGCAGCGTTACGGTTACGCCAAAGCGACCGTGAATACGGTTAGCGAACTTACGCGCGCGTGCGGTAAGGGGCTGTTCTGTGCCATCCATGTTGAGTGGTAGGCCGACAATGATTTCATCCGGCTGCCATTCTTTCAGCAGGCGTTCAATCAAACTCCAGTCTGGCGTACCGTCCTGCGCCTTAATGGCGGGCAACGGTCTGGCCGTACCGGTAATGCGCTGACCAACAGCAACACCAATACTTTTCGTACCAAAATCAAAAGAGAGTAATGTTCCGCTCATCAGGCATGTCCCGCCACGCCAGGCATGGTCTGAATATCTATCCCGATAAGCTTCGCCGCATCGCGCCAGCGGTCGGCAATCGGCGTTTTGAATAAGATGTTGAGGTCTGCGGGCGCCGTGAGCCAGGCGTTATCCAGTAGCTCTTGTTCCAGTTGACCTTTTTCCCATGATGAATAACCCAGAGCAACCAGCACTTCGGACGGTTGTTCTTGCGTGCCCAGGGTTTCTAGTACATCGCGGGAGGTTGTGATGATGGTGTTATCTGAGATGCGAATACTGGAGGCAAAGCGTGACGGTGGAGTGTGGAGAATAAATCCACGGTCTTCCGCCAGCGGGCCGCCGAGCATCACTGGTTTATCCAGACGAATGGCCGGATCGCGTTCTTCTGGGGTAATCTTCAGCTTTTCCAGAATCCCTTCAATTTGTAAGTTTTCCAGAGGCTTATTGACGATAATCCCCATTGCTCCGTTCTCATTATGTTCACAGATGTACACCACGGAACGGCGGAAAATCGGATCCTGGAGAGCAGGCATGGCAATCAGAAAGTGATGCTGTAAATTCATTGTCAGAGGTTCTGTTTCCTGGTTCAAAAAAGCAACAGAGCCCAGTATGTGGGCAAAGCTCGAAGATGTCACCCTCTGAAGATAGCATTGCCGGATGACGGCTTCGCCTAATCCGGCCTGCGGGGTGCAATTCCAGGCCGGATAAGACGCGATAGCGTCGCTATCCGGCAACGTATTTATTTCTGTAAACGCGCCTCAATGGCATCCATCAGCATACCGGTAATCGAAACCGGGAACTCCGCTTCAATTTCACGAATACAGGTTGGGCTGGTAACGTTAATTTCCGTCAGACGATCGCCAATGATATCCAGACCGACAAAAATCAAACCTTTCGCTTTCAGCGTTGGCCCAATGCGACGTGCAATTTCCCAGTCGCTGTCGGTCAATGGACGCGGCTCGCCACGACCGCCAGCGGCCAGGTTGCCACGGGTTTCGCCGCCCTGCGGAATACGCGCCAGGCAATAAGGAACGGGTTCGCCATCGACCACCAGGACGCGTTTATCGCCATCTTTAATTGCTGGCAGATAGTTCTGCGCCATGCAGTAGCGGGTACCGTGCTCGGTCAGCGTTTCAGCAATGACGCCAAGGTTCGGGTCGCCTTCCTTCACACGGAAAATAGATGCGCCGCCCATGCCGTCCAGCGGTTTGAGAATGATGTCGCTGTGTTTTTGCCAGAAGGCTTTCAGCTGCGCTTTGTTACGCGTGACCAGCGTTTCCGGCGTCAGGTCGGCAAACCATGCGGTGAACAGCTTTTCGTTGCAGTCGCGCAGGCTCTGCGGTTTGTTGACGATCAGCGTCCCTTTTTCTTCTGCACGTTCCAGAATATAGGTTGCGTAGATGAACTCGGTATCAAACGGCGGATCCTTACGCATCAGAATAACGTCCAGGTCTGCCAGCGGGAGATCCTGCTCGCTCTTGAACTCATACCATTTGTCGTAGTTCTGCTCTACGCTCAGGGTACGCGTATGGGCGCGGGCTTCACCGTTGATCAGATAAAGATCGGCCATCTCCATATAATGAATTTCGTAACCGCGACGTTGCGCTTCCAGCAGCATAGCGAAGCTGGAATCTTTCTTGATGTTGATGCTTGCGATGGGATCCATCACGATGCCGAGCTTGATCATTTTCTTCTCCGTTTATGCCTTAGCCTAGATCGCCAAAACGCACCTGTAGCGCAGTAATGGCGGTGAGCGCGGTTGTCTCAGTACGCAGAACGCGAGGTCCTAACAGAATATCAGTAAACTGATAACGTGCGGTCATGGCAATTTCATCTGCCGACAACCCGCCTTCCGGGCCAATCAGCAAGCGGATGCGTTCCACCGGCAGCGGCAGCGTATTGATGCTGGCGCTGGCGCGCGGATGCAGGTTCAGTTTCAGACCTTCGTCCTGTTCCGCGCACCATGCTTCCAAATCCATTGCCGGGCGAATTTCGGGCACCCGGTTACGACCGCACTGTTCGCAGGCGGCAATGGCGATTTTCTGCCACTGCTGGAGCTTCTTGTTCAGGCGTTCACTGTCCAGTTTAACGCCGCAGCGCTCAGAAAAAAGTGGCGTAATGAGGCTTACACCCAATTCGATCGATTTCTGGATAGTGAATTCCATTTTTTCACCGCGCGACATCACCTGACCCAGGTGGATGTGCAACGGCGACTCACGATCGTCGAGTTCAGCGTTAAGTACCTTCACGTCCACGCTTTTTTTACTGGCGTGGGTGATTTCAGCGTCGAATACCTGATTGCTGCCATCAAACAGCTGTAGCGCCTGGCCCGGTCCCATACGCAGCACGCGGCCGATATGGTTGGCTGCATCTTCACACAGTGAAATTTGGCTGCCGGAAGTGATTGGCTCAGGGTGATAAATGCGAGGAATGCGCATAGTTAAACATCCGCGTCATGGCCCTGGGCTGCGAAAGGCCAGGGCATGGTTAAAAATATTGACGCTAGTGTAGGTTAGCTCTTTTGCGCCTGGCAAGCGCGTTGCACATATGGGTTATGGTTCCCCTGTACCTTTGCAATGCGTTCGTCGCGCTCACACTCCCAGTCGGTGACCGGATATTGCTTAATCCAGGCGTTAAAAAGCTGAGTTTGCTGGCGGGAGAGCGTCAGATCGTACTGGTCGCGCATGTAAAAATAGGTACGAGCAATGGCACCGCGGGCGCGGGCCGGCGGCTCGGCAACTTTCTCTTTGAAGTCGACCTTCATGGCGCATTGCCCATACTGACCCTCGCCACCGTTCCACTGGCTGTACATGAAGTTAGCGCGATCGCCATTTACCTCACCCACCGCAGGTTGCAGGTTATGCATGTCGCTTTCCATCTTACGATAGACCGGATCTTTGGCGCAGTTTTTACGCCCTCCGTCCTGCCAGCACTGACGCTGATGACCAAATTGCCAGGCGGGGACAACGTGCTCCCATTCAATTCGACTGGCGCGGTTTTCATTTTTTCGCACTTTATAGCCGCAGGATTCGAGGTCAACGACCCCTTTTTTGCCTTGCCAGTTAATTTTACAACCGCAGTAGAAATCGCCCGGCGCATCGGCGTTAACCTTGACGCCTGCTGCTTTTGCCTGAGAAAAACTGTTGATGCCTTCGGCTAAAACCGGGCCTGAAAACGCAGCGGCTAACAGGGCCGCAGCAAAAGAAAAATGACGGTACATCACAAACTCCGTGTCAAAACGAGCCCGCAACGTAGCGAAAGTTATTCCAGTATGCAATCAGTTAGGTCAGAAAAGTTCCTGATAATTCTGAAGATTATTCTGCAACCAGTGGTTCGCCGCAGTGAACACAGCGGTAGGTGGCCTCACCGCGCACAACGCGGTTATGGCGGCGGACGGTCAGTTGGTGCTCCTGACACTTACAGCGGTAAGTAAAAGTCTTGCGCTGCACCGATTGCAGTTCAAACTGATGCGTGCGCCGGGCCGGTACGCCCAGAACGCTTTCCATCATCCATTTCCACTCTTTCCCGTGTGGCGGCACGCGCCCAAAGTGCTTCCACACCAGTAAATGCGCCAGTTCATGGGGCACAACTTCGTTAATGAATGCGTCGACGTTTTCCATCAGCAGGACGGGATTAAGGCGAATTTCATAGGTTTGTAGCCACGCAGTGCCCGCGGCGGTGCCGCGCTGTTGGTAAACCAGCTTTGGCTCCGGGTATTGGCGTTCGAGCTTGAGATTGGCCTGGGCGAGTTTTTCCCGCAGGCTACGCATAACGGCTTGCTGGATGGCGATAGGGAGACGGGCGGTTTTCATAACGCCAGAGGATAGTGCGACAGGGAAGGGACTGCAAGAGGAAGGCTTCCTCCGCTGGGGAGGAAGCCTTTGGTGATTAGTCGTGTGCGCCAATTTCGCGCAGTTTACGACCCTTCATCAGGTTACGCTCAATGTGTTCCAGAGAGACGTTTTTAGTTTCAGGGATCAGCCACAGAGTCAGGAAGATGAACAGTACGTTCAGGCCGCCGTAGACCCAGAAGGTGTTGGCGCTGCCCAGTGAGTTCAGCATCGTCAGGAAGGTTGCGCCGACGATCATGTTGGCAATCCAGTTGGTTGCAGTAGAGCAGGTGATGCCGAAATCGCGGCCTTTCAGCGGCTGGATTTCAGAGCACAGTACCCAAATCAGCGGACCAGCGCTCATGGCAAAGCCAACGATAAACATCAGCAGCATCAGTACTGCGAAGTATTGTGCGGATGCCGAGTGAATACCAACGTGCATCATTGTCCCCAGAACGCCCATACCAACAGCCATCACGATAAAGCCAAGGATCAGAGTAGGTTTGCGGCCCCAACGGTCAACCAGGCCAATGGCGATAAAGGTTGCCAGTACGTTGGTCAGACCGACGATAACAGTCCCCCACATCTGCTCAGTGGTGTTGGTGTAGCCCGCCAGCTCAAAGATTTTCGGTGCGTAATACATGATGACGTTCATCCCGGTGAACTGCTGCATCACCTGTAACAGAACGCCAAGGAATACCGCGCGACGGAAGTTGCTGTTTTCTTTAAACAGCGCCCAGCCGCTCTGCTTCACCTGCAGACTTTCACGGATTTCATCCAGCTCGCGTTTGGCTTCTGCGCTGGTGTCACGCAGACGCAACAGGACGCGTTCGGCATCAACAAAACGACGTTTAGCTGCAAACCAACGTGGGCTGTCCGGCAGGAAGATAACGCCAACCAGCAGCAGCAGGGCAGGGATGATGATTACACCCAGCATCCAGCGCCATGCGCCGCTGTAGCTAAACGCTGTATCGGAAAGATACGCGCCCAAAATACCGATGGTGATCATCAGCTGATACATGGAGATCATGCTGCCACGAATCTTTTCCGGGGCAATTTCAGACAGGTACAGCGGCGCGGTATAAGACGCAACACCTACAGCCAGGCCGAGCAGCACGCGGGAAACCAGCAGGACTTCAACGTTTGGCGCAGCGGCGGAGAACAGTGAACCCGCAACAAACAAGATCGCACCGATCATCAGGCTTTTTTTGCGTCCCAGTTTGAAGGAGAGCCAACCGCTGCCGACAGCACCTACCGCCGCACCAAACATCATGGAACTCACCACCCATTCCTGAGTGTGCGGGGTAATTTGAAACTCGTCGGTGATGAACGGTAAAGCACCGGCAATAACACCGATATCCAGGCCAAAAAGTAATCCAGCCAGGGCTGCCAGAAAGCAGACAAAAAATGTCATGGCTTTGTTGGAACGCCCCGTTTTTTTATTGTCAGGCATGATGCCCTCCGGTTGGGTAGCTAGTTTTGTTGATGTTAAGGGTAGGTGAGTACGGGGTAAAAAAATGCGAATCACATCACATTAGTGTAATCGCTTACACTGTCATTCATGCGGGTTATCAGTTAATTCATTGAAAGTTAACATTATTTATTGGGATTAAATAATGTTTGTCGTCTGAATTTAAGACAATGATGAAAGATAATGTAACAGTGATGCAAGTGTGCTGGCTAAGAGATGTTAATTCAAGGTAGAGGGAAATATGGTGTGATGTAATCGCTTTCATTTTCATTTAAAGCAATAGTAATCAGCGCGGTTTGGTGATGGATGTGGGAGAGGAAATAGGTATAAAAAAAGACCAGCGCGAGGCTGGTCTTCATAAGCGTTAAGTCTGGTTTAAATTACTTCAGACCGGCAGCGTCGCGCAGCAACTGTGCTTTGTCGGTTTTTTCCCATGGGAAATGTTCGCGACCAAAGTGACCGTAAGCAGCGGTTTCTTTGTAAATCGGGTGCAGCAGATCCAGCATCTGAATCAGGCCATACGGGCGCAAGTCGAAGAACTCACGCACCAAAAGGGTCAGCTGCTCTGAAGGCACTTTTTCAGTACCGAACGTTTCCACCATGATAGATGTCGGTTCCGCCACGCCGATTGCGTAGGAAACCTGAATCTCACAACGGTCAGCCAGGCCTGCGGCAACGATGTTTTTCGCTACGTAACGGGCTGCATAGGCTGCGGAACGGTCAACTTTAGACGGATCTTTACCAGAGAATGCACCGCCGCCGTGACGCGCCATGCCGCCGTAGGTATCAACGATGATTTTACGACCGGTCAGACCGCAGTCGCCCATCGGGCCGCCGATAACGAAACGACCAGTTGGGTTGATGAAGAATTTGGTCGAAGCGGTCAGCCATTCAGTCGGCAGTACCGGCTTGATGATCTCTTCCATAACGGCTTCTTGCAGCGATTTCTGGTCGATATCTTCAGAGTGCTGAGTAGACAGAACAACCGCATCAATACCGACGATTTTGCCGTCGTCATACTGGAAGGTTACCTGGCTTTTTGCATCCGGACGCAGCCAGGATAAGGTGCCGTTTTTACGCACTTCAGCCTGACGCTGCACCAGACGGTGAGCATAGGTAATAGGTGCTGGCATCAGCACGTCGGTTTCGTTGGTTGCATAACCAAACATCAGGCCCTGGTCGCCTGCGCCCTGTTCCAGCGGATCGGCACGGTCAACACCCTGGTTGATGTCCGGAGACTGTTTACCAATCGCGCTCAGTACCGCGCAAGAGTTGGCGTCAAAGCCCATGTCGGAATGCACATAGCCAATTTCGCGAACCGTGTTACGGGTGATCTCTTCGATATCAACCCATGCGCTGGTGGTGATCTCACCGCCAACTAAAACCATACCGGTTTTGACGTAGGTTTCGCAGGCAACGCGTGCTTTTGGATCCTGTTCCAGGATTGCATCCAGCACAGCATCAGAGATTTGGTCAGCGATTTTGTCAGGATGCCCTTCTGATACGGACTCGGACGTAAAAAGGTGTTTTGCCATATTTAATTTCACCTAAGGAGAATTTGGTTAGCTCAAACTGTCGAGTGGAATAGCCATGTGTAGAAGATTCTACCATGAGTCTGCAGATGACGGACACTGGCAGTCTGAGTGTTAATCGGTATAGATGGATTAACATCTGGACGGCTATTTTAGGACAGTTCTTCGCCTGATTTCCAGCTTTTTTTGATTGAGGTCGCATTGTACTGAAAATGTAACTGGAAATTTTTCCTGACGGTGCTGGCAATGTGCATATTTATCTTTTGCTTTTTGACTTTCTTATCGGTATAAAACGCGGCGCGCGGCTCATACAAAAGCACACGACGTTTTCATCGTGTTGCCACTTCCAGCCGGGTTAAAACTTTAGCTTTGGCTTGTGGGTTCGTTCCGTAAGGAGCAACCGTGGAGGTGATACGAGATAATGAACCGTTGTATTCTGCAGAATCTGTCGCACCGTTCTGGTGTACATATGTCCCCCGCAATCTGCATCTCTGCTTTGCATACCTGTCGATGTTATATACACAAAATCATTTATGCTGCGTCGAGGCGGCAAGTGAATGAGTCCCCTGAACGTACGAGTAGTACGTGACTGGGGCGAATGAGCGTAGCCAACAAAGAGGCTGCATGAAGGATGAAGTGTATACCCATCTCGGCGTATCTCAGGACTCAAGAGCCGGTAACGGTCACTAAGAACTGAACAAGGGCGCTCTTGGTAAACAAGAGTTTTCTCGTGGTTTCGCCGAACCGTCAGCATTAAGTTCGGTTACGTGTTTACATTGATATGAAAAAGAAACCGGTCGCACAGTCGGAGCGTCAGCACTATCTGCTGCAAATTCTGCCTGTATTTGGGTTGTTATCGCGTCTTCGGATTGCGATAGTAGTCAACTGTTTTACACTTGTTAATAAAATTTGAGGTTCGCTATGTCTGACGACATTTCTTTGGGTTCGCCTTCGTCAGCAGGCGAACACGGTGTACTACGCTCCATGCAGGAGGTTGCAATGAGTTCCCAGGAAGCCAGCAAGATGCTGCGTACTTACAATATTGCCTGGTGGGGTAATAACTACTACGACGTCAATGAACTGGGTCACATCAGCGTGTGCCCGGATCCGGACGTACCCGAAGCGCGCGTTGACCTTGCTGAGTTGGTGAAAGCCCGTGAAGCGCAGGGCCAGCGTTTGCCTGCATTGTTCTGCTTCCCGCAGATCCTGCAACACCGTCTGCGTTCGATTAACGCCGCGTTTAAACGTGCCCGTGAATCTTACGGTTACAACGGTGACTATTTTCTCGTTTACCCGATCAAGGTCAACCAGCACCGTCGCGTGATTGAATCGCTGATCCACTCCGGTGAACCGCTGGGACTGGAAGCGGGTTCCAAAGCTGAACTGATGGCCGTTCTGGCCCATGCCGGAATGACCCGTAGCGTGATCGTGTGTAACGGTTATAAAGACCGCGAATATATCCGTCTGGCGCTGATTGGCGAGAAGATGGGCCATAAGGTCTATCTGGTCATCGAGAAGATGTCTGAAATCGCTATCGTGCTGGATGAAGCTGAACGCCTGAATGTCGTTCCGCGTCTGGGCGTGCGTGCGCGTCTGGCGTCGCAGGGCTCTGGCAAGTGGCAGTCCTCCGGCGGGGAAAAATCGAAATTCGGCCTGGCGGCAAACCAGGTGCTGCAACTGGTCGAAATTCTGCGCGAGCGCGGTCGTCTGGACAGCATTCAGTTGCTGCACTTCCACCTTGGCTCGCAGATGGCGAACATTCGTGATATCGCCACCGGCGTACGTGAATCGGCGCGTTTCTACGTTGAGCTGCACAAGCTTGGCGTCAATATCCAGTGCTTCGACGTGGGCGGTGGTCTGGGCGTGGATTACGAAGGTACCCGTTCGCAGTCTGACTGTTCTGTAAACTACGGCCTGAACGAATATGCCAACAACATCATCTGGGCTATTGGCGACGCCTGTGAAGAACACGGTCTGCCTCATCCGACGGTAATCACCGAGTCTGGCCGCGCGGTTACCGCGCACCATACCGTGCTGGTATCTAACATTATCGGCGTTGAGCGTAGCGAACACACAGAAGCAACGCCTCCGGCTGACGATGCGCCGCGTGCTCTGCAAAGCATGTGGGAAACCTGGCAAGAAATGCATGAACCGGGAACTCGCCGTTCGCTGCGTGAATGGCTGCACGACAGCCAGATGGATCTGCACGATATTCACGTTGGTTACTCTTCAGGTACCTTTAGCCTGCAAGAGCGCGCGTGGGCTGAGCAGCTTTATCTGAACATGTGCCATGAAGTGCAGAAACAACTCGACCCGAGCAACCGCGCGCATCGCCCGATTATCGACGAGCTGCAGGAGCGTATGGCGGATAAGATTTACGTCAACTTCTCGCTGTTCCAGTCGATGCCGGATGCGTGGGGGATCGATCAGCTGTTCCCGGTAATGCCGCTGGAAGGACTGAACCAGGTACCTGAGCGCCGTGCGGTGCTGTTGGATATCACCTGTGACTCTGATGGCGCTATCGACCACTATGTTGACGGTGATGGCATTGCGACCACCATGCCGATGCCGGAATACGATCCGGAGAACCCGCCGATGCTGGGCTTCTTTATGGTGGGGGCGTACCAGGAGATCCTCGGCAACATGCACAACCTTTTTGGTGATACCGAAGCGGTTGACGTGTTCGTCTTCCCTGACGGCAGTGTGGAAGTTGAGCTGTCTGATGAAGGGGATACCGTGGCGGATATGTTGCAGTACGTGCAACTGGATCCGAACACCCTGCTGACGCAGTTCCGTGACCAGGTGAAAAACACCGATCTGGATACCGAGCTGCAGCAACAGTTCCTCGAAGAGTTTGAGGCCGGTCTGTACGGTTATACTTATCTGGAAGATGAGTAACGATAAATGCCTGCTGGCGCTACGCTTACCGGGCCTACGAAAGTAGGTTGGATAAGGCGAAGCCGCATTTGTGGCACTTACTTGAATCCGTACAAAATAACGGCGATAATTTGCCGTAAATATGCAGCTACCAAATCAATCCCTTCCTCGTCGGGCTTAACGACGCGGAGGGGATTTTTTTTCATCGATTTTTAAAGAGGTCAGTACATGAGCACCTTAGGTCATCAATACGACAACTCCCTGGTTTCTAACGCCTTTGGTTTTTTACGTCTGCCGATGAACTTCATGCCATACGAAAGCGACGCCGATTGGGTGATCACCGGCGTACCGTTTGATATGGCAACGTCTGGTCGTGCGGGCGGGCGTCATGGTCCGGCGGCAATCCGTCAGGTTTCCACTAACCTGGCGTGGGAACACAACCGCTTCCCGTGGAACTTCGATATGCGCGAGCGCCTGAACGTGGTGGACTGCGGCGATCTGGTTTATGCCTTCGGTGATGCGCGTGAAATGAGTGAAAAACTGCAGGCTCATGCTGAGAAGCTGCTTTCTGCCGGTAAGCGGATGCTCTCCTTCGGCGGCGACCACTTCGTCACGCTGCCGCTGTTGCGCGCGCACGCTAAGCATTTTGGTAAAATGGCGCTGGTGCACTTTGATGCCCACACAGATACCTACGCGAACGGCTGCGAATTCGACCACGGCACCATGTTCTACACTGCGCCGAACGAAGGGCTGATCGATCCGAATCACTCTGTGCAGATTGGTATTCGTACCGAATTCGACAAAGACAACGGCTTTACCGTGCTGGATGCCTGCCAGGTGAACGATCGCAGCGTAGATGACATCATCGCCCAGGTTAAGCAGATTGTCGGTGATATGCCGGTGTATCTGACCTTTGATATCGACTGTCTGGATCCAGCGTTTGCGCCGGGTACCGGTACGCCAGTGATTGGCGGTCTGACTTCCGATCGCGCGATCAAGCTGGTACGTGGTCTGAAAGATCTGAACATCGTCGGGATGGACGTTGTTGAAGTGGCTCCGGCTTACGATCAGTCAGAGATCACCGCGCTGGCAGCGGCTACGCTGGCTCTGGAAATGCTGTACATCCAGGCAGCGAAAAAAGGCGAATAAGTTGTTTTGCCGGATGGCGCTAACGCTTATCCGGCCTACAGCTGGTTGATGTTTGTAGGCCGGATAAGGCGTTCACGCCGCATCCGGCATGATTAACGGTTATTTGATCCCGTCTGCGCTCATGCGATCGCGAATATGTTGCGCACGTTCTGCGGATGCCGGGTGATCGTCAAACATTGAGCTTTGACGTCCAGCTTCCAGTTTGGCCAGTTTCTCAAAGCTGGTGGCTAAACCTGCCGGATTGATCCCGCGTTTGCGCAACAAATCATACGAGTAATCATCCGCCTCGGATTCCTGACGCTGGGAGAACTGCGAGTTCACCAGTTTCTCGCCAAGATCGCCCAATTGCGACTGCGACAGGCTGCCGACAATGCCGCCAGCGGATGCCGCCGCTGCACGTACGGCGTTAGTACCCAGCGCAACCTGCATACCTTTTTTCACGTGACCCAGCGCGACGTGGCCCATTTCATGGCCGATTACCGCTTCGACTTCGTTGTCGGTCATCATATCCATCAGGCCGCTGTACACGCGGATACAGCCGTTTGCCATGGCAAAGGCATTCACATCTTTCGCCATATAGACTTTGTAGTTCACCGGCTGGCCGTTTATGTTATCGCCAAGCGCGGCGGCGATTTTGCCAAGACGCGTTGCGTACTCGCTGCTGGCCGGAGCGATAGTAGCCTTGCTGTCCATATCTTTACAGGCCTGATCGCTCAGCGCTTTTACCTGAGCATCCCTCAGACTGTAGGCCTGAAAAGCCTCCGCGCCAGAAGAAAGCAGTCCATTGGAGTCCATGTTCTGGCAGCCGGTCAATGCCGCAGCCATGCTCGTAGCAAGCAGTAAAGCGCGAATTTTCATTTTTTCTCTTCCGCACAAAGTCAGGATTATTCTAAAAATTACGTCGTTTGCAGGTGAACCGACGCTCGGCCTAAGTATAAAGAAAAGAACAATACGCGGGCGAGAAGATTGCGCAACTTGCGCGCATGATCCAGAGATTTCTGAAGCGGCAAAAGGATGCTCCATGTACATGACACGCGGCTTGGGTTACATTGTTGGCACTTTTTTCCGGCGTAGCCCAAAACGCGCTGTCGTCAAGTCGTTAAGGGCTCAGCCTTCATTATCCGATCTGGAGTCAAAATGTCCTCACGTAAAGAGCTTGCCAATGCTATTCGTGCGCTGAGCATGGACGCAGTACAGAAAGCCAAATCCGGTCACCCGGGTGCCCCGATGGGTATGGCTGACATTGCCGAAGTCCTGTGGCGTGATTTCCTGAACCACAACCCGACTAACCCGTCCTGGGCTGACCGTGACCGCTTCGTGCTGTCCAACGGCCACGGCTCCATGCTGATTTATAGCCTGCTGCACCTCACCGGCTACGATCTGCCGATGTCCGAGCTGCAGAACTTCCGTCAACTGCACTCCAAAACTCCGGGTCACCCGGAAGTGGGTTACACCGCGGGTGTTGAAACCACTACAGGTCCTCTGGGTCAGGGCATTGCGAATGCAGTGGGTATGGCTATCGCTGAAAAAACGCTGGCGGCGCAGTTTAACCGTCCAGGTCACGACATCGTTGACCACTTCACCTATGCTTTCATGGGCGACGGCTGCATGATGGAAGGTATCTCTCACGAGGTATGTTCCCTGGCTGGTACGTTGAAGCTGGGTAAACTGGTTGCGTTCTACGATGACAACGGCATCTCTATCGATGGCCACGTTGAAGGCTGGTTCACCGATGACACCGCGAAGCGTTTTGAAGCTTACGGCTGGCATGTGGTTCGTGGCGTTGATGGCCACGATGCTGACGCCATTAAACGTGCAGTAGAAGAAGCACGCGCAGTGACCGACAAACCGTCCCTGCTGATGTGCAAAACCATCATCGGTTTCGGTTCTCCGAACAAAGCGGGTACTCACGACTCTCACGGTGCACCGCTGGGCGATGCAGAAATCGCACTGACCCGTGAACAGCTGGGCTGGAAATACGCGCCGTTCGAAATCCCGTCTGAAATCTACGCGCAGTGGGATGCGAAAGAAGCCGGTCAGGCAAAAGAAGCTGCATGGAACGAGAAGTTCGCTGCTTATGCGAAAGCCTACCCGCAGGAAGCGGCTGAATTTACCCGTCGTATGAAAGGTGAAATGCCGTCTGACTTCGACGCAAAAGCGAACGAGTTCATTGCTAAGCTGCAGGCTAATCCGGCGAAAATCGCCAGCCGTAAAGCTTCTCAGAACGCGATTGAAGCCTTCGGTCCTCTGCTGCCTGAATTCCTCGGCGGCTCCGCTGACCTGGCACCGTCTAACCTGACGCTGTGGTCTGGTTCGAAAGCGATTAACGAAGATACTGCCGGTAACTACATCCATTACGGCGTGCGTGAATTTGGTATGACCGCGATTGCCAACGGTATCTCGCTGCACGGTGGTTTCCTGCCGTACACCTCCACCTTCCTGATGTTCGTGGAATATGCCCGTAACGCGGTGCGTATGGCTGCGCTGATGAAACAGCGTCAGGTCATGGTCTACACCCACGACTCCATCGGTCTGGGCGAAGACGGCCCGACTCACCAGCCGGTAGAGCAGGTTGCTTCTCTGCGTGTGACCCCGAACATGAGCACATGGCGTCCGTGTGACCAGGTTGAATCCGCCGTTGCGTGGAAATACGGTGTTGAGCGTCAGGACGGCCCGACCGCGCTGATCCTCTCCCGCCAGAACCTGGCACAGCAGGAGCGTACCGAAGAGCAGCTGGCAAACATCGCTCGCGGTGGTTACGTGCTTAAAGACTGCGACGGTCAGCCGGAACTGATCTTCATCGCTACCGGTTCTGAAGTTGAGCTGGCTGTGGCTGCGTGGGACAAACTGACTGCCGAAGGCGTGAAGGCTCGCGTGGTTTCCATGCCGTCTACCGACGCGTTCGACAAACAGGATGCCGCTTACCGTGAGTCTGTGCTGCCGAAAGCGGTTTCCGCTCGCGTTGCAGTGGAAGCAGGTATCGCTGACTACTGGTTCAAATACGTGGGCCTGAACGGCGCAATCGTCGGTATGACCACCTTTGGTGAGTCTGCTCCGGCAGAGCTGCTGTTTGAAGAGTTCGGCTTCACCGTAGACAACGTTGTCGCGAAAGCAAAAGAACTGCTGTAATTTCGATTACAGGTGAAAACGGGTCGCTCAGGCGACCCGTTTTTTTTTGCTTTTCCGGAACGCGCCGCGCGTTGCGCAATCGCACGGCGCAGTCTGCTATCCAGACCGTCTGCGGCATCGTTGAAGGGCTCCGGGACTCGGACCTCGCGCTGGTGATTAGATGTAGGTTAGGGGGCTTTCTGATTTAAATCAGGGTGTGTAACACGACAACGAAATAATTTTGCTACGGTTATTCGTCATTCTGGAATATGGAATAAATTTAGCGTTGAAGGGCGTTAAAATGTGACGCAAGTCAGATAACTGTGTTCTGTTGCTGGACAATCATTCCTTTTATTCCGCGTTTCGCTTATTCTAGCTGAAGCGTTTCAGTCGATTAAATGTTCGACAATTAACCAATTAGTCGCAGTTTGCGACAGGTAAGGTTTCCCTGAGCGATTTGCTGCATTACTCTGTCTGCCACATCGTTTCTGAGAAATCCTTGCAGGAGACCTATGACCGTACGCGTAGCGATTAATGGTTTCGGTCGCATCGGACGCAACGTGGTTCGTGCTTTGTATGAATCCGGGCGTCGGGCGGAAATCACCGTGGTGGCAATCAACGAACTTGCGGATGCTGCAGGCATGGCGCATTTGTTGAAATATGACACCAGCCATGGACGTTTTGCCTGGGATGTTCGTCAGGAACGTGACCAGCTCATCGTTGGCGATGACGCTATCCGCATTCTGCATGAGCGAACACTCGATGCACTTCCATGGCGCGAACTGGGTGTCGACATCGTGCTGGATTGTACGGGGGTCTTCGGCAATCGCGAACACGGCGAGGCGCATATTGCCGCTGGTGCAAAAAAAGTGCTCTTTTCACATCCTGGTAGTCACGACATCGACGCAACCGTTGTGTATGGCGTTAATCAGGATCAGCTGCGCGCTGAGCACCGGATCGTTTCCAACGCTTCCTGCACCACGAATTGCATAATACCCGTCATTAAATTGCTGGATGATGCTTACGGCATTGAGTCTGGTACCGTCACCACGATCCACTCTGCGATGCACGATCAGCAGGTTATTGATGCTTATCATCCTGACCTGCGTCGCACGCGAGCGGCCAGCCAGTCGATTATTCCGGTTGATACCAAACTGGCGGCGGGCATCACGCGAATTTTCCCGCAGTTTAACGATCGTTTTGAAGCGATAGCGGTGCGTGTACCAACCATAAATGTGACGGCGATCGACTTAAGCGTGACGGTGAAAAAACCAGTAAAAGCCAGTGAAGTCAACCAGTTGCTGCAAAAAGCAGCACAAGGTGCATTTCATGGTATAGTTGACTATACGGAATTACCGTTGGTCTCTGTAGATTTTAACCACGACCCGCACAGCGCCATCGTTGATGGTACGCAAACGCGTGTGAGTGGCGCTCACCTGATCAAAACGCTGGTCTGGTGTGATAATGAATGGGGCTTTGCTAACCGTATGCTCGACACTACGTTAGCGATGGCTGCTATTGGTTTCAGGCTCGACGCTTGAGCGTCGACAAAACTTTATGAATCAACGAGAGGATTCACCATGTCTGTAATTAAGATGACCGATCTGGATCTGGCTGGTAAACGCGTTTTTATCCGTGCGGACCTGAACGTACCAGTTAAAGAAGGGAAAGTAACCAGCGATGCGCGTATCCGTGCTTCTCTGCCGACCATCGAACTGGCCCTGAAACAGGGTGCGAAAGTGATGGTAACTTCCCACCTGGGTCGTCCTACCGAAGGCGAGTACAACGAAGAATTCTCTCTGCTGCCGGTTGTTAACTACCTGAAAGACAAACTGTCTGCTCCGGTTCGCCTGGTAAAAGATTACCTGGACGGCGTTGAAGTCGCTGCCGGTGAACTGGTGGTTCTGGAAAACGTTCGCTTCAACAAAGGCGAGAAGAAAGACGACGAAGCACTGTCCAAAAAATATGCTGCGCTGTGCGACGTATTCGTAATGGACGCTTTCGGTACAGCTCACCGTGCACAGGCTTCTACTCACGGTATCGGTAAATTCGCTGATGTAGCTTGCGCAGGCCCGCTGCTGGCTGCTGAGCTGGATGCGCTGGGTAAAGCACTGAAAGAACCTGCTCGTCCGATGGTTGCTATCGTTGGCGGTTCTAAAGTTTCCACCAAACTGACCGTTCTGGATTCTCTGTCAAAAATCGCTGACCAGCTGATCGTTGGCGGTGGTATCGCGAACACCTTCGTTGCCGCTCAAGGCCACAACGTGGGTAAATCCCTGTACGAAGCTGACCTGGTTGACGAAGCTAAGCGTCTGCTGACCACTTGTGACATCCCGGTCCCGACCGACGTTCGCGTAGCGACTGAATTCTCTGAAACTGCACCGGCTACTCTGAAGTCCGTTAGCGATGTGAAAGAAGACGAGCAGATCCTGGACATCGGCGACGCTTCTGCACAGCAGCTGGCTGACATCCTGAAGAATGCGAAAACCATTCTGTGGAACGGCCCGGTTGGCGTGTTCGAGTTCCCGAACTTCCGCAAAGGTACTGAAATCGTTGCTAACGCTATCGCAGACAGCGAAGCGTTCTCTATCGCAGGCGGCGGTGACACCCTGGCAGCAATCGACCTGTTCGGCATTGCTGACAAAATCTCCTACATCTCCACTGGCGGCGGCGCTTTCCTCGAATTCGTGGAAGGTAAAGTATTGCCAGCAGTAGCGATGCTCGAAGAGCGCGCTAAAAAGTAAGCATTTAATGGGCAGGGAAACCTGCCCAATTATTAGCGCGCTTTAGAGCGCGCGCCCTTTCCAAGGCCGAAGATACAGGATTCGTAATATGTCTAAAATTTTTGATTTCGTAAAACCAGGCGTAATCACTGGTGATGACGTACAGAAAGTTTTCCAGGTAGCAAAAGAAAACAACTTTGCTCTGCCAGCTGTTAACTGCGTGGGTACCGACTCCATCAACGCCGTTCTGGAAACCGCTGCAAAAGTTAAAGCGCCGGTAATCGTACAGTTCTCCAACGGTGGTGCTTCTTTCATCGCGGGTAAAGGCGTGAAGTCTGACGTTCCTCAGGGCGCTGCAATCCTGGGTGCTATCTCTGGCGCGCATCACGTTCACCAGATGGCTGAACACTACGGTGTTCCGGTTATCCTGCACACTGACCACTGCGCGAAGAAACTGCTGCCGTGGATCGACGGTCTGCTGGACGCGGGTGAAAAACACTTCGCAGCAACCGGCAAACCGCTGTTCTCTTCTCACATGATCGACCTGTCTGAAGAGTCTCTGGAAGAGAACATCGAAATCTGCTCCAAATACCTGGCGCGCATGTCCAAAATGGGCATGACCCTGGAAATCGAATTGGGTTGCACCGGTGGCGAAGAAGACGGCGTGGACAACAGCCACATGGACGCTTCTGCACTGTACACCCAGCCGGAAGACGTTGATTACGCATACACCGAGCTGAGCAAAATCAGCCCGCGTTTCACCATCGCAGCTTCCTTCGGTAACGTTCACGGCGTTTACAAGCCGGGTAACGTTGTTCTGACCCCGACCATCCTGCGCGACTCTCAGGACTATGTTTCTAAGAAACATAACCTGCCGCACAACAGCCTGAACTTCGTCTTCCACGGCGGTTCCGGTTCTACTGCTCAGGAAATCAAAGACTCCGTAAGCTACGGCGTAGTGAAAATGAACATCGACACCGATACCCAATGGGCTACCTGGGAAGGCGTTCTGAACTACTACAAAGCGAACGAAGCTTACCTGCAGGGCCAGCTGGGCAACCCGAAAGGCGAAGATCAGCCGAACAAGAAATACTACGATCCGCGCGTATGGCTGCGTGCTGGTCAGGCAACCATGATCACCCGTCTGGAACAGGCTTTCAAAGAACTGAACGCGGTTGACGTTCTGTAATTTACGCCGTTCTACATGACATGAGGCCCGCAAATGCGGGCCTTTTTTATTGCCATTTCAATATGCTGCTGGCAGAGAATTCTGTGATCTGTTTGGCAAAATCCAGGTTTATTGTTTACCCTTGTCAGATTGCCAGTCCCGTTGGGACGGCTTTATTTTTCCCATTTGGGTAAGCAAAAAAGGAATATTGAATGGAAGATTTGAATGTTGTCGACAGCATAAATGGTGCGGGCACCTGGCTGGTCCGCAATCAGGAGCTGCTGTTAAGCTATGCCGTCAACATCGTTGCGGCCATCGCCATTGTCATTATCGGTATGATTGTGGCGCGCATCGTATCAAACACCGTTAACCGCCTGATGGTGGCACGTAAAATTGATGCAACCGTTGCTGACTTCCTCTCTGCACTGGTGCGTTACGGTATTATCGCGTTCACGCTGATTGCCGCTCTGGGCCGAGTTGGGGTACAAACCGCTTCTGTGATTGCCGTTCTCGGTGCCGCAGGTTTAGCCGTTGGTCTGGCACTGCAAGGTTCGCTGTCCAACCTCGCCGCTGGCGTGCTGCTGGTGATGTTCCGTCCGTTCCGCGCAGGTGAGTATGTAGACCTCGGAGGCGTAGCGGGAACCGTACTCAACGTGCAGATTTTCTCCACGACTATGCGTACCGTAGACGGTAAGATTGTGGTGATCCCAAACGGTAAAATCATTGCCGGGAACATCATTAACTTCTCTCGTGAGCCGGTTCGTCGTAACGAATTTATCATCGGCGTGGCTTACGACTCCGATATCGATCAGGTGAAAAAAATCCTCACCGATATCATTCTGTCTGACGAGCGTATCCTTAAAGATCGTGAAATGACGGTGCGCCTGAATGAGCTGGGCGCTTCCTCGATCAATTTTGTGGTACGCGTCTGGAGCAACAGTAGCGATCTGCAAAGCGTCTACTGGGACGTACTGGAGCGTATTAAACGCGAGTTTGACGCCAACGGTATCAGCTTCCCGTACCCGCAGATGGATGTGAACTTCAAGCGTGTGAAAGAGAGCGCGGCAGAGTAATCGCGTGCCCGGTGGCGCTATCGCTTACCGGGCCCGCAGGTTTTGTAGGCCGGATAAGGCGTCATCCGGCATTTCCCCCCCCCTTGGTATTAATTCTTCTTATACCTGATTAAAATTATCCATTTCCGCTAATGTTTTCCCCGCGCTATAGTCTGCTCCTAAGAGAAACAGTTCGGGATGATTAACGTGTTATCGTATTATTTTCAAGGGCTTGCACTTGGTGCGGCTATGATACTTCCGCTCGGTCCGCAAAACGCCTTCGTGATGAATCAGGGGATCCGTCGCCAGTATCACATCATGATTGCTTTACTCTGCGCTATCAGCGACTTAGTGCTGATTTGCGCGGGGATCTTTGGCGGTAGCGCCTTGCTGATGCAGTCACCATGGCTGATGGCGCTTGTCACCTGGGGTGGGGTGGCATTTTTACTCTGGTACGGTTTCGGGGCGTTAAAAACGGCGATGAGCAGTAACCTGGAACTGGCCAGCGCCGAGGTGATGAAGCAGGGCCGCTGGAAAATTATCGCTACTATGCTGGCGGTGACATGGCTCAACCCCCATGTTTACCTGGATACCTTTGTGGTGCTGGGGAGTCTGGGAGGCCAACTGGACGTTGAGCCTAAGCGCTGGTTTGCGCTGGGTACCGTCAGCGCTTCGTTCCTGTGGTTCTTCGGCCTGGCATTGCTGGCGGCCTGGCTCGCTCCGCGTTTGCGCACTGCTAAAGCACAGCGGATCATCAATACCCTGGTAGGATTGGTGATGTGGTTTATCGCTTTTCAGTTGGCAAAAGAAGGTGTTGCGCACGTTCATGCGTTGTTCAACTAAGTGTTGTCTGATGGACAACGCAGCGAGATCGGCTAAGCTTGCCTGCATGTGCCCTGAGTTTCGGGGTAATTAATGAAACATGGAGGAACGACCGTGAAGTTCAAAATAATGGCCCTGGCGGCATTAGTCGGATTCAGCGCACTATCGGTACAGGCAAATGAGTTGCCAAATGGACCGCACATCGTGACTTCCGGAACGGCAAGCGTGGATGCGACACCAGACATCGCTACTCTGGCGATTGAAGTGAACGTTGCTGCAAAGGATGCGGCTTCAGCGAAGAAGCAGGCAGATGAGCGCGTGGCGCAATATCTGTCCTTCCTTGAACAGAACCAGATAGCGAAGAAAGATATTAGCGCGGCAAACCTGCGCACCCAGCCGGACTACGACTACCAGAATGGTAAAAGCGTCCTTAAAGGCTATCGTGCGGTACGTACCGTTGAGGTCACGCTGCGTCAGTTGGACAAACTCAACGCGCTGCTTGATGGTGCGCTGAAGGCCGGTCTGAATGAGATCCGTTCGGTATCGCTTGGCGTTGCCCAGCCGGATACTTACAAAGATAAAGCGCGTAAAGCAGCAATTGATGATGCTATTCATCAGGCTGAGCAGTTAGCTGCGGGCTTTAACAGCAAATTGGGGCCCGTTTACAGCGTGCGTTACCACGTTTCCAATTATCAACCGAGCCCGATGGTACGGATGATGAAAGCAGATGCAGCGCCTGCGACATCCGCTCAGGAAACCTACGAACAGCCGGTTATTCAGTTTGACGATCAGGTTGATGTGGTCTTCCAGATTGAGCCGACGGCGGGGCAGCCAGCAGCAACGCCAGCCAAAACCCAGTAATCATTGCAGACCCGGCTTTCCAGCCGGGTTTTTTCTGTGAGCAACTGTAAAAATGAGACCCCACATCCAGTCTTTTTTTTCGCCGTAATGAGGATAGGCCATAGCGATTTTTAAGGGGACGCTATGGATATTTTTATCTCGAAAAAGATGCGTAATTTCATTCTGCTGGCGCAAACCAATAACATTGCCAGAGCGGCAGAAAAAATACATATGACCGCATCGCCTTTCGGTAAAAGCATTGCCGCACTGGAGGATCAAATCGGCTATACGCTGTTTACCCGCAAAGATAACAACATCAGTCTGAATAAAGCCGGACAGGAACTGTATCAGAAGCTGTTTCCCGTTTATCAGCGCCTTTCTGCCATTGATAACGAAATCCATAACGCCTCTCGCCGCTCGCGGGAAATCGTCATCGGTATCGACAATACCTACCCAACGATTATTTTTGACCAGTTGATTAGCCTTGGTGACAAGTATGACGGCGTGACGGCTCAGGCCGTTGAATTCAGCGAGAATGGGGTGATTGATAACCTGTTCGATCGCAAACTGGATTTTATTATCTCGCCGCAGCACGTTTCCCCCCGCGTCCAGGAACTGGAGAATCTGGCGATTAGCGAGCTGCCTCCGCTGCGTCTGGGGTTTCTCGTTTCCCGGCGCTACGAAGAAAAACAGCCGCAGGATCTGCTGCGTGAGCTGCCCTGGCTGCAAATGCGCTTCCAGAATCGCGCCAACTTTGAGGCGATGCTGGATGCATACATGCGACCCTGCGGGATCAACCCGACGATTATCTACCGTCCGTATAGCTTTATGGCCAAGATTAGCGCGGTAGAGCGCGGGCAGTTTTTGACGGTAATCCCTCACTTCGCCTGGCGGCTGGTGAACCCGTCGACGTTAAAGTATTTCGATGCACCCGGCAGCCCCATGTATATGCAGGAGTTTCTCTATTCGCTGAAAAATCATCGCTATACCGCCACCATGCTCCAGCATATTGCTGAAGATCGTGACGGTAGCGCAAGTTAACCGAGCATCGATCCAGTCTCGAGAAGGTTGCGATGCAGATCGAACGCATGGCTGAGATCGTGATGGATATGCCCGCCGGGCGCTTTCTCCAGATAGCGGTGCAGATAATCCCGGTAAAGAGGGTGTGCACAGTTATCGATAATCGTGTGCGCCCGCTGCATCGGAGATAGCCCACGCAGATCGGCAATCCCTTGTTCGGTCACGATCACTTTAACGCTATGTTCGCTGTGGTCGACATGGCTGCACATCGGTACGATGGTGGAGATTTTCCCGCCTTTGGCAATCGACGGCGCCATAAAGATAGACAGGTAGGCATTGCGCTCGAAATCCCCGCTGCCGCCGATGCCATTCATCAGGTTCACCCCCGCAACGTGCGTGGAATTGGCATGGCCGTAGATATCAAACTCCAGACCGACGTTGAGCGCAATAACCCCCAGCCGACGGATGATCTCTGGGTTATTGGAGATCTCCTGCGGGCGCAGCACAATCCGGCTGGCGAAGAAGTCCATGTTGTCGTAAATCTTCTGTAGCGACGGGGCTGAAATGGTCAGGCTGGAGGCGCTGGCACCTGTTATCTTGCCCGTTTCCAGCAGATGCACCACCGACTCCTGCAACACCTCCGAATACATCATAAAGGGCGGGATATCCGGGTTCTCGCCCAGTCGCGCCATTACCGCGTTGTTGATATTGCCCACGCCGCTTTGTAAGGGTAGAAACTCAGCTGGAATACGTTTGTGAGCCATTTCTGCCAGCAGGAAAGTGACGACGTTATCGGCAATTTGCTGGCTGACCGGATTGGTTTTATCCGCCGCATTTCCGGCATCGGGCAGCTCGGTATCCACCACCGCAACCACCTTTTTGGGGTCTATCTGTACGCACTGACTGCCTACGCGATCCATGGTATGAAAAATGGGTACGCTGTTACGCCGTGGTGGCGCACCGGGTATCACGATGTCGGCAAACTCCGCCACACGCGGATTATGGTAATGATTCAGCTCGATTATCACCTTTTTCGCCCGCAGCAGCCAGGTGGGTGCATTGCCAATACCGCTGGAAAGCCAAATCCGGCCATCTGGCGCGATAGCGGAGGCTTCAATGACGGCAACATCGATTTCGCCAAAAAAACCGTAATTAACCATTTGCGCCACTTCACTCAAATGGAGATCGACAAACCTCACCTGGCCCTGATTAATTTTCTCGCGCAGGCCCGATGACGTTTGATAAGGCGCACGCCAGGAAACGGCATCCGCCGCGGATAGAACATCATCAGCGGCGGCACCAATTGATGCTCCGGTCAGCAGGCGGATCTGAAAAGGCTGCCCGTTCTGATGCCGTTCGCAGGCGCGTTGGGCAATTGCGCTGGGTAACGCTTTGGGTGAACCCGCAGGGGTAAAGCCGCTAAACGCCACCATATCATCGTGCTGGATAATTTCTGCCGCCTGTTCGGCGCTCATCCGTTTCATGGCCGTCTCCTTCCTCGGACGAGATTAATGGCCAACAAAATTAGGTTTACGTTTTTCCATAAACGCGTTCATCCCTTCCTGATAATCCTCGCTGTCGTACACCGCGCGGCGCATGCCCTGAATACGCTCGAACTCATCGGAATTCATGGTGTGCGCTTCACCCAGCACGCGAAGTTCTTCTTTGATGACGGCGATGGCCAGCGGTGCTTTTTCCGAGATGTGGTGCGCCATTTGCAGAGTGAAATCTTCCAGTTCCTCGACGGGCACGACATGGTTAAGGATCCCGACCGCCATGGCGCGTTGAGCGGTGATGGGTGAAGCGGTAAAAATCAGCTCTTTAACGATGTGAAAACCAGCGTCGCGGGTCAGGTTGTGGATGCCCACCAGGTTATACGGTACGCCAAGGTTGACTGGGGTCATTGAGAAGGTGGACGTTTCAGCGGCGATGATGAGATCGGAACTCATGATCATTTCAAACGCGCCGCCCCAGACGCTGCCTTCGACCATGGAGATCACCGGTTTCGGATATTTTTGGATCATACGGGTTATCTGACGCAGCGGATCGTCATAGGAGAGCGGATCGCGACGTCCGGTCGGGAGTTCATGAATATCATGCCCGGCAGAAAACACTTTGGCCCCGCTCGGGGCGCGCAGAATGATGCAGCGAATGTCCGCACGATTGAGATCGCTCAGCGCCTGCATCAGATCGTCAATAAACACTTTACTCAGGGCATTGAGCTTGCGGGCGTAATTGAACTCAATAACCGCGACTTTCTGGATGATGACCACGTTGACGTATTGATAAGACATAATGTTCTCTTTATTGAAAGTAATGATGCTGAATAAATTCGCTGATGTGCCGCAGACCGGTGCGTGGCGAAAGATCATTGTTTTTGACGGCCTGTAGCGTCTGCTGGAAATAGCGGTCGAAATCAGTGCGGGCAAACAACAGATGCAGGGCTTCTTCTTCAGCCTGCTGGTGTAACCAGTCCACCGCCTGCTGCTGGCGAACTTTTCCCAGTTTACCGCTGGCGGTCAGGCACGTTTTAAAATCGGTTATTGCTTGCCAGACCTCCTCAATGCCGCGTTTTTCCAGGGCGCTACAGGTTAATACCCGCGGCTGCCACTCGTCATATTTACGACGCAGAATATGCAGGGCGGATTCGTACATATGGCGGGCGATGGCCACGCTGGTATGGTTATCACCGTCGTCCTTATTGATGACGACCAGATCCGCCATTTCCATCAGGCCTTTTTTGATGCCCTGTAAATCGTCGCCACCGCCAGCGATTTGCAGTGAGATAAAGCAATCCACCATGCCTGCGACTTCGGTTTCTGACTGCCCTACGCCGACGGTTTCTACAATCACCACGTCAAAGCCAGCCGCTTCGCACAGCAGCATTAATTCCCGGGCGCGCTGGCTGGCACCGCCTAAATGACCGCTGGAAGGGACCGGTCGAATAAACGCAGATTCGGCGCGGGCCAGCTCCGTCATGCGGGTTTTATCGCCAAGAATGCTGCCGCCGCTGACCGGGCTGCTGGGATCGACGGCGATCACCGCTACCCGTAATCCGTGGCGGATAAGCAACATGCCGAATGCTTCCAGGAAAGTGCTTTTGCCCGCGCCCGGCGTACCGGTGATCCCTAAGCGCAGGGCGTTACCGGTGAACGGCATAATCGCGTCCAGCAATTGCGTACTCAGCGGCTGGTGGCGCGGGTGGTTGCTTTCGACCAGCGTCATCGCCTGGGCGAGCGTAGCCCGTTCACCGAGTCGCAAACGACGGACGGTATCTTCAAGCGTGGCGGCGTTAATCATGATGCTGACTGATACGGGTTAACACATCGCGGACGCTGTCGAGCATTGGTGTGCCGGGGCCATAAATGGCTGCCACGCCATGTTCGTGCAGGAAAGCGTAATCCTGCGGCGGAATAACACCTCCTGCTACCACGCAGATATCTTCACGCCCCCATTTTTTGAGTGCGGTAACCAGTTCCGGGATCAGCGTTTTATGGCCGGCGGCCAGCGATGAGGCACCAATCACATGCACATCGTTTTCTACCGCCAGGCGGGCGATCTCTTCCGGTGTGGAGAACATCGGGCTGAGATCGACATCAAAGCCGAGATCGGAGTAGGCGCTGGCGATCACCTTCGCGCCGCGATCGTGGCCGTCCTGACCCATCTTGGCGATCAGAATACGCGGGCGGCGGCCATTTTCCGCGAGGAACTGTTCGGTTTGCGCAACGATGGTATCGAACTCATCGGCGGATTTATCAGACTGATGATAGCTTTGCGCAATCACTCCGGTGACGCACTGGCTGGGAACCAGATACCGATCAAAAGCGACTTCCAGCGCGTCGGAGATTTCACCCAGCGTGGCGCGAACACGGGCGGCGTTGACGGCAGCAGCCAGCAGGTTTTCATTATGTTGCGCGGCGTGGGTCAGCGCGGATAGCGCGGTCTTGACGGCATCGTTGTCGCGGGTGGTGCGGATATGTTTCAGCGAGGCAATCTGCTCGTTGCGCACCTTCACGTTGTCGATCTCCAATACCGACGTCTCGTCTTCTTTATCCAGCTTGTACTTATTGACGCCGACGATAACGCGCTTACCCTGGTCGATCAGCGACTGTTCACGCGCGGAAGCTTCTTCGATCATCCGTTTAGGGAGCCCGGCTTCGATCGCTTTCGCCATGCCGCCTGCCTCATCAATCTGTTTGATGATCGTGCGTGCCTGCTTCACGATTTGATCGGTGAGTGACTCGACGTAATACGATCCGGCCAGCGGATCGACGGTGCGGCAGATCTCTGATTCTTCCTGAATGATGATTTGCGTATTACGCGCAATACGGGCGGAGAAATCGGTGGGCAGACCGAGCGCTTCATCAAAGGCGTTGGTATGCAGCGACTGGGTACCGCCAAGCGTAGCGCCGAGTGCTTCAATGGTAGTACGCACCACGTTGTTGTACGGGTCCTGCTCGGTCAGGCTCCAGCCGGACGTCTGGCAGTGGGTACGCAGAGCGAGAGATTTCGGGTTGGTCGCACCAAAGCTACTGACCGCTTCACTCCACAAATAGCGCGCTGCGCGCAGCATGGCGACGTTCATAAACAGATCCATGCCGATACCGAAGAAGAACGACAGGCGCGGGGCGAAGTCATCAATTTTTAGTCCGGCGGAGAGTGCGGCTTTGATGTATTCAATACCGTCTGCCAGCGTAAACGCTACCTGCTGCACGCAGTTCGCTCCGGCTTCACCCATGTGATAGCCGCTGATGCTGATGGTGTTAAAGCGCGGCATGTTGCCGGAGCACCAGGCGATGATGTCGGCGATAATGCGCATGGACGGTTTTGGTGGATAAATGTAGGTGTTGCGGCACAGGTACTCTTTCAGAATATCGTTCTGAATGGTTCCGGTGAGTTGTTCCGGCGTTACGCCTTGTTCTTCTGCAGCGACGATATAAAACGCCAGCACCGGTAGAACCGCGCCGTTCATGGTCATCGATACCGACATCTTATCCAGCGGGATCTGGTCGAACAGTATCTTCATATCTTCGACGGTATCGATCGCCACGCCCGCTTTGCCGACGTCACCCGCCACGCGCGGGTTGTCAGAGTCATATCCACGATGGGTGGCAAGGTCAAAGGCGACGGAAAGCCCTTTTTGCCCGGCGGCGAGGTTGCGGCGGTAAAAGGCGTTGGACTCTTTGGCGGTAGAGAAACCAGCGTATTGACGAATGGTCCACGGCTGCGCGGTATACATGGTGGCGCGCGGGCCACGCACGTAAGGCGGCAGACCGGGAAGGGTGCCCGTGACTTCCAGATTATCGAGGTCTTCTTCGGTGTACAGCGGCTTGATGGCAATCCCTTCCGCCGTCTGTCTTTCCAGCGACTCGACGGTTTTTTCCCGTCGACTGAGTTCTTTATTGGCGAGTGTTTGCCACTCCTGCACGTTTGCCATTTTTTGCTCCGTATTACGCAATAAGTTGAATCTTTGCGAATACGGTGAGCTTTTTGATTTGGCTTGTCGCCAGCAAAAAATAGCCAACAGGGCGTCGTTTTTTGCCGCGTGGCGTGTTTGATTTTGTGATTTATTTCAAAGACGTGGCGGGAATAGCATGAAAAGAGGGTAAAAGACTTGTCGGCCGGATAGGGCGTTACGCCACCATCCGGCACTCAGAGGTTATGAGCGGTTTAATCCTGACGCAGTACGTTGTGACCATAGGCCAGCAGCGCATCGGTGACGTTGCGCATCATGCGGCTTTCCGGCGCAAAACGGTGCCAGTACAGCATCCGGCGCTGGAACAGGCCCGGCGTTAAGTCGATAAGCTCGCCGCTTTCCAGTTCTTTCTCAATCTGCAAGTGGGGGATCATGCAGCAGGTCGTTCCCTGACGCGCCAATTGAACAAAGGCTTCAGACGAGTTAACGATATGGCACGGCACGCTGCCCGGCGGCAGGTCGAAGTTTTGTTGCAGGAACGCCTGGTGCATATCATCAAGATGGTCAAACGCTACCGCTGGAGCTTTCAGCAGGGCAGAGCGGGTGACGCCGTTAGGGAAATAACGCTCGGCGAAAGGTTTAGAGCCAACAAACAGGTAGTCCAGCGCGCCGAGTTTATCCACCAGACAGCTTGGCAGCGCCTGATGTTGAATACTCACCGCACCGACCACTTCACCACGACGCAGACGTTCCTGAGTTCGGGTTTCATCCTCAACCTGCAAGTTAAGCCGAATCGGCGAATTTGCCAGTACCGGAGCCAGCGCCGGAAGCAACCAGGTCGCCAGACTGTCGGCGTTCACCGCCAGTGAGAGCAGCAGCGGCGTCGAACCGGTTTGTTCATCACCCAGCCACTCGTCTTCCAGCAGTTCAACTTGACGCAAAAGCGCCAGTAGTTTTTGCCCCTGTTCGGTTGGGCGTGGTGGTACGGTACGCACCAGCAGCGGTTGTCCGAACATATTCTCAAGCTGTTTTATGCGCTGTGAAACCGCGGATTGCGTGATGCACAGCTTTTGCGCCGCGCGCTCAAATCCTCGTTCACGAATAACCGCATCCAGTGCTTGTAGTGTTCTGTAGTCCGGACGTTTCATTGCTTTGACGCACTCCTGAAAATTTTGCTTGTTCTGCACTATGACACAAATTTAGGTTGGGTAAAGACGAAATCCGCCGCTTGCGAGCGGGTGTGGGAACATTTTTCTGCACAATGTTCTATAATGCGCGTGAATTTTCCCACCATATTCACACCACAGGCGAAACGATCATGACGCAGGATGAACTGAAAAAAGCAGTAGGATGGGCGGCACTTCAGTATGTACAGCCCGGTACCATTGTGGGCGTAGGTACAGGTTCAACAGCCGCACACTTTATTGATGCGCTGGGCACAATGAAAGGTCAGATTGAAGGTGCGGTATCCAGTTCGGACGCTTCAACCGAAAAACTCAAAAGCCTCGGTATCCACGTGTTCGATCTTAACGAAGTGGACAGCCTCGGCGTATACGTTGACGGCGCGGATGAAATCAACGGCCACATGCAGATGATCAAGGGCGGCGGCGCAGCGTTGACCCGTGAAAAAATTATTGCTTCCGTGGCGAAGAAATTTATCTGCATTGCCGACGCGTCCAAAGAAGTCGATATTCTCGGTAACTTCCCGCTGCCGGTTGAAGTGATCCCAATGGCGCGCAGCGCTGTGGCTCGCCAGTTGGTGAAGCTGGGCGGTCGTCCTGAATACCGTCAGGGCGTAGTGACGGACAATGGTAACGTGATCCTTGATGTACACGGTCTGGAGATCCTCGATGCCATCGCGATGGAAAACGCCATCAATGCGATTCCGGGCGTGGTAACCGTCGGTCTGTTTGCCAACCGTGGTGCGGATGTCGCGCTGATCGGTACGCCAGACGGCGTGAAAACTATCGTAAAATGATCTGACGGGAGTGTCTTCTCCCGTTAAAAAAATTTTGGCAGGGCAAATTTGGTGACTTGTGTCACGTTTATAATATTGTCCTGCCGATCTCTCCAAAGAAAAAGTTATCGCCAGTATTTTCCTCTGACATTTCTCTCTGAATGACATTTCTTCAGCACGGCGACGCAAACGTTCATATTGCCGCAATATTATTTTTTGATATGTTGAAGAGACGGATGAAAATCCCACACACAACACATCAGTTTGAACAAAAAAAGACAGGGTCGGGGAAATGGCAAAGGTATCACTGGAGAAAGATAAGATTAAATTTCTGCTGGTTGAAGGCGTGCATCAAAAAGCGCTCGAAAGCCTTCGTGCAGCAGGTTATACCAACATCGAGTTTCATAAAGGCGCTCTGGACACTGAACAACTGAAAGAGTCCATCCGTGATGCCCACTTCATTGGCCTGCGATCCCGTACCCATCTGACTGAAGATGTGATTGACGCCGCAGAGAAACTGGTCGCGATTGGCTGCTTCTGTATCGGCACCAACCAGGTTGATCTCAGCGCTGCGGCAAAGCGCGGGATCCCCGTGTTTAATGCGCCATTCTCTAACACGCGTTCCGTTGCGGAACTGGTGATTGGCGAACTGCTGCTCCTGCTACGCGGCGTACCCGAAGCAAACGCCAAAGCACACCGCGGCGTGTGGAATAAACTGGCTACCGGCTCGTTTGAAGCGCGTGGCAAAAAACTGGGGATCATCGGCTACGGCCACATTGGTACTCAGCTAGGCATTCTGGCGGAATCGCTGGGGATGCACGTCTATTTCTATGATATTGAAAATAAACTCCCGCTCGGCAACGCCACGCAGGTGCAGCATCTTTCCGACCTGCTCAATATGAGCGACGTGGTCAGTTTGCACGTACCGGAAAATGCCTCCACCAAAAATCTGATGGGCGCGCGTGAGATTGCCTTGATGAAACCAGGCGCGCTGCTGATTAACGCCGCACGCGGCACAGTTGTTGATATTCCTGCGCTGTGCGACGCGTTAGCGACCAAGCACCTGGCAGGGGCAGCAATCGACGTATTCCCAACCGAGCCGGCAACCAACAGCGATCCTTTCACTTCGCCGCTGTGTGATTTCGACAACGTGATCCTGACGCCGCACATTGGTGGTTCAACGCTGGAAGCACAGGAAAACATCGGTCTGGAAGTGGCTGGGAAACTGACCAAGTATTCCGACAACGGCTCTACGCTGTCTGCAGTTAACTTCCCGGAAGTTTCGCTGCCGCTGCACGGCGGTCGTCGTCTGATGCACATTCACGAAAACCGTCCGGGCGTACTGACTGCGCTGAACCAGATTTTTGCCGAGCAGGGCGTCAACATTGCCGCGCAGTATCTGCAGACTTCCGCACAGGTAGGTTACGTGGTTATTGATATTGAAGCGGATGAAGATGTGGCAGAGAAAGCGCTGCTGGCGATGAAAGCCCTTCCGGGAACCATTCGCGCTCGTCTGCTGTACTGATTTCATCTACATGGGCAGGCGGTTGACCTGCCCATCTTCCCTCTGATTTCCCGGCCTCAAAATCTCTTCCTGTCACGCATACATTCTGTTTTCGAGCCTTGCCGTAATTGGCAAAAAAAGCTACCACTCCCAGATTTTGGATGGCGTCACCACCGCAGGCAGTGGGATATCCCATTCTTCGACAGGCAGCTTTTCCACTCGCTGACAATCGTGCGCGTAGCCTACGGGCTGGATCTTATGCTGCTGCCAGTTTTGCAACGTACGGTCATAAAATCCACCGCCCATACCCAGGCGTTGCCCGACCTCATCAAACGCCACTAACGGCGTAATCAGTACATCCAGTTGTGAGAGCGGCAATACGTCACGTACATCAAGTCGTGGTTCCTGGATCTTTAAGCGATTGGTTACCAGGTCGCTGTGCGGATGATAGTGCAGGAACAGCAGGTTGCCAGGGCTGAAGGGATGAAGAACTGGAAGATAGACGCGCTTGCCCGCTCGCCACAGCTGATCTATTAGCGGCTGGGTATCGAGTTCGCCATCGAACGAGAGGAATACCGCCACGGTATGAGCGAGTACAACAGGGGGATAACTGAGCATTCGGGTCGCGGCTTGCTGACCGTATTGTCGTTGCTGTTCGGAAGTAAGCGCACGACGACGCTGCCGAATCAGTTGACGGATTTCTTGCCGGGATAAAGGGAGTTCAGAAAGTAATGTCATGGCTGTTGCCAGGTAGAAGGGAATCTCCGAGATGCCGCCGCAGGCTGTAACCCTTGAACCCTTGGTTCAAGGTGAATGCGTCGTCACAGTTTTAAGGCTTCTCGGACGGGCCGAGCATGCTCACCAACCGTGGAGCGCCACATTCTTGTGGTATGAAATATCGGCTCAGGGGACTGGCCCGCTTGCAAACATCTCAGAGAAATTTTGTCTTCACGGTCACTCTACCACAGTAAACCGAAAAGTGTTATTCAAAGTTTTGGCCCGTTTTTTCGGTTATGCGACCCTGATCAAGCAACGCCTGTTCGATGGTCTGTTGTAGCATCCGAATACGTTGTTCCATGCTCGCCGCGTACTCACGCGTCTTCGCTTTTTCCTGAGTTAATTCATAGCTGATGTTCAACGCGGCGATGAAAACCAACTGCTCAGTATTTGTGACTCTAGTGCGAACTTTCAGATCTTGCAATCGCTGATTGAGATCGTCCGCAGCCTGATTCAACGCATCCCTTTGTTCAGGCGGGCAATTCACTCGCAGTGAACGGCCAAATATTTGGATATCGACGGGTTGTGCAGACATGCCACCTTCCTGCTGATTGACTGCGCTGCCTTCGTCTCCAGACCGTGGGTCCGCGAAGGGGCGACACTATAGCTACCCTGGTATCAAGATACAAGCCCTTTTCTGGTCCACCAGGGTCCAAAGTGGTAGCATACCATGAATATTCCTCCCTTTGATGACGAATGCTTATGTCTATACAGAACGAAATGCCTGGTTACAACGAAGTTAGCCAGTTTTTGAACCAACAAGGGGCTGGATTAACCCCGGCCGAAATGCACGGCTTGATAAGCGGAATGATTTGCGGCGGAAATAACGACAGCTCATGGCAGCCGCTGCTGCACGACCTGACGAACGAAGGTCTGGCCTTTGGTCACGAGCTGGCTCAGGCGCTGCTGAAAATGCACTCAGCCACCAGTGATGCCCTCGAAGACGACGGCTTCCTTTTTCAGCTTTATCTGCCTGAAGGGGATGACGTCAGCGTGTTCGATCGCGCCGATGCGCTGGCGGGATGGGTAAACCACTTTTTACTGGGCCTTGGCGTCACGCAACCGAAGCTCGACAAAGTGACCGGCGAAACCGGGGAAGCGATTGACGACCTGCGCAATATCGCTCAATTGGGATATGACGAAGACGAAGATCAGGAAGAGCTGGAAATGTCGCTCGAAGAGATCATCGAATACGTGCGCGTAGCCGCCTTGCTGTGTCATGACACGTTTACGCGTCAGCAGCCGACCGCGCCGGAAGTCCGTAAACCGACTCTGCACTAAGAACGAAACGCAAAGGAGAGTGTGATGAGCGAGATATCTCAGCAAGAATTCCAGCGTCGTCGCCAGGCTTTACTGGCACAAATGCAGCCCGGCAGCGCCGCGCTGATTTTTGCCGCACCGGAAACGACGCGTAGCGCGGACAGTGAATACCCTTACCGCCAAAGCAGTGATTTCTGGTACTTCACCGGTTTTAACGAACCTGAAGCCGTGCTGGTGCTGATCAAAAGTGATGACACTCATAACCACAGCGTTTTGTTCAATCGGGTTCGCGATCTGACGGCGGAGATCTGGTTTGGCCGCCGTCTAGGCCAGGATGCTGCCCCGGCAAAACTTGGCGTTGACCGGGCGCTGGCCTTCAGTGAAATCAATCAACAGCTGTATTTGCTGCTCAATGGTCTGGACGCGGTATACCACGCCCAGGGCGAGTATGCCTGGGCCGACGAGATTGTGTGCACGGCGCTGGATAAACTGCGCAAAGGCTCCAGACAAAATCTGCACGCGCCTGCCGCGATTATCGACTGGCGTCCGATGGTGCATGAAATGCGCCTGTTCAAATCACCGGAAGAAATCGCGGTCATGCGTCGTGCCGGAGAAATCACCGCACTGGCGCATACCCGCGCGATGGAAAAATGCCGTCCGGGAATGTTTGAATACCAGTTAGAAGGGGAGATTCACCATGAATTTACCCGTCATGGCGCGCGTTATCCGTCCTATAACACGATTGTCGGCAGCGGTGAAAACGGCTGTATCCTGCATTACACCGAAAATGAAAGTGAAATGCGCGATGGCGATTTGGTGCTGATTGACGCTGGCTGTGAATACAAAGGCTATGCGGGTGACATTACGCGTACCTTCCCGGTAAACGGTAAATTTACCCCAGCACAGCGTGAAATCTACGATATCGTACTGGAATCCTTAGAGACCAGCCTGCGTCTGTATCGTCCCGGAACGTCCATTCAGGAAGTCACTGGCGAAGTGGTGCGTATCATGATTACGGGCCTGGTGCAGCTTGGCATTCTGCACGGTGATGTCGATCAGTTGATTACCGAAAATGCGCACCGCCCATTCTTTATGCATGGTCTAAGTCACTGGCTGGGTCTGGATGTGCACGACGTCGGCGTTTATGGTCAGGACCGCTCACGTATTCTTGAGCCGGGAATGGTACTCACCGTCGAACCGGGACTGTATATCGCGCCGGATGCTGATGTACCACCGGCTTATCGTGGTATCGGCATTCGTATTGAGGATGACATCCTCATCACCGAGGACGGCAATGAAAACCTGACCGCCAGCGTAGTGAAGAAAGCTGATGACATTGAAGCCTTAATGGCTGCGGCGCGACTGCAATGAGTGTGATTATCGTTGGTGGTGGTATGGTTGGCGCGACGCTGGCGCTGGCCATTTCTCAGCTCAGCCATGGGACTCTGCCGGTTCATCTGATAGAAGCGAGCGAACCTGAAACTGACCGCCATCCCGGGTTTGACGCCCGGGCGATCGCGCTGGCGGCAGGAACCTGCCAACAGCTGGCGCGAATTGGCGTATGGCAGGCGATTGCCGATTGCGCAACGGCCATTAAAACGGTTCACGTCAGCGATCGCGGCCATGCCGGATTTGTGACGCTGGATGCGCAGGAATACCGTATTCCAGCTCTGGGCCAGGTGGTAGAACTGCACGACGTCGGGCTGCGTCTGTTTGCGCTGCTGCGCAAAGCACCGGGTGTCACATTGCACTGCCCCGACCGCGTAGCCAGCGTGTCGCGCACGCAGGAGCGCGTTGAAGTGACGCTGGAGAATGGTGAAATGATTACCGGTCGCCTGCTGGTGGCTGCTGACGGCACGCGTTCCGCACTGGCGACTGCCTGCGGTGTTGACTGGCTGCAACAGCCTTATGAGCAACTGGCGGTGATTGCCAACGTCACGACCTCTGTACCGCACGACGGGCGAGCGTTTGAACGCTTCACGCAATATGGCCCGCTGGCAATGCTGCCAATGTCTGACGGTCGCTGCTCGCTGGTGTGGTGCCATCCACTGGAGCAGCGTGATGAGATCATGACCTGGTCCGACGAACAGTTTTGCCGTGAACTACAAACCGCTTTTGGCTGGCGACTGGGACGTATTACCCAGGCTGGTAAACGCAGCGCTTATCCGCTTTCGTTAACTACGGCGCTGAAAGCGATTACCCATCGTACCGTGCTGGTAGGGAACGCCGCCCAGACGCTGCATCCCATTGCCGGGCAAGGTTTCAACCTTGGCCTGCGCGATGTAATGAGCCTTGCTGAGACGCTGACGCAGGCGCAAAACGGCGCGGAAGATGTCGGTGATTATGCGGTGCTGGCACGTTATCAGCAGCGCCGCGAGCGCGATCGCGAGACGACGATTGGTGTGACCAACAATTTAGTGTATTTGTTTGCCAATCACTGGGCCCCGCTGGTTGTTGGGCGCAATGTCGGGTTGATGGCGATGGAATTATTCACCCCTGCGCGCGATGCGCTGGCGGAGCGGACCCTGGGTTGGGTTGCACGATAAATATGACCTGTAGGTCGGATAAGGCAACGCCGACATCCGGCAAGGGTCCCCGCAAAAATGCCTGATGGCGCTGCGCTTATCAGGCCTACGGATTACAGGTTTCGAGGTATAAACAGTGCAAAGTGTTGATGTAGCAATTGTTGGTGGCGGCATGGTGGGACTGGCGGTTGCCTGCGGCCTGCAGGGCAGCGGGTTGCGCGTTGCGGTGTTAGAACAACATGTTCCGCAGCCGTTGGCGGCGGATGCTCCTCCTCAGCTTCGCGTTTCGGCCATTAATGCAGCCAGCGAAAAACTGCTTACCCGTCTTGGCGTCTGGTCCGACATTGTTGCTCGTCGCGCTTGCTGCTACCACGGCATGGAAGTCTGGGACAAAGACAGCTTTGGACGTATTGCGTTTGATGACCAGAGCATGGGCTACAGCCATTTGGGTCACATCGTTGAAAACTCAGAAATCCATTATGCGCTGTGGCAAAAGGCGCAGCGTTCAGCGGATATTACGATGATGGCGCCAGCTGAAATACAGCAGGTGGCCTGGGGCGAGAACGAGGCATTTCTGAGCCTCAAAGATGGCACAATGCTGACGGCGCGTCTGGTCGTCGGTGCCGATGGCGCTAATTCCTGGCTGCGCAATAAAGCGGACATTCCGCTCACCTTCTGGGACTACCGTCATCATGCGCTGGTGGCGACTATCCGTACGCAGGAAGCTCACGGTGCGGTTGCGCGTCAGGCGTTTCATGGCGAGGGGATTCTGGCATTCCTGCCACTCAGCGATCCGCACCTGTGCTCTATCGTCTGGTCGCTCTCGCCGCAGGAAGCAGAACGTATGCAGCAGGCAAGCGTTGACGAGTTTAATCAGGCGCTGAATATCGCCTTTGATAATCGTCTGGGGCTGTGCAGCCTTGAAAGCGAACGTCAGGCGTTTCCGCTGACGGGACGTTATGCCCGCCAGTTCGCGGCCCATCGTCTGGCGCTGGTGGGGGATGCGGCGCATACCATCCACCCGCTGGCGGGTCAGGGGGTTAACCTTGGCTTTATGGATGCGGCGGAACTGATCGATGAGCTTAAGCGGCTACAGCGTCAGGGAAAAGATATTGGTCAGTATCTCTATTTACGCCGCTACGAGCGCAGCCGTAAGCATAGCGCAGCGCTGATGCTGGCGGGGATGCAGGGTTTCCGTGAACTGTTTGCAGGCGAGAATCCGGCGAAAAAACTGCTACGTGATATCGGTCTGAAACTGGCCGATACCCTGCCGGGCGTAAAACCACAACTCATCCGTCAGGCGATGGGACTGAACGATCTTCCCGAGTGGTTACGTTAGTGTCCGTAAGGACAATCTTAAGAGTTTGAGACCCGTCACACTTTCCTCTCCCGGCCTGCGCGTCGGGGGGCTTCTCTCATTTGAAATAATCTAATTTCACGCCTTTTTTCGCATTAGTTTTTCTAATTTTACGTTTTTTTCATAACGCCATTTTTGACATTTTTTCCACATTTAATATGGATTGGTGCTGTAATTTTGCGCTTATATTCGTTTGTTGTTCTGATTAATTGTTATGTGTATGGAGTTTTATTCTGTTAGCGATCTGGCTGTTTTTCGCCATAAGCTAATGTGATGGTTAATTTTGACTTATGGTTTAGCGTCTGTTTCGGTGGTAAGTTCAGGACAAAGAGAACGTTTGCGTCGTAGCCCCTGGAGCGGCTGCGGTGCTGGGTTTCGTGGCGAAAATTTCACCGCGAAAGAGTTGGTAGCCCCGCTTATTCAACGAGGAAAAGATGGCTCAACAGACTCCTTTGTACGAACAACACACGCTATGTGGCGCGCGCATGGTCGATTTCCATGGCTGGATGATGCCACTGCATTACGGTTCTCAGCTCGATGAACACCATGCTGTTCGCACCGACGCCGGAATGTTTGATGTGTCGCATATGACCATCGTCGACCTGCGCGGTAGCCGCACCCGGGAGTTCTTGCGTTATCTGCTGGCAAACGACGTCTCGAAGCTAACGAAGACGGGTAAAGCCCTCTACTCCGGGATGCTCAACGCTTCGGGCGGCGTGATAGATGACCTGATTGTCTACTACTTCACTGAAGATTTCTTCCGCCTCGTTGTAAACTCCGCCACCCGCGAAAAAGACCTCTCCTGGATTACCCAACACGCTGAACCTTACGCCATCGACATCACCGTTCGTGACGACCTGTCGCTGATTGCGGTGCAGGGGCCAAACGCGCAGGAAAAAGCAGCTACGTTGTTTACTGACGAGCAGCGTCATGCGGTTGAAGGCATGAAGCCGTTTTTCGGCGTTCAGGCAGGTGATTTGTTTATCGCAACCACCGGTTATACCGGCGAAGCAGGTTATGAAATTGCCATGCCGAATGAAAAGGCGGCAGATTTCTGGCGTGCGCTGGTTCAGGCTGGTGTCAAACCTTGCGGTCTCGGCGCGCGTGACACCCTGCGTCTGGAAGCGGGTATGAACCTGTATGGCCAGGAGATGGACGAAGGTATTTCTCCGCTGGCGGCCAACATGGGCTGGACCATCGCGTGGGAACCGGCTGACCGCGACTTTATTGGTCGTGAAGCGCTGGAAATGCAGCGTGAAAAAGGCCACGAACAGCTGGTCGGGCTGGTGATGACTGAGAAGGGCGTGCTGCGTAATGAACTGCCGGTGCGTTTCACCGATGCTTCTGGCAACCAGCATGAAGGCATTATCACCAGTGGCACATTCTCCCCAACCCTGGGTTACAGCATCGCGTTGGCGCGTGTGCCTGCGGGTATCGGTGAGACTGCGATCGTACAGATCCGTAACCGTGAAATGCCGGTAAAAGTGACTAAACCTGTTTTTGTGCGTAACGGCAAAGCCGTCGCGTAATTCATCCTTTTTTGGAGATTGATTGATGAGCAACGTACCTGCAGAACTGAAATACAGCAAAGAACACGAATGGCTGCGCAAAGAAGCTGACGGCTCTTACACCGTTGGTATCACCGAACACGCTCAGGAGCTGTTAGGTGACATGGTTTTCGTTGACCTGCCAGAAGTTGGCGCCACCGTCAGCGCGGGCGATGATTGCGCCGTTGCGGAGTCCGTAAAAGCGGCATCCGATATCTATGCGCCAGTAGGCGGTGAGATTGTTGCGGTTAACGATGCGCTCAGCGACTCCCCGGAACTGGTCAACAGCGAGCCGTATGCGGGTGGCTGGATTTTCAAAATCAAAGCCAGCGATGAAAGCGAAATTGAATCGCTGTTGGATGCGACCGCATACGAAGCTTTGTTAGAAGACGAGTAAATACACTTTTGCCGGATGGCGCTGCGCTTATCCGGCCTACAAAGCATGCGTAGGCCCGGTAAGCGCTAGCGCCACCGGGCACGTAGACAGAGACCATCACGATTCACTGCACGTTTCAGGAACCATCGCCCATGACACAGACGTTAAGCCAGCTTGAAAACAGCGGCGCTTTCATTGAACGCCACATCGGACCGGACGCCGCGCAGCAGCAAGAGATGCTGAATGCGGTTGGCGCCGAGTCGTTAAACGCGCTGATCGGCCAGATTGTGCCGAAAGACATTCAGCTCGCAACCCCGCCACAGGTGGGCGAGGCGGCGACCGAATACGCTGCGCTGGCTGAATTAAAAGCCATCGCCGGGCGTAACAAGCGCTTCACGTCCTACATTGGCATGGGCTACACCGCCGTGCAGTTGCCACCGGTTATTCTGCGTAACATGCTGGAAAACCCAGGCTGGTACACCGCATATACGCCGTATCAGCCGGAAGTCTCCCAGGGACGACTGGAAGCTCTGCTGAACTTCCAACAGGTCACACTGGACCTGACGGGCCTGGATATGGCTTCTGCTTCTCTGCTGGATGAAGCCACTGCGGCTGCTGAAGCCATGGCGATGGCCAAACGTGTCAGCAAACTGAAAAATGCCAACCGTTTCTTTGTGGCGGCTGATGTTCACCCGCAAACGCTGGACGTGGTTCGCACCCGTGCAGAAACCTTTGGCTTTGACGTCATTGTTGATGACGCGGCGAAAGCTCTGGATCACCAGGATGTGTTTGGCGTGCTGTTGCAGCAGGTTGGCACCACCGGTGAAGTGCACGACTACAGCAAACTGATTGCCGAGCTGAAATCCCGTAAAGTTGTGGTCAGTGTCGCTGCCGACTTTATGGCGCTGGTACTGCTGACTGCACCGGGCAAACAGGGCGCGGATATTGTTTTCGGCTCTGCGCAACGCTTCGGCGTTCCGATGGGTTACGGCGGCCCACACGCGGCATTCTTCGCCGCTAAAGACGAATTCAAACGCTCCATGCCAGGCCGTATTATCGGCGTATCGAAAGATGCTGCGGGCAATACCGCACTGCGCATGGCGATGCAGACTCGCGAGCAGCATATCCGCCGCGAGAAAGCGAACTCCAACATTTGTACCTCGCAGGTTCTGCTGGCCAACATCGCCAGCCTGTATGCCGTTTATCATGGTCCGGTTGGCCTGAAACGTATCGCTAATCGCATCCACCGCCTGACTGATATTCTGGCGGCCGGTCTGCAGCAGAAAGGGCTGAAGCTGCGCCATGCGCACTACTTCGACACTCTGTGTGTTGAAGTGGCCGACAAAGCGGCTGTGCTGGCGCGTGCCGAAGCGGCAGAAATCAACCTGCGTAGCGATATCCATAACGCGGTAGGTATTACGCTTGATGAAACCACCACCCGTGAAAACGTGGTGCAGTTGTTCAATGTTCTGCTGGGCGACAGCCACGGTTTGAATATCGATACGCTGGATAAAGATGTGGCGCTCGACAGCCGTTCCATTCAGGACAGCATGCTGCGTGACGATGCGATCCTCAGCCATCCGGTGTTTAATCGCTATCACAGCGAAACCGAGATGATGCGCTACATGCACTCGCTGGAGCGCAAAGATCTGGCGCTGAACCAGGCAATGATCCCGCTGGGTTCTTGCACCATGAAGCTGAACGCTGCCGCCGAGATGATCCCTATCACCTGGCCGGAATTCGCTGAACTTCACCCGTTCTGCCCGCCAGAGCAGGCAGAAGGTTATCACCAGATGATCGGCCAGCTTTCCGAGTGGCTGGTAAAACTGACCGGTTATGACGCCGTCTGCATGCAGCCGAACTCCGGCGCGCAGGGCGAGTATGCGGGTCTGCTGGCGATTCGTCACTATCACGAAAGCCGTAACGAAGGCCATCGCGATATCTGTCTGATCCCGGCTTCTGCCCACGGCACCAATCCGGCATCCGCACAGATGGCGGGGATGCAGGTAGTGGTTGTCGCCTGTGATAAGAACGGCAACATTGACCTGGACGATCTGCGAGCAAAAGCAGAACAACATGCTGCGAACCTCTCCTGCATCATGGTGACCTATCCGTCTACTCACGGCGTGT
Source organism: Citrobacter sp. Cpo089 (assembly GCF_030332695.1). Taxonomy (NCBI): domain Bacteria; kingdom Pseudomonadati; phylum Pseudomonadota; class Gammaproteobacteria; order Enterobacterales; family Enterobacteriaceae; genus Citrobacter; species Citrobacter sp. Cpo089. The sequence continues at coordinate 3,642 of NZ_JAOWHJ010000058.1, read as the reverse complement.
ATGAAGAAACGATCCGTGAAGTGTGCGACGTTGTACACCAGTTTGGCGGCCAGGTTTACCTTGATGGCGCGAACATGAACGCTCAGGTTGGGATCACCACGCCAGGCTTTATCGGCGCAGATGTCTCGCACCTCAACCTGCATAAAACATTCTGCATTCCGCACGGCGGCGGCGGCCCAGGTATGGGACCGATTGGCGTCAAATCACATTTGGCACCGTTCGTACCGGGTCACAGCGTAGTGCAGATTGAAGGAATGCTCACCCGTCAGGGCGCAGTTTCTGCGGCGCCGTTCGGTAGCGCATCTATTCTGCCAATCAGCTGGATGTACATCCGTATGATGGGCGCAGAAGGTCTGAAGCAGGCAAGCCAGGTGGCTATCCTTAACGCTAACTACATTGCCAGCCGTCTGAAAGATGCTTATCCGGTACTGTATACCGGTCGCGACGGTCGCGTGGCGCATGAATGTATTCTCGACATTCGCCCACTGAAAGAAGAGACCGGCATCAGCGAACTGGATATTGCCAAGCGTCTGATCGATTACGGTTTCCATGCGCCGACTATGTCATTCCCGGTCGCGGGTACCCTGATGGTTGAACCGACTGAATCTGAAAGCAAAGTGGAACTTGATCGCTTTATCAATGCGATGCTGGCAATCCGCGCTGAAATCGATCGCGTGAAAGCCGGTGAATGGTCACTGGAAGATAACCCGCTGGTTAACTCGCCGCACACGCAAAACGAGCTTGTCGCGGAGTGGAATCACGGTTATAGCCGCGAAATCGCCGTCTTCCCGGCTGGTGTGGCGAACAAATACTGGCCGACCGTGAAACGCCTTGATGATGTTTACGGTGACCGTAACCTGTTCTGCTCCTGCGTGCCGATGAGCGAATATCAGTAACTTTTCCGCGCAGTAAAGCTTTTGTAGGCCGGGTAAGGCGAAGTCGCCTCCCGGCTTTTTCATATCTGGAGGTATCCATGGGAATCGCACTGGTTACTGGCGGCAGTCGCGGCATCGGGCGGGCAACTGCGCTGCAGTTAGCGCAAGAGGGTTACACGGTTGCGGTTAACTTTCATCACAATATCCGTGCGGCAACGGAGGTGGTGAATACCATTGTCGCTGCCGGGGGAAAGGCGTTTGCTCTACGGGCTGATATCAGCGATGAAAGCCAGGTTGTGGCAATGTTTGAATCTATTGACCGCGAAGGTGAACCACTGACTGCGTTAGTGAATAATGCCGGGATTTTGTTTGAACAGAGCACGGTGGAAAGCCTAACCGCTGAAAGAATTAACCGCGTGCTGGCGACCAATGTTACCGGCTATTTTTTGTGTTGTCGGGAAGCGGTAAAGCGGATGTCGTTCAAACACGGAGGGCAAGGCGGGGCGATTGTAAATGTCTCTTCGGCTGCATCGCGGCTTGGTGCGCCATTCGAATATGTTGATTACGCAGCCTCAAAAGGCGCTGTGGACACGCTCACCACCGGCCTTGCGCTGGAGGTTGCGGCGCAAGGGATCCGCGTAAACTGCGTGCGACCTGGTCTTATCTACACTGAAATGCACGCATCAGGCGGCGAGCCGGGAAGGGTCGATCGCGTGAAATCGATGTTGCCTATGCAGCGCGGCGGACAACCGGAGGAGGTCGCGCAGGCGATTACCTGGCTGCTGAGCGAGAAGGCGTCCTACGTAACGGGAAGTTTTCTGGAACTGGCTGGCGGGAAGTAGGATTTAATCGCCGGATGGCGCTATGCTTATCCAGCCTACGGGAATTTAATCTGTAGGCTGGATAAGGCGTTTACGCCGCCATCCGGCAAAAAATCAAAGTTTCTCGCCGTTGCTGGCAATCACCTCTTTGTACCAGTTAAAACTTTTCTTGCGTGAACGCGACATATCGCCGGTGCCGTCGTCGTGTTTGTTCACGTAGATAAAGCCGTAACGTTTGCTGTACTGACCGGTGGTGAACGAGACACAGTCGATGCAGCCCCACGGCGTGTAGCCCATCAGGTCTACGCCATCATAGGTTACCGCTTTCATCATCTCTTCAACGTGGGCGCGCAAATAGTCGATGCGATAGTCGTCGTTGATGCTGCCGTCTTCTTCCACTTTGTCGTAGGCACCAAATCCGTTTTCTACGATAAATAGCGGTTTCTGATAGCGCTCATACAGTTCACATAAGGCGTAACGCAGACCGACCGGATCAATCTGCCAGCCCCAGTCGGACGCTTTTACGTGCGGGTTCGGTACGCTGCCCTCAAAACCAGAAATGGCATCGCCGCTGCCGCCTTCCGCTTTTACCGCGTTGGTCATGTAGTAACTGAATCCGAGATAGTCACAGGTGCCTTCACGCAGGATTTGCTCATCTCCGGCTTCCATTCGGATATTGAATTCGAGGCGTTCCCACTCGTTCAGTACATATGATGGATAGTAGCCGCGCAGCTGAACATCGGTGAAAACGTAGCGCTCACGCATCGATTCCTGCGCGAACATCACATCTTCAGGCTTACAGGAGAACGGGTACAGTGGCACCATCGCCAGCATGCAGCCGACTTTCATTTCCGGGTTGATGCGGCGTGCGGCTTTCACTGCCAGAGCGCTGGCCACGAACTGGTGATGCAGCACCTGGTACATGGTTTCTTCCGGGTTTTCATGCTCGGTATACACCACGCCGGAGCAGCAATAACCAAACAGCGGTGCGCGCCAGTTGCGCTGGTTATTGATCTCGTTAAAGGTCATCCAGTATTTGACCTTGTGTTTGTAGCGCTCAAAAACGACTTCAGCAAATCGGACAAAGAAATCGACGACTTTACGATTGGTCCAGCTACCGTACTGTTGAACAAGGTACAGCGGCATTTCAAAGTGGGAAAGGGTGATGACCGGTTCGATGTTGTACTTCAGCAGTTCATCGAACATGTCGTCGTAGAACTTTAGCCCTTCTTCATTCGGCTGGCTTTCATCCCCTTTGGGGAAGATACGGGTCCAGGCGATTGAGGTGCGGAAGCATTTGAAGCCCATCTCAGCAAACAGCTTGATGTCTTCTTTGTAATGACCGTAAAAATCGACAGCTTCGTGGTTGGGGTAGTACTTACCGGGTTCAACTTCCTGAGTGATTTCTCGCGGAACGCCGTGTGCCCCTCCGGTCAGTACGTCGCAAATGCTGGGGCCTTTGCCACCTTTGTTCCAGCCGCCTTCAACCTGGTGCGCCGCAACCGCGCCACCCCATAAAAAATCTTTTGGTAAGGTAAGTTTTTTCATCTGCGCTCAGTCTCAAATTAATACAATCTGATTTTGAGTCTAACAAAGGAAAGATAAATGTCACGATAGGTAATGACTCCAACTTATTGATAGTGTTTTATGTTCAGATAATGCCCGATGACTTTGTCATGCAGCTCCACCGATTTTGAGAACGACAGCGACTTCCGTCCCAGCCGTGCCAGGTGCTGCCTCAGATTCAGGTTATGCCGCTCAATTCGCTGCGTATATCGCTTGCTGATTACGTGCAGCTTTCCCTTCAGGCGGGATTCATACAGCGGCCAGCCATCCGTCATCCATATCACCACGTCAAAGGGTGACAGCAGGCTCATAAGACGCCCCAGCGTCGCCATAGTGCGTTCACCGAATACGTGCGCAACAACCGTCTTCCGGAGCCTGTC
>NZ_JAOWHJ010000057.1:0-36789 GCF_030332695.1 Citrobacter sp. Cpo089 | reverse complement strand
AAATCGGTGGAGCTGCATGACAAAGTCATCGGGCATTATCTGAACATAAAACACTATCAATAAGTTGGAGTCATTACCGGTGCGCGTAACCGGTTTACGCGAATGGCGATTTCAAAAGAAGCGGGCGGGTTAGTTGCTGTTGGTTTTGGTCCGGTTCTGGCGGGTATTTTCTGCAACATGACTAATTCCTGGTGGCCAATTCTGGTGATGGTCATCGCTTACTCACTGATTGGTTTAATTTCCGCGTTGCTGATGCCAGAAGTGAAAGATCGCGACCTGAGCGTACTTGAGGATGCTGCCGAGGTGAAAAAAGCCGAGAAGGTTCGTTGCTCGGTGACTCAGACAAGCTGATACAAGACAGTAGCATGGGCGGATGTACTCGTACGCTGCCCATGCTATTACACAGCTTTACATGATGTCATACCAATCATAAAAAGCTTAATGCAAATCAAAACATACAACCATACAGGCGTTACTCTGGAACAGTCCTGATTTCATTTATAAGTAGGCCATACCATGCAAAACAAGCTCTTAGCGGCTAAGGCTGCACTTCCTGACTACGATCGTACAAAACTGGTTCCGCGTATTGTTCATCTGGGGTTTGGCGCGTTTCACCGCGCACATCAGGGTGTTTACGCTGACATTCTGGCCGCCGATCACGGCAGTGACTGGGGCTACTGCGAAGTGAACCTGATTGGCGGCGAGCAGCAGATTTTCGATCTGAAACAGCAAGATAATCTGTATACCGTTGCAGAGATGTCTGCTGATGCCTGGACTGCGAGAGTCGTGGGTGTGGTGAAAAATGCATTGCATGCGCAGGTTGATGGTCTGGAAAGCGTACTGGCAGCGATGTGTGAACCGCAGGTCGCGATCGTTTCCCTGACCATCACCGAGAAAGGATACTGCCATTCTCCGGCGACCGGCCAACTGATGTTAGACAATCAAATGATTGCAGCCGATCTGCAAAACCCCAAACAGCCTAAAACTGCGCCGGGCGTGGTGGTTGAAGCCCTGGCTCGTCGCAAAGCTGCGGGTTTAGCTGCCTTTACCGTGATGTCCTGCGATAACATGCCAGAAAACGGTCATGTGATGCGCAATGTTGTCACTGCATATGCCCGAGCGGTGGATATGGAACTGGCCGCGTGGATCGAACAACATGTGACATTCCCATCAACCATGGTTGACCGCATTGTCCCGGCGGTTACGCAGGAGACGCTGGACAAAATTGAACATATCACCGGTGTACGCGACCCGGCAGGCGTGGCATGCGAACCGTTCCGCCAGTGGGTAATTGAAGATAACTTTGTTGCCGGCCGTCCTGAATGGGAAAAGGCCGGGGCGGAACTGGTGGCTGATGTCATTCCGTTTGAAGAGATGAAACTGCGTATGCTCAACGGCAGCCACTCTTTCCTTGCGTATCTTGGGTATCTGGCGGGATATCAACATATTAACAATTGCATGGGTGATGAAAACTATCGTCTTGCTGCAAGTGCGCTGATGTTGCAGGAACAAGCACCTACGCTGAAAGTAAAAGGTGTTGACCTACAGCGCTACGCCGATCTGTTAATTGAACGCTACAGCAATCCGGCGCTGCGTCATCGTACCTGGCAGATCGCCATGGACGGTAGCCAAAAACTGCCGCAGCGTATGCTTGATTCCATTCGTTGGCACATTGTGCACGGTAGTGACTTTGCGCTGCTGGCACTGGGTGTCGCTGGCTGGATGCGTTACGTCGGTGGTGTGGATGAACAGGGCCAGGCGATTGAAATTAGCGATCCATTGTTGCCGGTGATCCAGAATGCCGTGCGTAGCAGTAACGAGGGCGAAGAGCGCGTTCAGGCGCTGCTGGCAATTGATGCTATTTTTGGTCGCGAACTGCCGCAGGTTGAGCTGTTCAACCGTCAGGTCACACAAGCGTATCTTACTTTACTGGCTGAAGGGGCGAAGGCGACGGTTGCGAAGTATGCAGCAAAACTGAAGTAACGAAGATTATGCTTTATGTCGCCATCTGGCTTGCAACGGCCAGATGGCGCTGTGTTTTCTGGCATTCACACCAATTAGTTCATGCCTAAACGAATCAGCTCGAGGGGGGCGTATTTGCCTTCACATCCTTCGATTTCCACTGTTTTCCCGCGGCGAATCTGCTCAGCGGTCAGGCCATCGGTATCTATCGCTGTAATGCGGCCTGTGAGTCCGGTGTCGCTGATCATGACGCGGCTGCCAGTGGTGATTGCGTTACGGTTACGATCGTATGTTTTCATGGTGTTTTCTCCTTTCCAACTTACCGTCAAAGCCCGTGGGCTTTTAGTCCCACGTAACGGGCGCAATATAAATACGCTTCTCGTTAATGATTTTTTTTGTTTTCGATCAAAATCACAGCTTTTTTTATGCAGTTATGCGGGAGAGGGGAAAACGCAGGAGAAACTCACCCCGGAGTGAGGTGAGCGTAGAATTAATCTTCGCTGAACCAGTCGCTATTTTCCTGACGAATAAGCTGAACGGACTCACCAATTTCCTGAAGATGGAGCATCATTGCGCGCTCGACCGCATCGCCATCATGCTTCTCAAGGGCGGCAAAGATATCGTGATGCTGGCGTAGCAGCATTTCAGGCGGGGAAATATGATCCAGGCTCATATAACGAACGCGGTCAATTGTAGCCTTTATATTCTCAACGGTATCCCAGGCGAGTTGGCACTCGGCGATTAAAGCCAGTTTCTGATGAAACTCATCATCAAGCTGGAAGAAATCATTAATCTGTTTTCGGTCAATTGCGATGCGCTGCTGATGCAAATTCTGTTCAAGCTGATAGCACTGTTGATCGTTGATCAGCGATGCGGCGCGGCGTACCACGGCACATTCAATTGCCTGGCGAACAAAACAGCCGTTTTGCACCTGCGACAGCGAAATTTTATTCACGTAGCTGCCACGCTGCGGGCGGATCTGAATCAGACCGTTCTCAGCCAATTTGATGAATGCTTCTCGTACCGGCTGGCGTGACACATTAAAGCGTACAGAAACCTCTTTCTCCGAAAGCGGTGTACCGGGTGCAATCAGACAATGCACGATATCACGGCGAAGAATACGGTAAATCTGTTGATTTACTGGTTGTGTAGGGTTGAGCTGCGTTTCTACGGTCATTCATTCTTACTTTTTAGAGAGTTAACCCGGATATTTTATCACTTCTTTCAGGCTATCTATACCCGGCACAAGGCCGGGCAGAGAAATTAGCTCCGGTGGATACTCAGCCCGGCAAAAGACTGTGTGACAGGCATCATTTCAAGGGTGTTGATATTGACATGAGCCGGTAAAGAAGCCACCCACCATACCGCTTCTGTAACATCTTGCGGAGTCAGCGCCGTGGTATTTTCGTAGGCTTTTTCAGCTTTGGCGTCATCACCTTTGAAACGGACATTAGAGAATTCCGTACCGCCAACCAGACCCGGCTCGATGTCGGTAACGCGAATTGCAGTGCCGTGTAAATCAGTACGTAAATTCAGGCTAAACTGGCGAACAAACGCTTTAGTCGCACCATAGACGTTACCGCCAGCGTATGGCCAACTGCCCGCGGTAGAACCGATATTGATAATATGACCGCGGTTGCGTTCAACCATACCAGGCAGAACGGCACGGGTCATATAAACCAGCCCCTTGTTGTTGGTGTCGATCATATTCTCCCAGTCTTCAATGCTGGCCTTGTGAGCAGGCTCAAGGCCCAGCGCCAGACCTGCGTTGTTGACCAGAACATCAATATTGCGCCATTCTGCGGGTAAGGCGTCCATCATCTCTTCAATCGATGCACGATTACGTACGTCCAGTTGCGCGGTATAGAGGCGGTCACCCAGCTCATCTTTGAGCTCTTGCAGGCGCTCCTGGCGGCGTCCGGTGGCAATAACTTTATGCCCATTCTCAATAAAACGACGCGTAATGCACTCACCAAAACCTGCGGTTGCTCCGGTTACTAAAACGATCATCTCACTGTTCCTCAACGCTTTTTATGTAGTACTACCATAGCACGTCATTTCCGTTCAGAGCTATTCCTGCGTAACGCGATTGCGGTTGATTCCCGGGAAGTCTACTCTGGTAAACAAATCGTTTTCAGGAGTGGAAGATGTCGTTAACGAATCCCTTTTTACACCACAGCACATTGCCGTATCAGGCCCCGCAGTTTGATCAGATAGAGGTGCAGCACTATCGCCCAGCGTTCGATGAAGGCGTGCGGCAAAAACGTGCAGAGATCGAGGCGATTGTGCAAAACCCGCAGGCCCCTGATTTTGCCAATACGTTGCTGGCGCTTGAACAAAGCGGCACGCTGCTCACACGCGTAACCAGCATTTTCTTCGCGATGACGGCGGCACACACCAACGATGAACTACAGCGCCTTGACGAAGAATTTTCCGCGGAACTGGCGAGCCTTGCCAATGATATTTATCTCAATGGCGCGCTTTTTTCGCGCTTTGAAGCGGTCTGGCAACACCGAGGTTCACTGGGGCTGGATAGCGAATCATCACGCTTGCTGGAGGTCATCCACCAGCGTTTTGTATTAGCCGGCGCGCGTCTGAATGAGGTCGATAAAGCAAACCTTAAAGCGCTCAATACAGAGTCCGCCACGTTGACCAGCCAGTTTAATCAACGGCTGCTGGCGGCGAACAAGTCCGGTGCTCTGGTGGTGGATGATGCACGTTACCTGGACGGACTTAGCGCAGAGGAAATTGCTGTTGCCGCCGAAGCTGCAAAGGAGAAAGGGCTTGAAGCGCGTTGGGTTATCCCGCTATTGAATACGACTCAGCAACCGGCGCTTGCGGCGTTACGCGATCGCCAGACCCGTGAGAATCTGTTCAACCGCGCATGGACGAGAGCAGAAAACAATGACGCTAACGATACTCGGGCGATTATTCAGCGACTGGTCGAGATCCGGATGCAGCAGGCGAAACTACTCGGTTTTGCCAATTACGCTGCATGGAAAGTTGCCGATCAGATGGCAAAAACACCGGAGGCGGCACTGAATTTCATGCGGGCGATTGTTCCCGCTGCGCGAGCCAGGGCATTGGATGAACAGGCCGAAATCCAGAATGTTATCAATCACGAACAGGGGCAATTTAACGTCGAGGCCTGGGACTGGGCATTTTATGCCGAGCAGGTTCGTCGTGAGAAATATGCTCTTGATGAGGCGCAGCTCAAACCTTACTTTGCCCTTGATACGGTGCTGAACGAGGGCGTTTTCTGGACAGCTAATCAACTCTTTGGCATAAAATTTATAGAACGGTTCGACATTCCTGTTTATCACCCGGATGTTCGGGTATGGGAAATATTCGATCACGATGGCGTAGGGCTGGCGTTATTTTACGGCGATTTCTTTGCCCGGGAATCGAAAAGCGGTGGTGCCTGGATGGGCAATTTTGTTGAGCAATCGCAACTCAATGAAACCCGGCCGGTTATTTATAACGTGTGTAATTATCAAAAACCGACAAAGGGTCAGCCTGCATTGTTATTGTGGGATGATGTTATTACGTTATTTCATGAGTTTGGGCACACGTTGCACGGCCTGTTCGCTACTCAGCGTTATGCCACGCTTTCAGGGACCAACACTCCGCGGGATTTTGTTGAGTTTCCTTCGCAGATCAACGAACACTGGGCGAGTCATCCGCAGGTCTTTGCTCGTTTTGCTCGTCATGTTGATACCGGGGAGCAAATGCCGCAGGCGTTGCGGGATAAGATGCAGCGGGCCAGCCTGTTTAACAAAGGCTACGACATGACCGAACTGCTCAGTGCCGCATTGCTGGATATGCGTTGGCACAGTCTGGAAAATAGCGCGTTATCTCTTTCGGTTGATCAATTTGAACAGCAGGCGCTGGCAGCAGAAGGTTTGGAACTCAAGGCTGTGCCGCCTCGTTATCGTAGCAGCTATTTTGCCCATATCTTCGGCGGCGGTTATGCCGCAGGTTATTACGCCTATTTGTGGACGCAAATGCTGGCCGATGATGGCTATCAGTGGTTTGTAGAGCAGGGCGGATTAACTCGTGAAAACGGGCAAAAGTTCCGTGAAGCTATTTTGTCCCGCGGTAACAGTACTGATTTAGCTGAACTCTATCACCAGTGGAGCGGGCGCGATCCCCGAATGGAGCCGATGCTGGAACATCGTGGTTTGAGCGCGTAAGGTTTGTTCAGAGGGGGAAAGTCCTCAATTCAGCTTAGCTAAACATAATGACGCCGATAAATTCATCATTGTGCTGAAAAGGGAATTACGCTGTAGGCCGGATAAGCGAAGCGCCATCCGGCTGCTTGTAACAGATTGCCGGATGGCGGCGTAAACGCCTTATCCGGCCTACTGCTCACTATCGTTTCGTGCATTCCCAACCGGGTGTAACGCCAGGTTTTTATATTACCTAAGAAATAACCTTGCAATTTAGGTCTCTAATCGGAAAAAGATAGCTATAAAAAGCTTAAAGCATACACATCAGCTTTCTTAGCGGTTTTTATCTATCCGCGAAAATAAAAGGCTCAATGGCCGTGTTCAATTTGAGTCTGGTATGAACTGAGTGATGTACGCTATGCCGCGACCAGTGGCATAGCGCAATGCTATTGTTAATCGCGGCTTATTAATTACTATTAAAAAATTTACATAAATTTTCTTTTTTATCGTTAAGATAATTCCATCAGAAACGCTCGAACAGGGAGAGAGAACGTGATGATAAGAAATACGAAGGAAATAGATACAATTTTGATTGAGTTGAACAAGTCCATTGATGCCCACTACAAATGGCTGGTAAAGATGTTCCGCTGCGTGGTGTCTTCAGATGTAACACAGCCTGATATTATGGGTGAAAACTCGCATTTTGTTTGTCGATTTGGACTGTGGCTTAATAATCAATCGCGGTACAATGAGGATGATTGTAGTTACGTGAGCAAGATAAGTGCCACTCACGAAAAGATGCATTTATTAGGCAAGGAGTTGCTATTGACTATAGTGGAGAAACGTAGCCATTCATGGCATTTCGACAGTTTCCAGGACGCGCTTCTGGCATTTACCTCATCTGTAATGGACTACAAAATATATTTATTGAGTATCCGCAGTAATATCGATGTATTAACAGGTTTACCTGGCAGAAGAATGCTCGATGAGTCTTTTGATCGGCAGTTGCTCGACGCCGAACCGCTTAATCTCTATATATTGTTGTTGGATATCGATCGTTTTAAATACGTTAACGATACATACGGTCATCTGGTCGGTGACGTGGTATTGCGCGCTCTGGCATCAAATTTATTGTCATGGACGCGATATGATGAGGCGGCGTACCGCTACGGTGGAGAAGAGTTCATTATCATCATCAGAACAAAAACGGACGAGCAGGCATGCCTGGCGGGTTTGCGACTTTGTCGTCTGATTGGTCAGAAAAAAATTCCCTACGCTGATGGAGAGATCGGTATCACGGTGACGGCAGGCATAACCCGGGTTCAACAGGGTGAAACGCTGGATACCGCGCTTGGTCGGGCCGACAGGGCGATGTATCAGGGGAAACAGACTGGCAGGAATCGCTGCATGTTTATGGATGAAAATGAGCGGATCGCGTTGGTGGACACCAATGACGGAACCTCGTATCCCCTCAGTGCGTGAGTTTTCGAAAAACGTTTTGAGGTAGTTGCGTTTCGTTTAACTTTCATTGGGGTTGTCGATGATAGGTTAGCTGACTATCCGTTATCTTCGCAGGGAATTGCCAGATAGCGTATAAAAGCAAAACACAAATCTATCCATGCAAGCATTTACCGCTGGTATATCCGGCGGTTTTTTTTATCTGTAAATCAGGATAAAGGCACAGCGAGCGCGATTCAGGTAAAAAAATGGCCCCTTGTGCAGCTACGCAACAAGGGGCCGGGTCGGTGCAGGACTATCTCCGTTCATCAATCATCCCATCTGTGGCTAAAATACGCGGCCAGAAAACCGGAAAATAAAATAATTCCCAGAACAGCTATAAAAATATTCATATTACCCAGCATAGTAAATGCTCCTTTATCTGTGAGTTTCCTCTCTTACCTTAAGTTCACCTCGCTTATGACTATAGTAGCAATTCAATCTTAAACAAAGGCTGAACTGTGTGATTATTTCGACTGAAAAGTAAATTTTTGACATGATCACGTCGAATAAAATAAATAATAGTGACGAGACACATTTATCTGCGCACAAATAACCTTGTTTTTAAACCCTGAGACGCTGTTATGACGGTGTGATGCTGACACAGATTGTTGCACGTTTATAATGCAGAGTTGTCTCATGGTGGTTCATTTTTTCGTGTGATTAATCCTTTTGGCGGGAAAATGTAATACTGATTTTTGTGTGCGGGATGCTAATTTATTGATTTTATATGAGGTTTTAATATCTGGCATCGTTTTTGCCTTATCACTTCTGAACACCCTTAATTTGCACCGTTTTGTCTGCCCGGCTGCACCGGAGCTTTCAGCAAGTCTAATTTCAGGAGTGAAACTATGCAGCGTCGTACATTTTTAAAAGCTTTTGCACTTTCTGCCTCTGTTGTTGCAATGGGCGTGAGTTTTAGCGTTCAGGCAGCCGACACCATTAAGGTTGGCATCATGCATTCGTTATCCGGCACGATGGCCATATCCGAAACGCCGCTAAAAGATGTGGCGTTGATGACCATCGATGAAATAAATGCTCAGGGCGGTGTGTTGGGTAAAAAGCTGGAACCGGTGGTGGTTGACCCGGCCTCGAACTGGCCGTTATTTGCTGAAAAAGCAAGACAACTGCTGAGTCAGGACAAGGTGGCGGCAGTTTTCGGCTGCTGGACATCGGTTTCGCGTAAATCAGTTTTACCGGTATTTGAAGAGTTGAATGGTCTGCTGTTTTACCCGGTGCAATATGAAGGTGAGGAGATGTCGCCTAACGTCTTCTATACCGGCGCAGCCCCCAACCAGCAGGCGATCCCTGCGGTTGAGTATCTGATGAGTGAGGATGGCGGTAGCGCGAAACGCTTCTTCCTGCTGGGCACGGATTATGTTTATCCGCGCACGACCAACAAAATTTTACGCGCCTTTTTGCACTCAAAAGGGGTCGCCGATAAAGACATCGAAGAGGTGTACACCCCATTCGGACATAGCGATTACCAGACCATTGTCTCCAGTATTAAAAAATTCGCCGCAGGGGGAAAAACGGCGGTGGTATCAACCATCAATGGGGATTCTAACGTACCGTTCTATAAAGAGTTAGCGAATCAGGGGCTGAAAGCCACCGATGTGCCGGTGGTGGCTTTTTCCGTGGGTGAGGAGGAGCTACGCGGTATTGATACCAAACCGCTGGTGGGCAACCTTGCTGCCTGGAACTACTTTGAGTCTGTCGATAATGCGGCCAACAAGAAGTTTGTCGCGGATTACCGGGCGTATGCCAAAGCGCACAAATTACCGAATGCTGATTCGGTAGTGACGAACGACCCAATGGAAGCCACATATGTTGGCCTGCACATGTGGGCGCAGGCGGTAGAAAAAGCCGGAACTACCGATGTGGATAAAGTTCGTGCTGCTATGGCGGGGCAATCCTTCGCTGCACCATCAGGTTTTACCCTGACCATGGATGCGACCAACCATCACCTGCATAAACCCGTCATGATTGGCGAGATTGAAGGCAACGGCCAGTTTAACGTGGTGTGGCAAACCGATGAGCCGGTCCGCGCCCAGCCGTGGAGTCCGTACATCGCTGGTAATGATAAAAAATCTGAACAGCCTGTGAAAACCGCCAGCAACTGATCTAACGCCCTCCTGCGGGAGGGTAATGCTTTGGAGAACGCTCATGAAAGCTATGCGCTTGATTCGTGGTGTGTTGTTGCTGATGTGGTTTTTGCCGTGGATAGCCCAGGCCGCAGATGCTGATTCCTTTACCGCCGCCAACCGTGCTCAGCAGGTCGCCTTGCTTGAACAATGGGCGGTGAATCCCGACGTTCAGCGCATCCCGCTGCTCAGCGCGCTGCGAGATGAGAACCTGCTGACCGATAACACGAAAAATGCCTTCATCATGAACGGCTCGTACGTACAGCCGTTAGGAACAGCGACAGCCCCAAACGGCGAGCTAAAAAAAACTCGCCTGACTAACCGCCTGCGTAATTTGGTAGCCGGAGCGTTGGCTGTCCATCAGCTTTTAAGTGACAGTGTCACGGTAAGGGGAGAGGCAGCTCGTACATTACAGCGTGAGGCGCAGCCGGGCATGCTGCCGTTTTTACAACAACGACTGGCTCAGGAGTCAGATGGTGATGTGAAATCCGCACTCGCTATTGCACTGGCAAATCTGCAACTGAGTAGCACCTCGCCGGAGGTCAGGCTTCAGGCAATCGAACTATTAGGGGCGTCAAATGATCCTGAAACTCAGGTGCGCCTGCAGCCATTCACCCGGGCTGAACATGAACCCGATGCCCGAGTGCGTGCTGCCGCTGACGAAAGTCTGAATTCCATCTCGCATCGCATGAAGGTTGGGGATCTTCTAGGGCAGGCTTTCATGGGACTGTCACTGGGTTCTATTTTGCTGCTGGCGGCATTGGGTCTGGCGATAACCTATGGATTGCTCGGCGTCATCAATATGGCACATGGCGAGATGTTAATGCTCGGGGCGTACTGTACCTGGATGGTGCAACAGTTGATGGGGCAGTTTTTCCCGCACGGGTTAGCCTGGTATCCGGTTATTGCACTTCCGGTCGCCTTTTTGCTGACTGCGGCAGTAGGAATGCTGCTCGAGCGAGGGGTGATACGCCATTTATATGGCCGTCCGCTTGAAACGCTACTGGCGACCTGGGGTATCAGCCTGATGCTCATCCAACTGGTGCGAATGACTTTCGGCGCGCAAAACCTGGAAGTCGCCAATCCGGCATGGCTTTCCGGCGGTATTCAGGTTTATGCCAATCTGATATTGCCATGGAACCGAATAGTGGTGCTTGGCTTTGCCATGCTGGTGCTGTTCTTCACCTGGCTGCTGTTGAATAAAACGCGCCTCGGGCTGCGCGTGCGTGCCGTGACGCAAAATCGCAATATGGCGGCCTGCTGCGGCGTACCCACCGGACGAGTCGATATGCTGGCCTTTGGCCTTGGTTCAGGAATTGCCGGACTGGGAGGCGTGGCGCTCTCGCAACTAGGTAACGTAGGACCGGAGCTGGGGCAAAGCTACATTATCGATTCGTTTTTGGTGGTGGTACTGGGCGGCGTTGGACAGCTTGCCGGGAGCGTGGCTGCGGCATTTGGGCTGGGGATCTTCAATAAAATTCTGGAGCCTCAGGTGGGGGCGGTTCTCGGCAAAATCATGATCCTGGTGCTGATCATTCTGTTTATTCAGAAACGACCTCAGGGATTGTTCGCGCTGAAAGGGAGGGTTATTGACTGATGACGATGCCAATGACAATAACGCTGGCGCGTAAAGCGCCGCGTGCAACACGCGTGCTGGGTCTGGGCTTACTGCTGGCGTTGATTATTTTGCCGTTTCTTGCGCTGTTACCCGCGGAGCATCCGCTGGCCATATCGGTGTGGACGTTGACGCTGGCCGGGAAAATTCTCTGCTATGCCATTGTGGCCGTTGCGCTGGATCTGGTGTGGGGCTATGCCGGAATGCTCTCGCTGGGACACGGTATCTTCTTCGCGCTGGGGGGCTATGCGATGGGAATGTACCTGATGCGTCAGGCTTCCGGCGAAGGATTACCGGCCTTTATGTCATTCCTGTCGTGGAGCGAGCTGCCCTGGTTTTGGTGGGGGACGCAACATTTTCTCTGGGCGATGCTGCTGGTTGTTCTGGTGCCGGGCCTGCTGGCGCTGGTATTTGGTTGGTTTGCCTTCCGTTCAAAAATCAAAGGGGTCTATTTCTCCATCATGACCCAGGCCCTGACTTTCGCCGGAATGCTGCTGTTTTTCCGCAATGAAACCGGCTTTGGTGGAAATAACGGTTTTACCGGTTTTACCACCATTCTGGGGTTTCCGGTGACCGCGACGTCAACCAGGATCGCGCTGTTTCTGGCGACGGTTATGCTGCTGGTGCTGGCAATATGGCTGGGACTTGCGCTGGCCCGCAGTAAGTTTGGTCGTATTCTGACCGCCGTGCGTGATGCCGAGAACCGTCTGATGTTCTGTGGTTACGATCCGAAAGGTTTCAAGTTACTGGTGTGGACGCTTTCAGCTGTACTGTGCGGCCTGGCCGGGGCGCTTTATGTCCCGCAGGTAGGGATTATCAACCCCAGCGAAATGTCGCCGACCAACTCGATTGAAGCGGCGATTTGGGTTGCTCTGGGCGGACGTGGAACCCTGATCGGCCCGGTATTTGGCGCAGTACTGGTGAACGGTGCTAAAAGCCTGTTTACCGTCATTATGCCGGAATACTGGCAGCTGTTTCTTGGCCTGATTTTTATTGGCGTTACGCTTTTTTTACCTAGTGGTGTGATTGGCCTGTTTCGCAAAGGAGACAAATAATGCAGCCGGATGAAGGACTTTTTACACGCCAGATGCCGGGCGATCGGTTTCGCGAACAAACGGACCCGGTACTCCAACTGGAAAAAATTAACGTTAATTTCGACGGATTCCAGGCGTTAACGGATCTCTCGCTCAATATTGGCGTCGGGGAACTGCGCTGTATTATTGGCCCCAACGGCGCCGGGAAGACGACGTTAATGGATGTCATAACCGGTAAAACCAGACCGCAAAGTGGTCGTGCGATATACGACCAGTCGACCGATTTAACAACGCTGGATCCCATCGCCATCGCGCGTCAGGGGATTGGACGGAAATTTCAGAAGCCCACGGTATTTGAAGCATTAACGGTGGAGGAGAACCTGGAGCTGGCGCTGAAAAATGATAAATCTGTCTGGGGTTCTCTACGGGCACGACTCTCAGGCGAACAACGGGATCATATTGATGAAGTACTGGCGCTGTTGCGGCTGGGTAATGAGCGGACCCGCCGCGCCGGACTGCTTTCGCATGGGCAAAAACAGTTTCTCGAAATTGGCATGCTGCTGGTGCAGGAGCCGCATTTACTGCTACTGGATGAACCCGCGGCGGGGATGACGGATGCGGAAACGGAATACACGGCGGAGCTGTTTCGCCAGCTTGCCGGTAAGCACTCTCTGATGGTTGTTGAGCACGATATGGGATTTGTTGAAACCATTGCCGATCGCGTCACAGTATTACATCAGGGACGTGTCCTCGCTCAGGGGAGCCTTCGCGATGTGCAGGCCAACGAGCAGGTTATTGAAGTCTATCTCGGGCGTTAAGGAGTTCATATGCTGCAGGTGAAAGAACTAAATCAATATTATGGTGGCAGCCATATTCTGCGCGGGGTGAGCTTTGAAGCGCGTATCGGCGAGGTGACATGCCTGCTGGGGCGTAACGGCGTGGGGAAAACAACACTACTAAAGTGTCTGATGGGGATTATTCCGGCCCGTAGCGGAAGCGTGCTCTGGCAGGATAAAAATGTCACTCACTGGAAGCCGCATCAGCGGGTCAGGGCCGGTGTGGCGTATGTCCCACAGGGGCGTGATATTTTTCCGCGTTTGACGGTAGAAGAGAATCTGCTGCTCGGTCTTTCCCGTTTTTCAGCACCGGAGGCCCGGCATGTGCCAGATGATATTTACGCGCTCTTTCCGGTTTTACAGGAGATGAAGCATCGGCGAGGCGGAGATTTGTCCGGCGGGCAACAGCAGCAACTGGCGATTGGGCGAGCGCTGGCAAGTCGCCCACAGCTGTTGATCCTCGATGAGCCCACCGAAGGGATTCAGCCTTCGGTAATTAAAGAGATTAGTCAGGTTATTTCTCAACTGGCGCACCGGGGTGATATGGCCATTTTGCTGGTGGAGCAGTTCTATGATTTTGCGCAGCAGCTAGCCGACAAATACCTGCTGATGTCGCGGGGCAGCATTATTCAACGCGGCGACGGTAAAAATATGGAGGCCGAGGGCGTACGGGGACTGGTTGCTATCTGAGGTATGCGACAGAGCGGCTTCGGCTCTGTCGTTATACTCATCAGCAGACCGCCGTCTGCCCCCAGGGCTTGGCGCGCATGCCTTTTATCATGAGCGCCCAGGCAAGAACGATCGCCACTATCAGCGCGACAAACAGCGACCATGGTGGCAATGTGGTTAAAATGACGCCGCTGACTAATGGGTTAACCGCTGCGCCAAGCCAGCCCAACGACTGGGCGGAAAAATAGCTGGCTTTCATGCCTGTTGGCGCGATGTTGTCGATAAGCATATATTCGCCCGGCGCGTAAATGACTTCGCCGATAGTGAAAAAGGCAGCAGAAATTCCCCATAACAACAGACTGTTGCCGGAAAAGGCGAAACCGATCAGGCCAACGACAAAGAAGACTGTACCCATTGTCATTAACGGGCGGATATTCGTGGCGGTGAGCCTGCGACCAAGTGCGTATTGCAGTGATACTACGATGGCGGCGTTCACGGGCAGGACCACCGCCACGACTTTCTCGGCAAAATCGCCATCGGCGACCACCATAACGTATTGCGAAATACAGGACGCAAAAGCACCGCCAACAAACGATGCCAGAAAGGCCGATAACGTAAACCAGAATAATGCCCGGTCGCGCAGGAGTACCGAAGGGGACCACACCGCGGCGTTTAAACCTTCTGATGGTGCTGTTGAACGTTTTACCCAGGTCTGGATAAACACCAGTGGCAATGCTGAACAGGCGGCAGCCAGCCAGAATGGCAGGTTAATGCTTTGCATCACCAGCAGCGTGCCCAGTGGTGGACCAACGGTCCAGCCAATATTCAGCACGGTATAGTTAAGCGAGAAAATTTTAGTCTTGTTGGTAGCAGACAGATTATCGGCAAACCAGGCCTTCAGCACCGTGGCGAAGACGGAGTAGGCACAGTTGATCAGAGCAAAGAGCAAAACCACTACCACCACGTTATGCACCAGTGGGATCGCAATAAAGCCGGACGCAAAGCCACAAATTGCCAGCAGCATAAAGCGTTTTTTTTCAAATTTATCGGCCAGGATGCCGAATCCAAGACTGAAAACGACGCCAATAGTCAGTGCTACTGTCATTGCATAACCGATCAGATCGACACCCAGGCCATACTGACGACTGAGGTAAATCGTCATGAATGGCAGAGTGGCGCCACGGCCAATTGTTAATAACAAAGATGACGCGAGTAACGCGAGAGTGGACCTTCTCAGAGAGATATTCATTTTCCTGCCCGACAATGCATGTTGTTATGTTTTTTTTAGATATAAGAAACAAATAGCATGCTAAAACTGTGATGTACACTCAATAAGTTGTCCGAAAATGCCTTGCGTAGCCTACCTGAAATAATGATCTGTTACGGCACAACGATTTCCGTTACTTTAACTTGTTTACAAAAATTTAATATTTGCAGGGGCGGTGGTATGTCGCGTAAAGACGGGTTATTGGCGTTACTGGTCGTTGTGGTTTGGGGACTGAACTTTGTGGTCATCAAAGTGGGGCTGCATAATATGCCCCCTTTAATGCTGGCAGGGCTGCGTTTTTTACTGGTGGCGTTCCCGGCAATACTCTTTGTTGCCAGGCCGAAAATCCCACTTTCGCTGTTGCTCGGCTATGGGCTGACCATCAGTTTTGGGCAGTTTGCGTTTCTCTTTAGCGCTATCAAATTCGGTATGCCTGCCGGGTTAGCTTCTCTGGTATTACAGGCTCAGGCGTT
Organism: Citrobacter sp. Cpo089; assembly: GCF_030332695.1. Taxonomy (NCBI): domain Bacteria; kingdom Pseudomonadati; phylum Pseudomonadota; class Gammaproteobacteria; order Enterobacterales; family Enterobacteriaceae; genus Citrobacter; species Citrobacter sp. Cpo089. The sequence goes on along the minus strand of NZ_JAOWHJ010000057.1, from coordinate 21,123 downwards.
TTTCACCATCATTCTGGGGGCATTCGCCTTTGGCGAACGTCTGCAGGGTAAACAGCTGGTAGGCATTGCGCTGGCGGTATTTGGCGTGCTGGTGCTGATTGAGGCCAGTCTGAACGGGCAGCATGTTGGCATGCTCGGTTTTATGCTGACGTTGGCGGCGGCGCTAAGCTGGGCCTGTGGCAATATCTTTAACAAAAAAATCATGCAGCATACCTCGCGCCCGGCCGTTATGTCGTTGGTGGTATGGAGCGCGTTAATCCCTATTGCTCCGTTCTTCCTTGCTTCATTAATTCTCGATGGTCCAGCGCAAATTACCCAAAGTCTGGTGGCGATAGATATGACCACCATTCTGTCACTGGTTTATCTGGCGTTTGTGGCGACCATCGTGGGTTATGGTATCTGGGGTTCGTTACTCGGACGCTATGAGACCTGGCGTGTAGCGCCGCTGTCGCTGTTGGTGCCGGTCGTTGGACTGGCGAGTGCGGTTGTGCTGCTGGATGAAACGCTGACCGGATTGCAACTGCTCGGTGCGCTACTGATCATGGCTGGGTTGTATATCAATGTGTTTGGCTTTCGGTTGCGTAAGGTTGCGTCGGTGAGGGGCTAAAAAAAGCCCCGCAGTGGCGGGGCAATATAATTACAGGTTGCGCATATTGTAATAAGGCACACCTAATTCGTCGGACTTGTCGCTGCCTGCACCCATATGATTAAAATCGAACGGGGACTGATCGTGCGCAGGGGGCATAATCATCGCGTCGCGACTGTTCTGGGTGGCAGGTTGCGCGGTCTGTTCCGCCATGCTCTGGCCCGAAACAACAAACAGCAGGGCCAGCATTGCATAAGACAGAAGTTTCATGATTTCCTCGGTTACGTCGTTAACTGGCGTTTAGCAATTACATTGATTAAGTGGGAGCAAATAGCGTGATTCGCCGTGCATATTCGTCATACGGTATTTATGCGGCGGAACATCAAAATAGTTTTTGAATGTCCGGGTCAGCGTCTGCTGAGACTCAAAACCGTAACGCTCTGCCAGATAAAGAATAGGTTCGTTACTTTCTTTTAGTTTTTGCGCTATTTCAGTCATTTTACGGCTGCGAATGTATTGACCCAGTGAATGACCGGTTTCTTTTTTAAACATCCGTTGCAGGTGCCATTTGGAGTAACCTGAACGCTCTGACACTTTTTCCAGTGAGAGCGGCGATTCAAGGTTATTTTCGATCCAGTCCAAAATGCTATGAATAGTGATTGTGTCAGTATTGCGTCTGGACATCGTCATACCTCTTTCTGGTTACGGCAGGATTCTCTTAAGCAAGTGCTCAAGTGTGGCTACTTCATCCGCCGTTAAGTTTTTTGTTAGTTCCTGGTGCAGGTCTTGCCCTACTAATTGATGACACTGCTCGCAAATTGCTGCGCCATGCTCGGTGAGTTTCACCAGCACGCCACGCTTATCATGTGGATTCGGAAGCCTTTCTATCCAGCCTTTACAGGCCAGTCTGTCCAGCATCCGCGTCAGGGCGCCAAGGTCGACAGACAGCACTTTTTTCAATTCGACAGGGGTGATGCACACCGCGCAACGGATGGAGCAGAGCACCTTGAACTGCGATGCCGTGATATCCAGCGGTGACAAATAGTCGTTTAACAAACGATCTTTTTTCTGATTAACCATATAGATCAAACGACCCAGTGGGATGATTTCGTTAAACAGATCACTGGTGTTTTTCACAATGGTTGCCCTGGCAAGTAGTTAGTCACGGCTGATATTATTGCTTAGGCAAATATAAGTCAAACGAATGAATCCGCAAATGCCACGTTTTGATAAATCATCAGACTCAATACCTGGAATGTGGAAATTTAACGATCTGATAATTATGGTTGATACGTGCGGATGAAAAATGAATCCTTACATCGCGAAAATGGCTTATCTTCTGGATTTCACCGTATACTTGCCGTTGACGATTAACGCACAGGAAAGATGACATTATGATGGACTTGTTTAAAGCAATAGGGCTGGGGCTGGTAGTCCTGTTACCGTTGGCAAACCCGTTAACCACCGTGGCGTTGTTCCTTGGCCTCGCGGGCAACATGAACAGCGCAGAGCGTAACCGTCAGTCACTCATGGCATCTGTTTACGTGTTTGCCATCATGATGGTGGCGTACTATGCCGGGCAACTGGTGATGAATACCTTCGGGATTTCGATTCCCGGACTCCGTATTGCGGGTGGGTTAATCGTTGCGTTTATCGGCTTCCGGATGCTGTTTCCGCAGCAGAAGGCACATGATTCTCCGGAAGCGAGAAGCAAGTCAGAAGAGCTGGAAGACGAGCCGACTGCCAATATCGCCTTTGTACCGCTGGCTATGCCAAGCACTGCCGGTCCGGGGACGATTGCGATGATCATCAGTTCCGCGTCAACCGTGCGCCATGGCTCCGAATTTCCGGACTGGGTGATCATGATCGCGCCGCCGATTATTTTTGCGGTTGTTGGGATTATCCTGTGGGGCTGTTTGCGCAGTTCCGGGGGGATCATGCGCCTGGTCGGCAAAGGTGGTATCGAAGCGATTTCTCGTCTGATGGGCTTCTTGCTGGTGTGTATGGGCGTGCAGTTTATTATTAACGGCGTGCTGGAAATTATTAAAACCTACGCTTAGAACACTGTGCCCGGTAATCAGTAATGTCTACCGGGCTCATTTTTTACGAATGCTGAGGCTGTTCTTCCAGCGATATCGGCCATTTACGAAAGATAATCACCGACCATATCAACGCCACCACGGCAGGCACTGCGCCGACGTAACCAATCGTAGACATTGACCAGTGCAAACTCACCTGATTGCCTACCAGCGCGCCAGCGCCAATACCGATATTAAAGATGCCTGAGAACAGTGCCATTGCGACGTCAGTCGCATCAGGAGCAAGCGCCAGCACTTTCACCTGCATACCCAGACCTATCAGCATGATGGCGACGCCCCAGAAAATACTCAGGATAGCAAGGTGCATTTCGCTGTCAGCAGCGGGAAGTAACAACACCAGGCATACCGTCAACAGGGCAATGGCACTGCTAATCAGTACGGAAGCATGCAGATTCCCCAGCTTACCGAAAATGACGCTACCGACAATTCCCGCGCCACCCAGAACCAGCAACAGCACGGTAGCAAAGTTTGCGCTCAGACCCGCGACGGTCTGCACAAACGGCTCGATATAGCTGTAGGCCGTGTAATGTGCGGTGACCACAATCACCGTCAGTAGATACAGACTCATCAATGCCGGACGATGGAATAACACCGGCAGGCTTTTTAAAGAGCCGGAGTGCTCACTGGGTATTTTGGGCAGGAGCTTAATCAGGCAAAGCAGGGTAACTAACGCCCCCATGCCGATGGCGAAGAAGGTGGTGCGCCAGCCAAAATACTGACCGACAATGCGCCCGATGGGCAGACCCAATACCATAGCCAGCGCGGTGCCGGTGGCAATCAGGCTGAGAGCCTGTGCACGTTTACCGGCAGGAGCCAGGCGGATCGCCAGCGATGCGGTGATCGACCAGAAAATAGCGTGCGCAAAGGCAATACCAATACGGCTAATTACCAGCACGGTAAAATTCCATGCCAGGAAAGAGAGAATATGACTGGCGATAAACACAACAAACAGACAGATCAGCAGTTTTCGGCGCTCCACCTGACTGGTAAGTAACATAAAAGGGAGCGACATCAGGGCGACAACCCAGGCGTAGATCGTCAGCATGATCCCGACCTGAGCAGTCTGCATATTGAAGCTTTGTGCGATGTCGGACAGCAAGCCGACAGGGACAAACTCTGTGGTATTGAAAATAAAACCGGCAATGGCAAGCGTAACTACCCGTAGCCACGCGACCTTGCGGGAAACAGTGTCTGTTGTCATATCAAATAAGAGGATTAGCTGCGAAAAGGTAAGGCCACGATCTTAAAACGTTTGCTGGCGAAAATACAATCATTTTGTGATGCGGATCTCATTTCATTGGCAGGGCGCCACAATTTGCTGCCGAACATTCCTCATATTTTTAAGTATTTCAATAATAATGAAATTCCGGGCGTATGACTTCACCCGGATTTACAGGTATTCATGTTCTTTGAGGAGCGCCAGTTACTCCGGGCTCTGTGATAACTGAGGGTTCAACACCTCAATAAACGCTTCCAGCTGACGTGTCATTGCACCTCTGCGCCAGACCAGCCATGTATTCAGCCAGCGCCAGTTCTCGCTTAGCGGCCAGGCGTTGACCTGATGATGCCCTGGCATGCTCTCCAGCATCGAACGCGGGATCAGTGCGATACCCGCGCCGGCAATGACGCAGGCCAGCATGCCGTGATATGACTCCATTTCATGAATGGTGCCGGGCATGGCGCGATCGGCATGAAACCAGCTTTCAAAATGGCGGCGATAGGAACAGTTGGCGCGAAAGGCGTAAATACTGCAACCGTTGACGTCACTGGCCTGCTTAATGGGGGGATGACCGTTAGGCGTGACAATCATCATCTCTTCACGGTAGACCGGCATTCCTTCAAGTCCCGGATGGGTAATTGGACCATCGACAAAGGCAGCGTTCAATGTACCGTCGAGCACGCCGTCCAGCATTGTGCCTGAAGGACCTGTCGCCAGCGCGAACTGAATTTTGGGGTAACGCTGGTTATATTCAGCCAGCGTGGCGGGGATGCGAACTGCTGCTGTACTTTCAAGCGAGCCGAGAGAGAAGAGTCCTTGCGGCTCATCCCCGGCGACGACCATCCTGGCTTCCTCAACCAGTGCCAGGATCCGCTGGCTGTAGCGCAAAAAGTTGTGCCCGGATGGGGAAAGCCGCAGGCGCTGGTTTTCACGAATAAACAGATCAACACCCAGGTCGGCTTCAAGCTGACGTATACGGGTGGTGAGATTGGATGGCACGCGATGCACCTTCGCGGCGGCCTGCGTAATACTGCCAGTCTCCGCGACGGCATTGAACATTTCCAACTGCGTCAGATCCATAATATTCTCTATTCGTGAATGGTATGGTTAATATTATTCATTTTTCAGAAAGAGTAAATATGCTCATGATATAACCATACCCTGCGATAAAGAGAGGCACTTATGACTATCACAGCAGCAACACATGCGATTTCCATTGACCCTGCCAGCGGTGAAAGGCTGACGGCGACGCCGTGGGCCAGCGCGGAAGAGATTGATCATGCGCTGAACCTTGCCGCGAATGGCTATAACGAATGGAAACATACTTCCGTTGAGCACCGTGCGCAAACGCTGCGCCAGATCGGGCAAGCTCTGCGCCATCGTGCGGAAGAGATGGCGGAGTGTATCTCACGTGAAATGGGTAAACCCATTAAGCAGGCGCGTGCTGAAGTCGCCAAGTCAGCTGCATTGTGTGACTGGTACGCCGAGCATGGACCGGCGATGCTCAATCCGGAACCCACGCTGGTGGAGAATAACCAGGCGGTGATTGAGTATCGTCCGGTAGGAACCATTCTGGCGATCATGCCGTGGAACTTCCCGCTCTGGCAGGTAATGCGAGGTGCCGTCCCGATTCTGTTGGCCGGAAATGGCTATCTGTTAAAGCATGCGCCTAACGTAACCGGCTGTGCTGCAATTATTGCGCAGGTTTTCGCTGATGCTGGTGTACCCGCGGGGGTTTACGGTTGGGTGAATGCCGATAACGCCGGGGTCAGTCAAATGATCAATGACCCGCGTATCGCGGCGATAACGGTAACGGGAAGCGTACGTGCCGGTGCGGCGATTGGCGCCCAGGCGGGTGCCGCGCTGAAAAAATGTGTGCTTGAACTGGGCGGCTCCGATCCGTTTATTGTCCTCAATGATGCTGACCTCGATCTGGCCGTTAAGGCGGCGGTCGCTGGGCGTTATCAGAACACAGGGCAGGTTTGTGCGGCAGCCAAGCGCTTTATTATCGAAGAAGGGATTGCGGCAGAATTTACTTCACGCTTTGTGGCCGCTGCGAGTGCGCTCAAAATGGGCGATCCGCTAAACGAAGAAAACGATCTGGGGCCGATGGCGCGATTTGATCTGCGTGATGAGCTACACCAGCAGGTAGAAGCCACCCTTGCCGAAGGGGCACGGTTACTGCTCGGCGGGGAAAAAATTGCGGGTCAGGGCAATTACTATGCCGTGACGGTACTGGGCGATGTCACTCCGGAAATGACGGCGTTCCGCCAGGAGCTGTTTGGTCCGGTTGCGGCAATTACCGTGGCGAAGAATGTTGAACATGCCTTAGCGCTGGCGAATGACAGTGATTTCGGCTTATCCGCCACGGTGTTTACTGCGGATGAAGCGCTGGCGCAGAAGATGGCGTCACGCCTGGAGTGTGGTGGCGTATTTATCAATGGTTACAGCGCCAGTGATGCCCGCGTTGCGTTTGGTGGTGTGAAGAAAAGTGGCTTTGGCCGCGAACTTTCTCACTTTGGCCTGCATGAGTTTTGTAACGTGCAGACCGTCTGGAAAAACCGCCTTTGATGGTGTGGGTGCCTCCGCTGGGGGCACCTGTCTTATTTCTGCAATTTTTCTGTCATTTACTCTCCGTACACTCGCGACTAACGCTTTGATACAGAAGAGTAATATGAACATAACGCAAATTTCCCATCGTCTAATACCCCGTCAGTTCGGTCTGTTAACCGGCATTTTTTGCATTATTGCGCTGTTCTCAGTTTTGCAGGTCGTGTCCTCCTTGATGCTCTCGGCCTCAGTCAGTGACGCACAGCAGAATGAAGGGCGTAATCAACTCGCGCTTTTGCAGCAGGCAAAGGTTGATGAAGCGCGGGTGGCGTTATTATCTGCCAGCGATTTACTTAACCGTGCGGGGATTTATTTTATGCAGGATGCCGCCACCGGATCGGACGGGAGTTGGCGTCCGTTAATGGAAGAGGCGTATCGGGCGCTGGCGCAGTCAAAAAGTGCATGGGATGCCTGGCGGGATATGAAGCCGCAGTCGGATCCGGATCTAACAGAGAGCTATCAGCGTTTTTATAGCGGTATTAAGGAGCAGGCGGACGGGCTGATGCAGTCAGGTTCCATTGATGCGTTTTTTGCCGTACCCGTGCAGGCCTTTCAGACAGACTTTAACGGTAATTACGCGCGCTTTCAGCAGGGCAGTGGGCGACATGCGGAAGCTGGGCGTCAGCAGCTGTTGACCAGTCTTGAGCGTTTACAGAATCTATTTTTGTTTATTCCTCTGGTACTGGTGGTTATCGCCTTTCTGGTCTGGCGTAGTATGTTCCGTTGGGTGATTATGCCGCTGCGACGGCTGATCGATCATATCGATATTTTAGCGGCGGGTGATCTTTCCCGGCCAGCCCCGCAGGTGAGTCAGTTTAATCGGGAAGTGACGCAATTAAGTTCGCGTATTGCTGCAATGCAGCAGGGGCTCTGTGCGCTGGTACGGCAGGTGAATGATGCCACCACCGCAATGGTAGGAAATATCAACGAACTTGCGCAGAACAATAAACAACTATACCAGCAGTCGGCAAAACAAAGTGAAGAGTTGAGCACTGTGACATCGCATATTTCGGTTCTGGAAACGCATGTTGAGGATAACAGTGGCTTTGCTGAACTGGCGAATCAACGCGCAGTGCAGGCGCGTGATATTGCGGCAGGTGGAGACCGAATGATGGCGACGGTAAATGCGTCAATGCAGGCGATTGTGACTCGCTCGTCTGAAATGCGAGGGATTACAACGCTTATCGACAACATTGCATTTCAGACAAATATCCTGGCTCTCAACGCCGCAATCGAGGCAGCACATGCCGGGGAGCAAGGGCGCGGGTTTGCCGTGGTTGCGAAAGAAGTTGGGCTGCTGGCGCGAAAAAGCGGTCAGTCTACGCAAAACATTCAGACACTGATTAAACACTCGTTACAGGGCATTGAAGAGGGCTTTCACGCGGTTAATGGACTGGATAAGAATTTGCAGCAGGTTATCGCACTGGTGGAAAACCTCGGCGCGTTACTGAACGACATTTCGACTGCAACGTTAAATCAGGGGAACAGTATTCACCAGTTAACCCGTCAGCTCCATGTCCTGAACGGCGAAGCCCGACAAACCAGTGATTTGGTGAATGCTGCATCTGATTCTTCCTTACAGCTTCACCATGAATCTAACCAGCTTATGCAGGCCGTGGCCAGATTCCGCCTTCCGGCCTGACGTTGCGTATTCAGCTCTGTTATACTCGCAGGCCTTTCATACCTGCGAGCAAGGAGCATGTTGTGGCCAGGGCCATGGACAATTCAATTTTAGAGACCATTGTGCAGCAGGTTCGTCCGCTGATTGGTCAGGGTAAAGTCGCTGATTACATTCCGGCATTAGCCTCCGTCGACGGTTCAAAACTGGGTATTGCTATCTGTACCGTTGATGGGCAGCACTATCAGGCGGGAGATGCGCAAGAACGTTTTTCTATTCAGTCAATTTCAAAGGTGCTCAGTCTGGTCGTGGCGATGCGTCACTATCAGGAAGAGGAGATCTGGCAGCGCGTCGGCAAAGATCCTTCCGGTCATCCATTTAACTCCCTGGTGCAGCTGGAAATGGAGCAGGGTATCCCTCGCAACCCCTTTATTAATGCCGGGGCGCTGGTGGTTTGCGATATGCTGCAAGGGCGTCTAAGCGCACCTCGTCAACGGATGCTGGAAGTGGTGCGGGCATTAAGCGGCGTTTCGGATATCGCCTATGATGCGACGGTCGCGCGATCGGAGTTTGAGCACTCGGCGCGTAACGCCGCTATTGCATGGCTGATGAAATCCTTCGGCAATTTTCACCATGACGTGCCCACCGTTTTGCAGAACTATTTTCACTACTGCGCGCTGAAAATGAGCTGTGTGGAACTGGCGCGGACTTTTGTCTTTTTGGCAAATCAAGGGCATGCCTTTCATCTTGCGGAGCCTGTGGTCACACCGATGCAGGCCCGGCAGATCAATGCGCTGATGGCGACCAGCGGCATGTATCAGAACGCAGGGGAATTTGCCTGGCGGGTTGGGCTTCCGGCGAAATCTGGCGTCGGCGGCGGCATCGTGGCGATCGTGCCACACGAGATGGCGATTGCTGTCTGGAGTCCGGAACTGGATCCGGCGGGAAATTCACTGGCCGGTATCGCCGTGCTGGAACAATTAACACAACAGCTGGGGCGCTCGGTCTACTGATGAAAACGCTCGATCCTCTTTTTGTCCGGCTGGCGAAATCAACGTTTCGCTCGCGGTTTCGTCTTGGTCAGAAAGAAAGGCAGTATTGTCTGGATAAAGGGGCACCAGTTATCGAACAACATGCTGCGGATTTTATAGCTAAACGACTAGCACCTGCGTTTCCCGCCAATGATGGTAAACAGACTCCTATGCGTGGTCACCCGGTATTTATCGCTCAACATGCTACGGCGACGTGCTGTCGAGGGTGTCTGGCGAAATGGCATGATATACCTCAGGGTGTAGTGCTAAACGATGAACAGCAACGTTACGTTGTCACGGTTATTTACCACTGGTTAGTACTCCAAATGAACAAGCCATAGATAATATTTTCCTATGATATACCCCCTTGTGTTGTGTAATTGTTAAAAGCAGTATGAAGGGGTCAATCTAAGGAGAAACCATGGCTTCCGGCAAACCCTGCTTTGTGCTGAGCGCGACACAGATTCTGTCGCGAATCGACGAGCTCAGCGATGTTCTTGAACAGTGCGTCAATGACGGCGCCTCCATCAGTTTTATGCTGCCCTTTAATCGCGAAAAATCAGAGCCTTTCTGGATGAAGGTCGCGCAAAGTGTTTCTCGCGGAGAACGGATCGTTCTTGGTACGCAGAATGCGCAGGGGGTGCTTGTCGGTACCGTCCAACTCATTATCGATCAACCCGAAAATCAACCTCATCGTGCTGATGTCGCCAAACTGCTGGTTCACCCCTCAGCGCGACGCGGTGGCCTGGCCCGTGAATTGATGAACGAACTGGAAAGTTGCGCGCGTCAACAAGGTAAAACGCTGCTGGTGCTTGATACGGCGACTGGCAGTGGTGCGGAGTTGTTCTACCACAATTGCGGGTGGAAAAAGGTAGGGGTGATACCTGACTATGCCCAAATGCCCGATGGGACGCTGACCGGAACCACACTTTTCTATAAAACGCTCTAATTTGTCGCCGGGGATTGATCAAAACAGGGTTTCAATGTATTAAAGTTTGCTAACCTATTGGACCAATTCAATCAGGTTGTATGACTAATCATAAAGGGAACCCATTGTGCAAACACTAAATCGTCGCGATTTCCCCGGTGCTCAGTATCCTGAACGCATTATTCAGTTTGGTGAAGGAAACTTCCTGCGCGCCTTTGTAGACTGGCAGGTAGATCTGCTCAACGAACATACCGATCTGAACGCTGGTGTGGTCATTGTTCGTCCTATCGAAAGTTCCTTCCCGCCATCGCTGAGTACGCAGGATGGCCTCTATACCACTATCATTCGTGGTTTGAATGAGAAGGGCGAGGCCGTCAGTGATGCCCGTCTAATTCGTTCAGTTAACCGTGAAATCAGCGTCTATAGCGAATACGATGAGTTCCTGAAGCTGGCGCATAATCCTGATATGCGTTTTGTGTTCTCTAACACCACGGAAGCAGGTATCAGTTACCACGCGGGCGATAAGTTTGACGGCGCGCCAGCGGTTAGTTATCCGGCTAAACTGACGCGTCTGCTGTTCGAACGCTTCAGCTATTTTAACGGCGCATTGGATAAAGGCTGGATTATCATCCCTTGCGAACTGATTGATTATAACGGTGATGCGCTGCGTGAACTGGTTCTGCGCTACGCTCAGGAATGGGCGCTGCCGGAAGCGTTTATTCAGTGGCTGGATCAGGCCAATGCATTTTGCTCCACGCTGGTGGACCGTATTGTTACCGGCTATCCGCGTGATGAGGTAGCTAAGCTCGAAGCTGAACTGGGCTATCATGATGCTTTCCTCGATACCGCAGAACATTTCTATCTGTTTGTCATTCAGGGGCCGAAGTCATTAGCCGCAGAACTACGTCTGGATAAGTATCCGCTGAATGTCCTGATCGTGGATGACATCAAACCGTACAAAGAGCGCAAAGTGGCGATTCTCAACGGTGCTCACACCGCGCTGGTCCCTGTTGCCTGGCAGGCAGGGTTGGACACCGTGGGTGAGGCGATGAATGACGCTGAGATTTGTGCTTTCGTGGAGAAAGCGATCTATGAAGAGATCATTCCGGTACTGGATTTGCCACGTGATGAGTTAGCTTCTTTTGCCAGCGCGGTAACCGGTCGATTCTGCAACCCGTATATAAAACATCAGCTGCTGTCTATTGCCCTGAATGGCATGACCAAGTTCCGCACCCGTATATTGCCGCAACTGCTGGCAGGGCAACAGACCAGCGGTAAACTGCCGGCGCGTTTGACGTTTGCGCTTGCCGCGTTAATTGCTTTTTATCGTGGAGAGCGCAACGGTGAGTCTTATCCGGTTCAAGACGATGCTCACTGGATAGAACGTTTTCAACAGCTGTGGTCTCAGCATCGCGATCGCCAGATAAGTACCGAAGCGTTGGTCAAATCTGTACTGGGTGTCAAAGAACACTGGGAACAAGATATGACGCAGGTTTCTGGACTGGTGGAACAGGTCTCTACCGATCTGGATACCATTCTGGCAAAAGGTATGCGTGAAGCCGTTAAGCCACTGTGCTAAGACGACTACCGACAACCCGGCTCAGGCCGGGTTTTTTCTTGATATACATTAGTTACAACATACTGTGTGGTTTATATCATAAACCCGGTCTGTGACTTAGGTGCGGCTTCATTTTAAGCAGAACAAAAGTTGTTGGGATAATGTTGCGATTAACTTGCAACATTGATCGCTATCGCGTCTAATGTGACGGATTTCACATTTTCCCGAAGATAACCATGATCGTTCGTCCCCAACAACACTGGCTGCGCCTGATATTCGTCTGGCATGGTTCCGTATTATCTAAAATATTCTCACGGTTGCTGCTGAACTTCCTGCTCTCCATCGCCGTTATCATCATGTTGCCCTGGTATACGATGTTGGGTATCAAATTTACCCTGGCACCGTTCAGTATTCTGGGCGTGGCGATTGCTATCTTTTTAGGTTTTCGCAATAACGCCTGCTATTCACGTTATGTCGAAGCCCGACACCTGTGGGGGCAGTTGATGATTGCTTCCCGGTCACTACTTCGCGAGGTGAAAACCACCTTACCGGATGACGCCGAACTGGGGCAGTTTGTTCGTCTGCAAATCGCATTTGCCCACTGTTTACGCATGACGTTACGTCGAAACCCACAGGCAGAGCCGTTGGCGAAATATCTCAGCGAGAAAGATCTGCAGACGGTATTTTCCGCACAATCGCCAGCAAACCGCATTTTGTTGCTGATGGGGGAGTGGTTGGCCGTGCGCAGACGTGATGGACAGCTGTCCGATATATTATTTCATAGTTTAAACAACAGATTAAATGATATGTCGGCAGTACTGGCAGGTTGTGAGCGAATTGCGAATACGCCAGTGCCGTTTGCTTATACTTTGATCCTTCATCGCACTGTTTATCTGTTTTGTATCATGCTGCCATTCGCGTTAGTGGTGGATCTTCACTACATGACGCCGTTTATTTCAGTGCTTATTTCCTATACTTTTATCTCGCTCGATGCGCTTGCGGAAGAGCTTGAAGATCCGTTTGGTACTGAGAACAATGACCTGCCGCTGGATGCGATTTGCAATGCAATCGAAATCGATTTACTGCAAATGAACGATGAAACCAATGTGCCAGCAAAACATATGCCGGATAAACATTACCAACTAACTTAGTTTCGTTCTGTTTCCCACCATGCTGGCCGCATATCAGAAAACGAATGAAACTCCGGCGCCAGATCTTCATCATTAGGATCGTCAAAAGCGCCGGCTAAAAGCGCAATGACCGGAGCGTCATCGATGGCGCCCACGGAACTGCCACACTGAGGGCAAAAGGCCCGACTGGTGGTTTCAGATGAGCGCCAGGTTGTCGGTTTTCCGGCTTTTCCCGTCCATTCTACATTTTCTGCATCAAACTCAATCCAGACGACGGTCGGGGCACCAGTATGTTTCCGGCATATATCGCAGGAGCAGGTATGGGAATTATTAGGACTGCTGGCTGTGAAACGGATCGAGCCACACAGACACCCACCAATGTAGACTTTAGACATAACAACTCCCGTCAGAAACATGTGGCAAGACACTAGCAGATGCCTGACATAGCCACTAGATCCTTATGATAAAAAGGCGAGGGCGCGCATACTCGGTAGCCCAGTCCTGTGATCTGTCTGATGATAAATGCTTAACTATTGCGTCTGGCTACAATAAACAACCGCGGAAATGCCAGCAAAATATTGCCGTTTTCCTGCAACGGATATTGTTCCTGGAGCAGTTCATGGTAGCGAGCCAGGTAATGACGTTGCTCGCTTTCGCTCAAATCCTGCAGCCAGGGGCGGAGTCCCGTTGAGCTTACCCAGTCGATAATCGCCTGATGCGAATCCATAATGTGATAATACGTTGTACGCCAGATATCCACATCACAACCCGCTTCGGTCAAAATATCATAGTAGGCGTGAACGCCAGGAAGCGGAGCACGCCCCCGGTCGGGGTAATCTTGTTCATAAGCCACTTCGCGCATCAGTACATGCGTGGGCTCCAGCCAGTTATCCGGCATTTGCACGGCCAGAACGCCGTTGTGACCGAGTTGTGAGACCAAATGTGGGAATAAGTCATAGTGATCGGGCACCCACTGTAACGACGCATTTGCATAAAGCAGATCTACGGGATGCTCGGGCTTAAACTGGCTAATATCCGCTTCGATAAAATGGCAGTCAGGTAATGCGTTGCGCGCTTCATTCAGCATAGCAGGTGAAGAATCGACACCTGTTGTCTTTGCCGTGGGCCAGCGCTGATGCAGCAATGCCGTACTGTTTCCCGGACCACAACCAAGATCAACAACTGAGCGGACATTTTCTAACGCCACACGGCTGAGTAATTCTGCTGCGGGTCTTGAACGTTCAGTTGCATATTGCAGATAAAGCGAAGGGTTCCAGTCGGCCATGTATAAATCTCCAGTATGAGAGGAAAAGTCGGAAAAGGACGGTATAAGACCTTGCCGATGAGCCACTTATTTTAGAAGATTATATGAAAATGAATGATAAGGGCAGGAATATGCTGGAAACATCAAGGTTGATATTACGACAATGGGAGGCTAAAGACCGGGCCCCTTTTGCTGCACTCAATGCCGATTCTGACGTGATGCGCTTTTTCCCCGCGCCGCTAGAGAAAGCTGAAAGCGATAACCTGGCCGATAGATTTAGTGAAGGTATTGCAGAACGCGGCTGGGGATTTTGGGCCGTAGAGCTAAAAGAAACACACCAGTTTGTGGGCTGTGTGGGGTTGCATCCACAACCTGATAAATTTCATTTTTCACCCTGCACCGAAATAGGCTGGCGCCTTGCTAAAGCATACTGGCACCAGGGTCTGGCGTTAGAAGCCGCGCAAGCGAGTCTTGCATTTGCTTTTGACATACTGGCGCTAAATGAAGTCGTTTCATTTACTTCTGTGCTGAATAAACCGTCAGAGGATCTGATGATACGAATTGGTATGAATAAAACAGAAGAGTTTACGCATCCCGCGTTGCCGCCAGATCATCGATTGGCACAACATGTTCTGTATCGTCTTTGCCGATAATTAATCAGTCTATTTTGCTCCTTTTCTCATATCAGAGAAAATAACTAAGCCAATTCCAGCCAAAATAATGACGCTTGCGAGAAGGATTCTGACGGTGAGCGTTTCGCCCAAAAATATGATCCCACCGAGAGTGGCCAGACAAGGTACGCTGAGTTGAATAGTACTGGCCGTTGTGGACCGGAGTAAGGGGAGCAATGAATACCAGAGCAGATATGCACCTCCCGATGTAATTGCACCAGAAAGCACGCCCAGAACTAGTCCATATATATCAATATGAAGATGAGAGCGGAAGAACAGAGGAATAATCAATGCGACCGGGATTGCCAGGATGAAATTCCCCCCGGTTGAGGCAGCAGCATTCGTGATTTTCTTCCCTGTGATACTATAGAAAGCCCAGGCTAACCCAGCAATAACCATCATTATTGCGGCATAAAAGGAAGGACGCTCCACACCAGGAAATAGCAAAATCGCTATTCCAGCCAATGCCCCGAGTATTCCTGTTATTTTTAAAATTACGAGTTTCTCTCCCTGGGCTATTCCCCATACCGTCATGACGAGCTGAACGGTACCAAAGAGCAGCAGGGCACCAGCACCGGTGCTAAGAGAAACATAGGCAATGGAGAATGAAAAAACATAGATGCAAAGGAGCAGGGCATTTAACCACTTGAACTCAAATTTTCTGCTGTCAGATGTTATCGCGATAAATAAAAAAAGGGCAATTGCGCCACTTATCAATCTGATGCTGCTGAATGAGATAGCATCAGCATGCATACCCTTCAATGCGAGTCGGCAAAGCACTGAATTTCCAGCAAATGCGATCATTGCGATGATGATTCTGATGAGCAAGATAGCGTCCTTTAGTCAATACGAGGTTTAGCGCAATATGCAGGTGTTGCCTTCAAAAACAGGTGTGTTGATTAATATAGTTGCCAACATCAACGACTGTGTTCGTGCTGGGCTCGACATTAAGAACGACAAAACGCATTTGCGGGCAGAACTGCTCTGCACTTTTCTTGCTGCACTCAGTTTGTAGCCATCGATGCTCACCCTGTTCGGTTACAACCGTGTTCACGTTTCCGTATTCGCTGCACACAAAACCTTTTTCAGTTGCTCTTTGCCTTGCTGCCTCCAGGCTCAGACCAATAACATTCAGCTCATCGACCTCTTTGGCGAGTGTGCTGTCGGAAACACGGGTTAATGTGCAGCTCGACAGCGTAGAGGTAAATAGTAGCAAGAGCGCGAAGCGTAGGATGGTTTTGCTTTTTTTGTTTCGCATTGTCCGATATGTACTCAATTTTATTATCGTATTTCTGAAAGTAAGTGAAGTCACCTGGTTCAGTATATAACGAACGATTACATACCATTGCTTAAAAATCACAGATGTGCGGCTTTATACTTTTAAATGAAAGCTACTAAAGACAGAATCTCATGACGTAATAATTGAGACTATGTACTTTTGGTCAGAGATATGCATTTCAAATTAGCGACGATGAAGATAAGAGCCTACCCAGAGAAATGTCATCTTTCACATCAAATGAAGATCTCATTCTCACTAACATTGCGTAAGTGAAAGGCTGGTCTATGCTAAAAAAGCAATCAAATTTGCGTTGGCTTTTTGAATAATAACGATAATTCTCGCGTTTTCGGTGGCGAATATGAACAGGATTGTGATCGCTTTTTTAATGTGCTTTCTTTCCTCTTTGGTTGTTAACACATATGCGGCGGAACCTCGTCAGGAGCCCACCGAAAAGGAACGCGCGCGGACGGTTTATATTTTTCATCAACCGATTGTCATGCTCCAGGCGAAATTCGGCCTTACCACGCCAGAAGAGCGGGTGCTGCGCATCCGCAATACGCTACGAAATTTCACTGAAGCCGATGTTCGCGAACCGCTACAGGTTGTGTCGGTCACGCGTTATAACCAGCCGGGAAGGCTTATCGTGATGAACGGTAAACCGGTGATGTTGCTGACACAAGGTGATCTCGACGAAGGAGACGATCTTACGCTCGACCAGGCGGCGCAGCGCGTACTGGCGCGCATGGAGGCGCAGCGGTCTGCATTGAGCGATCAGTATAACAGCGGCTGGCTGGCGCTGTCGGCGGTGAAAACGGTGGCTGGTCTGGTGGGACTGGTGCTGTTTTGGTTCGGTGCATACCGTTCCTGGCGTTGGGTCAGACGCGTTTATCGTCGTCGCATTTTTGAGAACAAAAGCTGGATCCCCCAGAGTTGGCGGCGTTTTATCGGCGCTATCGAGACACGCCTGTACGCACTGTTGATGATCCTGCTTGGTATCGTTGCACTTTACGTTTGGCTGAGTTGGGTCTTTAGCCTGTTTCCCTGGACGCGCGTCTGGGGAGAGTCCCTTGGTGACTGGTCTGTACGCGTAGTGCGTGATATTGCATTGTCGATTGTCTCAGCGTTACCTGGCTTGATGATCGTCCTGATCATTTTTCTCATCACGGCGTTCATCCTGAAGTTGCTTAAAGTGGTTCTCAACCAGGTGGAGGCAGGGCGTTTGCAGTTGCCTGGAATTCACCCTGAAACCGTGGGCGCAACCCGGAAGTTGATCTCTGTGGTGGTGTGGCTCTTTGCGCTATCTGCAGCTTATCCCTTTTTGCCCGGAGCCAATTCACTGGCGTTTAAAGGCATCAGCGTTTTCTTTGGCCTGATGCTCACGCTGGGGTCGGCCGGGGTGATGAACCACGCAATGAGCGGACTGGTTTTGATCTATTCGCGCGCGCTGCGCAAAGGCGACATGATTCGGGTAGCGGACAACGAGGGATTGGTAAGCGAAATTGGTATGCTCGCGACCAAAATTATCACTCGTGAAAATTACGTGGTCACAGTGCCAAATGCGGTAGTGGTTAGTGGAAAAATTACTAACCTTAGCGCGCAAAGCACCAACGGCGGCGTCAACCTGACGGTCGGCGTTACCATTGGCTACGACACGCCCTGGCGTCAGGTCCACGCAATGCTGGAGTTGGCAGCCAAGCGGGCCAAAGGAATCGATCTTTCACAGCCGCCGTTGGTACGTCAGCTGAGTCTGATGGACTGGTATATTTCGTATGAATTGCAGGTGCGCCTGCTGCCGGATGTATCACTGGCAGATGCCCGTAATGAACTGCATAGCAATATTCAGGACGTCTTCAACGAATTTAACGTGCAGATTATGTCTCCGAATTTTGTGCTACAGCCAGAAAACAGCGTGATGGTGGCCAAAGAGAATTGGTATACCGCACCCGCAACACCGCCAGAAGGCGGGAAATAATGCGTTGGCTTTTTCTGCTAATTCCTCTGCTGTGCTGGCGCGCTATGGCGACAGGGCTTATCGGTCCTGAAGACGGCATGGTGGACATGAGCCGTTATTTACAAGAAAACCCGTACGGTTTTCTACCGATTCCGCTGGTTATTACCGAACCGGCCGTTGGTTATGGCGGCGGCCTGTTCGGTCTGTTTCTGCATGGCAAGGGACGACAGGTTGATGGGCAGTTTATTCCCCCGGCCATGAGCGCGTTTGGCGGTGGCGGAACGTAAAACGGTACTGCATAACCAGCTGTAGTCGAGAGCCATCATCCAAAACTGTTAGCGCTGTTGAGGCAACTGCGCTTGAAAGGGTTTTGAGGCGTCATTATTTAGCAGCACAAGGATGACCATAAAACAGCAGATTCCGCCTTTATCTATGTCAGTGCGCATAATGTATATTATGTTAAATTTAGTCCGTCGGTCATTTAGTTCATAACCGGCCACAGGATACGATTAATCATACACTTACCTACCCCTCTATCTTCTTCTTGCAGGACGTTATGTTTGTCGGTTACTTTGTTCATATCCACACCATTGATAAGGTTAAGTGCCGCGTGTTCATACTTACACAACTCAATATCAACCAACGGCAGCGTTTATGGGCACTGATGGATACTCACACGCGCCAGCCGCTTTTATATCCGTTAATATATCTTATCGACCATCTTGCTTTGCGTTCATCAGCCACGCAATCCGCTTCACTTCAAGCGCTCAAGTTTTTCTATGAATTCTGGCACCAGAAACATGGTGTGACTTTTTGCTTCAGTTTCTATTCCTCGAACCACAATCCATTGATTGCCATTGATGAACTTACAGCCTTTTTTCATTATCTGGAAAATACGCATTTATATGTACCAGCGTTAACCATAAGGTCTACTACGCAGACCACGCCTCAACGTTGTACAAATATCAGGCATGTACATTCGGTTATTCGTTTTATCAGATATTTGATTAACACGTATATCTCGCCGAGATATATAGATGGCACGCCTAAAGAGCTTACACGACTTGCCACGCAGTTAACGGGACGTTTATCGATACATAAGGCAGAATTCCGTACTCTTACCCATTCTCGTCAGATGAACAATGGCACGACCCATAAACGCTTTCGAAGTCTGACTGCTGAGATGGTCATGGCTTTTTACCAAATCATTACACCCGGTTCAATTTCAAAGAAAAACCCACTCAATCCCTTCCCCGCTGGTGAAATCCAGCTACGTAATTTTCTGATTTGCAGATTGCTTTTAAATTACGGATTGCGTGTCAGTGAATTACTGCTTTTGGAGTGTCATTCGATCAAACCAAATCTCCGAGGGGATCAGTTCAGCCTGATTGTGACCACAGTAGATGACGACGTTTCGGATCAACGAAAAAGATTGCCTTCATTAAAAAATGTTTATGCAAACCGGGTGCTGGCATTAGATAAACTGGACTTTCATTTTCTAAATATATATATCCATAAAATCCGCCCTCAAGCCTCCCATAGTTTTCTGTTCACTTCCACCCAAAGACTACATCCGCCACTGTCATACCATGCAGTCTATGATATCTTTACCCGTATTGATGACATTATGAGTGTGCAGTATCCTGAATATAAAAAAGATGAATATTATGATGCCATTGAAAGCATCTCGCCTCATATAACGCGGCATACTTGGGCTTATTTAACACTTCAACGTATTTATCGTGATAAACTTCAAAAAATTAAGGCCAACTCACACTTGGCAGCCATAGACTTTTCTATCGTTGGATTGATGGATGAAGCCAAGGATGAATTACGGCTACTTGGCGGTTGGAGTCACAATAGCCATATGCCTGATCTTTACGCTAAAAGATTTCTATCTCAGCAGGCTAATACGGCCAATCTTCAGCGAATTGTGATTGATAACGAAGCCCTGAAATCAACCTTTTCCCATGTATGCGATGAATGGAGTGCATATGAGTCGAATCAATAAACAGTTAAATGCGTCGAACAGCAACATTTACACACCTGTATTTGTTGAGAGTATTTTAAAGGTTAATATACCAGTTAGTATTTATCTTAAATCGGCAGATCATTTTGATGACAAATATATCAGCTCAACAAGTGACAGTTGGGTATTCGATTATTCAGGAAGCCGCTGCTATGCCCACTTTCGTCAGGATAAAATCAGCAACCAATTAATCAAATATATTTGCTTCCATTATGCATCTGCCAAGTGTCCAGCTCAGGTTCCTGGGGTACTCCATGCGTGGTCTTTGGCAACTGATCATTGCATAAGCAAATCTGCTTTCACTTTTACGGTGTTGAAAGATTACCTCGAAACTCAGGAAATTAAACCTCAATATTTCTACTTTATCATTTTCGGCCTAAAAATCCTCTGTACCGAAGCATTCCCTGGTTTTACCCTCGAAGATTATGAAGACCTCGAATTCATCCCTCGCCCGCACTCCCATGACTGGGGAATCTATCAGGAAATTGATCATGTTCTGGATCCCCTCGAAAAAAACATGATCAGTAAAGGCTTGTTTGAAATGGCTGTGGCGATTCGGTATGGCGAAAACTACAGTCTGAACACCATGCGAGATGCAGTAATTCTGGGACTGACGTATGTCACCGGTGCCCGACCGGTACAACTGGCCAAGCTGGCGGTAAAAGATTTACGTATTGATACCCGAAACTCCGAAACCGGATTAATACGATATAGCTTACTCCTTCCTTACGCCAAACAGCGGCACGTAACGACTGAACGTCTGTTTTTGGCGATTCCAGCTGAAATCGGCGCGTTGATTAGGCACTATATCGAGCGAGCGGGTAATGACTCCAACTTATTGATAGTGTTTTATGTTCAGATAATGCCCGATGACTTTGTCATGCAGCTCCACCGATTTTGAGAACGACAGCGACTTCCGTCCCAGCCGTGCCAGGTGCTGCCTCAGATTCAGGTTATGCCGCTCAATTCGCTGCGTATATCGCTTGCTGATTACGTGCAGCTTTCCCTTCAGGCGGGATTCATACAGCGGCCAGCCATCCGTCATCCATATCACCACGTCAAAGGGTGACAGCAGGCTCATAAGACGCCCCAGCGTCGCCATAGTGCGTTCACCGAATACGTGCGCAACAACCGTCTTCCGGAGCCTGTC
>NZ_JAOWHJ010000056.1:0-73470 GCF_030332695.1 Citrobacter sp. Cpo089 | reverse complement strand
ACAGCTGATAGAAACAGAAGCCACTGGAGCACCTCAAAAACACCATCATACACTAAATCAGTAAGTTGGCAGCATCACCATATTCGTCATCTGCAACGCGAAGGGACAACAACCACAGTTGGTAAGGAAAACCTTGCAGGACGGGCGACGACGCACGTATCTGTGGTTGGGCCTGGAACAATGGCGGTTGATGGAGTACATCGTTATGACGTCTGGCTGGATAATTATCACGGACTCCCTGCCAAAGTGATCAGCTATGCGCCAGATGAGCAGCGATTAGAAACCGTGCTTCTGGATGCTATGGTCATTAACATCCGTTTTCCCGCCAATTTCTTCTCGCCTTGAGGGAGTCTGTATTATGGCTAACTATCGGTTTTCCACTGTCTGGCGGGTTGAGGCTTCTATTCAGGAGGTATGGGATATTTTTTCTCATCCCGATCAGTGGCCTGAATGGTGGGAAAGTCTGGAACGCATTGTTGAGATTAAAAAAGGTGATATACAGGGCATTGGGGCGCTGCATCGTTATACCTGGAAAGGAGCGCTTCCTTATCGCTTAACCTTTGACATCAACGTGTTGAATATTCTGCCCTGCTCGCTGCTTGAGGGGCAAGCCAGCGGGGCGGTTGAAGGGCGAGGCGTGTGGTCTTTTTCTGCCAGTGGCGCAGAAACCATCGTCAGATATGACTGGAATGTTCGCACCACGATTCGCTGGATGAATTACCTGGCTCCGCTGGCGGCACCCGTTTTTCGCTGGAATCACGATATGGTTATGCGCGAAGGGGCCAGAGGGTTAGCCCGTAAGCTGGCAACGAATGTTTATATATTTTGAACTCGCTCTCACGGCTGTACTTTTTGCCTGCCTATGGCTTACTATCTGTCGCGCAGTTTCTTATTTCATTCACAGTTAACAGGTCTGTTATTGATGAATAACCTCCATCGGCTCACCTTTTTATGTCAGCGTCTGTCTGCTGTGATGATCGCACACGGTTTTTACCTTCTTAGCCGTAGCTCAACTCTTACAACATGGACAGACAGCAATGCAACGTCGACAATTTCTCAAAAATAGCGTTCTCCTTTCCGCCGCCGGTTTAGTCGGTCCTGCGGTTATTAGCCAGACGGTTCACGCCGCTGAGCCATCCGTTGCACCAGTCGCGCGTCGGCGCTTTGTGTTATCCCAGACGTATAAACTTAACCCTCCTAAGGGATCGAGCGGCGTGGTAAAACTGTGGATCCCGCTTCCGGTAGATACCGCGTTTCAACAAATGACGGCGCTTGCCTTTAGCGGAAACTACAAGCATGCGTACGTTACCACTAATAATACTTATGGCGCGAAAACGCTGTTTGCCACCTGGCCTGACTCGCAGGGCGAACTGTTGATTGACGTTGATATCGACATTGAAACCGCCGACTGGGAGCCGCTGAAGCAGGATGCGCTGAAAACCTGGCAAGCGCCGGAGCAGATTATTTATCCGCTGGATGTAAAACCGTACCTACTGCCGACGACACATACCCCAGTTGATGGGCAGGTTCTGGAAACCGCACGTAAAATTACCGGTAATGAGCAGGATCCGCTGAAAAAAGCACGCCTGATTTACGAGTGGGTGAGTAGCCATATGGAGCGCGATAACGACGTTATCGGCTGCGGCACGGGGGATGTGGCGGAGATCTTAAAAAGCGGTAAGCTCAAAGGAAAATGCACCGACATGAGCTCCGTTTTTGTTGCTCTGGCACGGGCCAGCGGTATTCCGGCACGCGAACTGTTTGGCATCCGTCTGGGTAAAGCCAATAAGCTCGAACGCTACTCGAAAAGCGCTTTTGGCAAAGCTGACAGTGCAGGTGTCGCTGATGTGAGTGGCGGACAACATTGTCGCGCCGAATTCTATCTGGCCGGTTACGGCTGGTTACCGTGCGATCCTGCTGATGTGACCAAAATGCGTCTGGCAGAGAAAAAGTCGCATCAGGACGCCGATGTCCAGGCGGTAAACACTTACCTGTTTGGTAACTGGGAAATGAACTGGGTTGGATTCAACTACGGGCGTGATTTCGAGCTGTATCCGGCAACGGAGCAGGGAGCCATGAACAACTTTGGCTATCCTTACGCTGAAGTCGATGGTGACCCGATCAATTTCTATGATCCTAAAGCGTTCTCCTACAGCTATGTTGCCACAGAACAACGCTAAAGGGGCGGGACTCACCCTGTTGACGGCCGCGGCGGCTGCCGTCACCGCTGGCTTATGCTGCGTTGGACCGCTGCTCTATCTGCTGTTTGGTATTTCGGCGGCGAGCTTTGCTGTTTTCACCCAGTTTGAGTTTTTGCGAATTCCCCTGATGCTGGTGTCATTGGGTTTATTACTGCGCGTCTTCTGGCGGCTCTATTTTTCCAGGCGGCTGTGGTGTTCCGGATGGTTAACGTTGAAGCAAGCGCGCGTTCTCTACTGGTGCGCGTTGGCGTTGATTTTGCCGGTGCTATTTTATCCAACGCTCGTTGCCTGGTTTTATGAGGTATTTGAATGAAGATCTTCACGCCAGTTGCATGCCTGCTTCTGCCGCTGTGGGCTCAGGCGGCCAATCAAAAAGTGGTGCTTGATATACAAAATATGACCTGCTCGTTATGCGTTATTTCGGTCAATCAGGCGCTACGTGAAACCTACGGTGTGATTAAAGCAAAATCCTCCCTAAAAACCCGACAAGCAGAAGCGATTGTGCCAGAAGGTTTCCCAACCGATACTTTACTTAACGCGGTAGCGAAAACGGGCTATACCGCAACGCTCAACCGTATTGAACAACAGTAAACCACCTACGGGTGGTTTTATTGTGTTTTCCCGGTATGATGCCCGGCGGCTTAGTGTTCTCTTTTGTGCGTTAACTTCCGGAATTCCACGCGTTTCCTGTTAACCTGAACAGGCGGCAGCTGTATGCCGCATATGCCCATTTTTATCTGTTATCCCTCCAGCCATGTAGGATGATCACAGGCAAGATTTTTTGACTAAGGAAAAGCGTTATGAAAACGGGACCATTAAACGAGAGCGAACTGGAATGGCTGGATGATGTACTGACTAAGTACAATACAGACAAGGCTATTCTGGATGTGTCAGAACTGGATGGTTTGCTGACAGCGGTGCTGAGTTCACCGTATGAAATTGAACCAGAGCAGTGGCTGGTCGCGATTTGGGGCGGCGCGCAGTATGTCCCTCGCTGGTCCTCCGAAACAGAAATGACGCGTTTCATGAACCTGGCGTTTCAACATATGGCGGATACGGCCGATCGTCTGGATGAATATCCTGAGCAGTTTGAGCCGCTGTTTGGTTTACGTGAAATTGACGAGCATGAACTGACCATCGTTGAAGAGTGGTGCTTTGGTTATATGCGCGGCGTCGCACTGTCAGACTGGTCCGCGTTACCGGACACGTTAAAACCAGCACTTGAAGCTATTGCGCTGCACGGTACGGAAGAGAACTTTGCGGTGGTTGAGAAACTAACGCCGGAAGCGTTTGAAGAGAGCGTCGATGCCATCCGCCTGGCAGCGCTGGACCTGCATGCTTACTGGATGGCGCATCCTCAGGAAACGCCGGTCAAAGTACCGGTGAAAGTGGATGCCAAAGTAGGGCGAAATGACCCTTGTCCGTGTGGCAGCGGCAAGAAATATAAGCAGTGCTGTTTGCACTAACAGAAAGGGGCGAAAGCCCCTTTGTTTTAACCCACTTCTGGTAGTAATCCTGCTGCAATAGAAAACTGTACTGCTATCACCACAATGCCGCACAAAAATACCAGCGCCAGCGCCGGAGCACCGCCTGCTACGCGGTAGTTGGCCTGCGGATTATGTTTTCTGCTCTGCCAGGCCAGCATCGAGGGAATGAGCAGCGCCAGCACCGCCAGGGCAACGCCCGCATACCCTAATGCCATGACAAAACCACGCGGATAGAACAGCGCGAATGCCAGCGGCGGCAGGAAGGTCACCGCGCCGGTTTGCATTCTTCCCGCTACGGTATTGCGGCGCTGGAAGAGGTCGGCCAGGTAGTCAAATAATCCCAATGCAACGCCGAGGAAAGAGGTCGCCAGCGCGAGGTCAGCAAACAGATGCACCGCCAGTTCGACGTGCGGCGAAGCCACGACTTCACGCAATGCCTGCAATAAGCCATTTAAGCCTGCGTGGTTGGCTAATAGCCCCATGAACGTTGTCGAGTTAATGCTGCCAAGCGTCGCCAATTGCCAGAAGATATAGGCGACCAGAGGAATAGCGCTACCCGTAATAAACACCCAACGCAGTTTACGAATGTTACCGTTCATATAGCTGACGATACTGGGAACACTGCCGTGAAAACCGAATGAGGTGAAGATGACCGGGATTGCGGAGAGCGCCAGCCCCTGTTGCAGCGGCAGCGTAAGCAGGTTCACTTTATGAATATGCGGCATTAACAGAGCCAGCATCGCCACCAGGAAGATTATCTTGGCACTGAATAGCAGACGGTTGAACAGATCGACCAGCGAGGTCCCAACACAAACCACGCCACCGGCAACAAAGGTGAACAGCAGTACACCTGTCGTCGGAGATATATTTGTTCCGGTCCAGTCACTGATGCTGGAAGCCAGCAGTTCACCTGCACCACTGATGTACGCCGCCGTCAGGGCATACATTAAAAACATCATGCTAAAGCCCGTTACCCATTGTCCGTAACGACCAAGATAACGTTTTGCCAGCGTGCCCAGCCCGGTGTCTGCCGGAACATGTTGATACACTTCAAGCAGCAACAGCGCGGTGTAGCACATCAACGCCCAAAGACTGACTAACAATACCAGCGTGACGCTAAACCCCACGCCTGCCGCAGCCAGCGGCATTGCCAACATACCGGCACCAATCGTGGTTCCCGCCACGATAAAAATACTACCCAGGGTTCTGTTTTTCACGCTTTCCTCTGTCCCAGAGATAATCAATGGTTATATCTGCGGCGCAGATTAAGGCAAAACGCTATTTTCGTCAAATCACCGTTACAATGGCTGTACATTAATCTTTACGATGCTTTGACCGTTAAGGTGTATAACAAATGACATTTATCTGCTGATAAACCTGCGTTAGCGCAAAGCGACGATGTGCGGTTCACATTAGGCTACGGACTTTATTAAGGAGGTAGTATGGAATCTATTCACGGTCACGAAGTGCTCAACATGATGATTGAATCTGGCGAGCAGTATTCAAATGCCAGCCTTGAAGCGGCGATTACGGCACGTTTCGGCGAGCAGGCGCGTTTTCACACTTGTTCTGCGGCGGATATGACAGCAGGCGAGTTGGTGGCGTTTTTAGCGGCGAAGGGAAAGTTTATTGCAAAAGAAGACGGCTTCTCTACGCACGAAAGCAAGATCTGCCGTCACTGATTTCAAGGGGTAATGATGGCGGACTGCCATCATTGCCCTAAAATATTAATTCTGTGTATCAAGCGTAGCCAGTTCTTTGTCGATGAAATAAAGACCTTCGCCGCTTTTTCCTGCCAGCGACAGCTTATCAATAACAGATTTAAATAATTTCTCTTCTTCATGCTGCTCTGCAACATACCATTGCAGGAAATTAAAGGTTGGATAATCCTGGTGGGTCATTGCCGCGTGTGCCAGCTCATTAATTTTCTGGGTGATTAACTGCTCGTGTTCGTAAGTAACACGGAACAGTTCATCCAGAGACGCATATTCAGCAAAGGGTGAAGAAACGGTATTAATACGCGGCAAACTGCCGGTATCGGTCAGGTAGTCGAACAGACGCTGCATGTGCGTCATCTCTTCCTGAGCGTGACGGCGCAAAAATGCGGCGGCACCTTCGAAGCTGTGATAGCTGCACCACGCGCTCATCTGTTGGTAGAGCAGAGATGAATATAATTCAAGATTCATTTGCTCATTCAGTTGGTTGATCATTTCTGTTTTCAGCATGGTTCTGCTCCACAAACGTTATTATATATTGACGTGGCGCCACTATAATTTGTTATTTAATTATTTGCAAAAGGTAAAATAATAAATTTATTTATTAAAAATGCGAATGGGAATAAAACGCATTAACGATATTAAACGGAGGATATAAATAATAAAGTGGTAAAAGACCAGCAAAAATGAGCTGGTCGGAAATATTAATAATTGAAAGAAGGTGATTGGGGCACCGCGACACCATGACACTGCCAGGCGAGTGTAATTTTGGTATTTAAGCACAGAGAGCCAGCATACACGCTACAGGTTGACACCGGCTGACCAAACGCTTCTGCGCTGGCATAGCCCAGGCGCTGACACTCTTTGGTGGCTGTCCCTTGGGTAACGTAGTCATCGGTACGTGCTGTTTGTAACATGGCCTGATTATAAGTGAGGCGAACCACACCAGTGATGGCGCTGGCTTCGCTGACCTGTGCCTGTTTTGTGATTGTGCATCCTGTCAGCATGAGCGGCAAAAGCGCCAGGATAAAAGTCTTCATGAGATCGCTCTGAAAGTTCGAAGATACACTATCATGGCATACAGAGACCCTCATCAATGGCTTGAATAGCCCGAAGATCACCTGCGATTAATCACAACGAGGTCATTTGTTTGCGGCAATTCTGAACTGTTCAGACAGGAATGTGAGCGCAACTTTGTTTTTTAAAACTAAATTTCATTAAATTTGAAAGTGTGATTGCAAAATAGTAATGTGGCTGAATGTTATGACTTTCACCGGGCTACCGCAGCGCATTCAGGAGAGTACAGAATGAAAATTGCATTGATGATGGAAAACAGCCAGGCAAGCAAAAACGCCATCATCCATAACGAGCTTAAGGCCGTTGCGGATGAGAAAGGTTTTCCGGTCTATAACGTTGGGATGAGCGACGAAAATGATCATCATCTGACCTACATCCATTTAGGCATTATGGCCAGCATCTTGCTTAATTCCAAAGCTGTAGACTTTGTTGTTACAGGTTGCGGTACGGGCCAGGGGGCAATGATGTCACTGAATATCCATCCGGGTGTGGTGTGTGGTTATTGCCTTGATCCTGCAGATGCGTTCTTGTTCTCTCAGATTAACAACGGCAACGCGCTTTCTCTGGCATTCGCCAAAGGTTTTGGCTGGGGTGCTGAGCTGAATGTGCGCTATATGTTTGAAAAAGCGTTCACCGGGCGTAACGGTGAAGGCTACCCACCGGAGCGTAAAGAGCCGCAGGTGCGTAACGCCGGTATTCTGAATCAGGTGAAAGCGGCTGTGGTAAAAGAAAATTATCTGGACACGCTGCGCGCGATCGATCCTGAACTGGTGAAAACCGCTGTATCAGGCCCGCGCTTCCAGCAGTGCTTCTTTGAAAACTGCCAGGACAAAGCAATCGAAGCGTTTGTACGCGAGGTGATTGGCTAAATCCTGTTGGCCCGGCGGCGTTCACCCTCCGGGCTACCTGTTCTTGTTCGATACTGCGCTTCCTGCATCACGGGTGAGCCGCAGCGTATCCACCATACCTACCAGACAAATAATGGCAATAGCGACAAAGGCCAGCCGGAAACTGATCCCCGGAATATTGCCCAATGCCAGCTTTTCACTGACCACATCGCCAATGCGGATGCCAATAGCGGCTAAAGAAATGCCCAACCCCACCGCTAATTGTGTCGCCATACTGAACAGCGTATTAGCGTAGCTCATTTGTGCCGCGGGGACGTCAGCGAAGGCAAGTGTGCTGACGCCGGTAAACTGAATTGAGCGGAACACGCCGCCCAGATACAACACCAGCAAAATAACCCACACAGGGGTCTGTGGTGTAATTAATGCACAGGCCAGCAGCGCCAGAACGTTAAGTGCACCGTTAATCAACAGCAGTTTCTTAAATCCCAGCCAGCGTATCAACGGTGTGGTGGCAGGTTTAATCGTCAGATTGCCGACAAATACCGCCAGTACCAGCGAACCCGCGTGAAAAGCGTTCATGCCAAAACCTACCTGAAACATTAACGGCAGCAGAAACGGCACGGCGCTGATAGAGGCACGAAACAGCGATCCGCCATACATGGTGACGCGAAAAGTAGGGACGTTCATGGCATCAAGGCGAATCATTGGCCAGGCGGTGCGATGAAAATGATGCAGGGCAAACAGAAAGGTCACTGTTCCTAGCGCCAAAAGTCCGGCGGTCAGCCAGCCCTGAGGCTGTTGGGTTCCCAGTAACTCCATGGCATACACCAGGCTCACCATCGCAACAGAGGTTGCGATAAATCCCGTTATATCAAATGGGCGGCGCTCGTCGTCATGAATATCCGGAATAAAACGTAGCGCCAGCGCAATCGCCAGTATTCCTAGCGGTACATTAATGAAAAAGATCCAGCGCCAGTTGGCATAGCTGGTAATGAATCCGCCAAGGGGAGGGCCAATGATGGGTGCGACTAACGCGGGCCAGGTCAGGGTCGCAATAGCGGTGATCAACTGATGTTTAGGCGTGGTTCGTAATACCGCGAGTCGGCCAACCGGAACCATTAGCGCACCACCTATACCCTGTAAGATTCGCATGGCGACAAAGCTCTCAAGGCTTTCGGACAAACCGCATAAAACCGAGGCGAGAGTAAATATCGCCAGTGCAAGGGTAAACACCTTTCGGGCGCCGAAGCGATCCGCAATCCAGCCGCTGGCGGGGATCAGTACCGCGAGGGTGATCAGATAGGCGCTGATACCTATGTTTAGGTCAACTGCCTGCACGCCAAAACTTTTCGCCATGTCGGGCAGTGCGGTGGCAATCACCGTGCCGTCAATAAACTCCATAAAGAAAGCCCCGGCAACCAGTAATGCCGCCGGGGATAGACCGCGTTTGTTCTCAACCGCAAAATGTTCACTCATGTTGTGCTTGCCATCTCAAAAGAAACTGACTGGAACTATTTTTATTTTCAGCGCATTCGGAAGGCATGCGCGGCTATCGTTTCGTTCGTTGAATGGGTACTATGACGACCTTTCTATAAGGAGCTCACTATGTCCCAAACACTGAATGCCGATCAGGAACTGCTCTCGGACGTTGTTGCCTGTCAGCTGGTTATCAAGCAGATTCTGGATGTTCTTGATGTTATTGCCCCAGTAGAAGTTCGGGAGAAAATGTCCAGCCAGCTGAAAAGCATCGACTTTTCCAGCCATCCTGCAGGTGCCGATCCGGTCACTATGCGCGCAATACAAAAAGCGGTTGCCTTGATCGAGTTGAAATTCACGCCGCAGAATGAATCTCACTAAAATAAACCGTTGTTTCAGGTTTTAGAAAGGTTTTTTTGCGCCTCGCAGAATGAGAGGCGTGAGCGTAGAGAAAATTAAGCACCAGCCGGATAAGGTGCGTCGCATCGTTATCCGGCATTAACACGATGAAAATTGAAGATTAGTGATGTTGATAGTTCACGACGTTCAGCAGGTGCTTATCGGTTTGCGCCATGCACAGTCCCGCACGTTTAGCGCTGCGGACTTCATCAAGAATCGTCTGTAACAGCACGCCATCCTGCTGCTGCTCTTTTTCCAGATCGTGAAGAAAATCAATGGTTGTTGCATCATTCAAGGCTTCTGCTTCATTAGTTAAGCGTGATAGCTTGCTGTAGCGCTGTTGGTATTCATCCAGCGTTTTCTGAAACAGTTCTTCAAGGGAAGTTAGTTCATCACCCGGAACATCAATAGCCTTGACGATAGGGTTAGCCCCGGCACTTTTCATAAAATTAAACATACGCATCATTTGAGTCACGTTACCTTGCGCCTGGGTGCGTAGAAAGGTTGCGGTGCCAGTCAGGCTGTGTTCGTAGCACCATTCACTAAGATGCAGGTAAAGATTCGATGCGTAGAACTCGAGGTTCATTTGTGTGTTGAGTTTATGAACAATTCCAACTGCAGCCATATCAATATCCTTATTTCCAGAAAGGGGAATGTACGTTACTAACGTCAGTGCAACGGGCTGCCGCTACACGTCACCACTACGTACAATTAAAACTGTTAGCAGAATAAATCCGTTCCGCCGGTCCTTTAGTGATCACGAATTATATTCGCTCCCGATCGAGATTCAGCATAACTCCAGTCCCGACATAAGAAAATCCTTAAATCTGCGTATTTATGATTTTTTACATATTGTCATAGCAATATTAGTGATTTTTCCGCTTGTGCATATAAATGATGTGAATATAACAGATTGATATTTATGGGATTAAAGTAAAATATTGATAATGAAATGATGTTTCATATCACGAAATGGAATTTCACAATCAGGTATTGTCTGTCGCCAGATGATTATCTGGTCTTCGGATGAAGAAATTTCACCATTGACCCGCGTCGGTGAACGCTATCTGCTGGCTAATTTTTTGCGCCAGATCAGTTTTGTGGAAATTAATAAAGTTAAGCGCCTGAATGATTCGGCATTTATTGTTTGGTGTATTTGGAAAAATCGAGGAGTGTGTATGAAAAAGGTTGCCGTGCTACTGGCACCTGGTTTTGAAGAGGCGGAAGCCATTGTTACCATTGATATTCTGCGCCGCCTGCAGATCGAAGTTGAAACACTGGCCTGCGCCGAGTCCCGTGCGGTGGTGAGCTACCATGACGTGCCGATGGTGACGGACAGCACGCTGGCTGCGCGTCAGACGGATCTTTATGATGCCGTTGTGTTACCCGGCGGGCCGCAGGGCAGTGTTAACCTTGCCGCCAGTGAGGCTGTCACCCAGTTTATCGCTCGCCATGACGATGCAGGAAAACTCATTTGCCCGGTGTGTTCTGCGGCGGCGCGTGTGCTGGGCGGCAACGGCCTGCTGAAGGGGCGCCGCTATGTGTGTTCGGGAGATCTGTGGCAAAACGTCGCGGATGGAGAATATATTGATGCGCCGGTTGTTGAAGATGGCAACCTTATTAGCGGCAAAGGGTTAGGGCATATTTTCGATTTTGCTTTCACGCTTTCAGCGCGTCTGCTGGAAGATGACATTCCGGTTCGCGATCATGCTGACCACATTTATTACAGATGGTAATCATTGTGCTCCCGAATGCTTCGGTATTCGGGAACAAGGATTCGTTGGCTGATGTTATGGACTAATCTGCTATCCCTCTTTTTTCCCGTCGACAAAACCGCGTTTTTTTATGTCATTTCCCGCTGAATTTATGTACGCAATTACTGTAATTCTGTGGTGTGATGCCGCTCTCTTATGGAGAATCAATTTCCCGCTAAAAATACTCTCAGCACTGGCATTGATCTTATCAATAAAAGGTAATGCCTTGTTTTACGTCCGAATTACAAAAAATCGTCTGATTTTACCCTACATAAAAGAACGTTAAAGCTGGAGTTAACCATGCACAAATTCACTAAAGCGCTGGCTGCCATCGGTCTGGCTGCCATTATGTCACAATCCGCTATCGCTGAATCCATGAAGCTCGGTTTCCTGGTCAAACAGCCGGAAGAACCGTGGTTCCAGACTGAATGGAAATTTGCCGATAAAGCCGGTAAAGACCTTGGTTTTGAGGTGATTAAAATTGCCGTTCCGGATGGTGAGAAAACCCTTAACGCCATCGACAGCCTGGCTGCAAGTGGAGCAAAAGGGTTTGTGATTTGCACGCCAGATCCAAAACTGGGACCAGCCATTATGGCTAAGGCGCGTGGCTACGATATGAAAGTTATTGCCGTCGACGACCAGTTTGCCAACGCTAAAGGTAAGCCGATGGATACCGTGCCGCTGGTGATGATGGCGGCAACCAAAATTGGTGAACGCCAGGGCCAGGAGCTGTACAAGGAGATGCAAAAACGCGGTTGGGATGTGAAATCCACCGCCGTAATGGCCATTACCGCCAACGAACTGGATACCGCACGTCGTCGTACTTCTGGTTCAATGGAAGCGCTTAAAGCCGCAGGCTTCCCGGAAAAACAAATTTACCAGGTCCCAACAAAATCGAATGACATCCCCGGCGCATTTGACGCCGCCAACTCCATGCTGGTTCAGCATCCTGAAGTCAAAAACTGGCTGATTGTCGGCATGAACGACAACACCGTGCTGGGTGGCGTACGTGCTACCGAAGGGCAGGGCTTCAAAGCACCAAACGTGATTGGTATCGGGATCAACGGCGTTGACGCGGTTAGCGAGCTGTCTAAAGGCGAAGCGACCGGGTTCTACGGTTCACTGCTGCCAAGCCCGGACGTGCACGGCTATAAATCCAGTGAAATGCTCTACAACTGGGTAACGAAAGGTGCAGAGCCACCGGCATTCACTGAAGTGACGGATGTGGTGCTGATTACCCGCGATAACTTCAAAGAAGAGCTGGCGAAGAAAGGCTTAGGCGGTAAGTAACAGAAATGCTGCGATGTTGTAGGCCGGATAAGGCGAAGCCGCCATCCGGCGCAATGCCCGGTGGCGCTGTGCTTACCGGGCCTACGTCCGGCGGTTTTCCAGGCCGGTAAAATTCTGACTCACGGAGACGTTATGCAACAGTCTACCCCGTATCTCTCATTTCGCGGCATTGGCAAAACGTTCCCGGGCGTTAAGGCGCTGACGGATATCAGTTTCGACTGCTATGCCGGACAGGTGCATGCACTGATGGGCGAAAATGGTGCCGGGAAATCAACACTCTTAAAAATTCTCAGCGGTAACTATGCGCCAACAACGGGATCTCTGACGATCCGCGGACAGGAAGTTTCGTTCGCGGATACCACTGCCGCACTCAACGCCGGTGTCGCCATTATTTATCAGGAACTGCATCTCGTCCCGGAAATGACCGTTGCCGAGAATATTTACTTAGGGCAGTTACCGCACAAAGGCGGGATTGTGAACCGCTCGCTGCTGAACTATGAAGCAGGAATCCAGCTGAAGCATCTGGGGATGGATATTGATCCCGATACCCCACTGAAATACCTCTCCATTGGCCAGTGGCAGATGGTGGAGATTGCAAAAGCGCTGGCGCGAAACGCCAAAATTATCGCCTTTGATGAACCAACCAGCTCCCTGTCGGCTCGCGAGATTGAGAATCTGTTTCGCGTTATCCGTGAGCTGCGCAACGAAGGACGTATCATTCTGTACGTTTCGCACCGTATGGAGGAGATTTTTGCTCTCAGCGATGCCATCACCGTGTTTAAAGATGGTCATTACGTCAAAACGTTCTCGGACATGCAGCAGGTCGATCACGATGCGTTGGTGCAGGCGATGGTCGGGCGTGACCTCGGGGATATCTATGGCTGGAAATCCAGACCGTATGGCACAGAGCGTCTGCGGCTGCATGAAGTCAAAGCTCCTGGCGTGCGTACGCCAATCAGCTTATCTGTGCGAAGCGGTGAAATTGTCGGGCTGTTTGGCCTGGTGGGGGCCGGACGTAGCGAATTAATGAAAGGGCTGTTCGGCGGTACGCGTATCACAGCGGGCCAGGTATTTATTGATGAACAGCCTATCGATATCCGTAAACCAAGCCATGCCATTGAAGCGGGTATGATGCTGTGCCCGGAGGATCGCAAAGCCGAAGGGATCATTCCGGTCCATTCAGTGCGCAACAACATCAACATTAGTGCACGGCGTAAGCATGTTCTGGGGGGATGCGTGATCAACAACGGCTGGGAAGAGACCAATGCCGATCACCATATTCATTCACTCAACATCAAAACGCCGGGTGCAGAGCAACTGATCATGAACCTCTCCGGCGGGAATCAACAGAAGGCTATCCTCGGTCGTTGGTTATCGGAAGAGATGAAGGTGATTTTGTTGGATGAGCCGACACGCGGCATTGATGTGGGCGCCAAGCATGAAATTTATAACGTGATTTATGCCCTCGCGGCGCGCGGTGTGGCCGTATTGTTTGCTTCCAGTGACCTGCCAGAAGTGCTCGGTGTCGCCGACCGTATTGTGGTGATGAGAGAAGGCGAAATTGCCGGTGAGTTACTTCATGAACAGGCGGATGAGCGCCAGGCGTTGAGCCTTGCTATGCCTAAAGTCAGCCAGGCTGTAGCCTGAATAAGGAGAGTATGATGTCTTCCGTTTCTACATCGGGTTCAGGTGCTGCGAAGTCGGCGCTAAATCTGGGCCGCATTTGGGATCAATACGGCATGCTGGTGGTGTTCGCCGTGCTGTTCCTGGTTTGTTCCCTCTTTGTGCCAAACTTTGCCACCTTCATCAATATGAAGGGACTGGGGCTGGCAGTATCGATGTCGGGCATGGTCGCATGTGGGATGCTGTTTTGTCTGGCATCCGGTGATTTCGACTTGTCTGTCGCATCTGTGATTGCCTGTGCTGGTGTTACCACTGCCGTAGTCATTAACATGACCGAAAGTCTGTGGATTGGTGTGGCTGCCGGGCTGCTGCTCGGTATTCTGTGTGGCCTGGTGAATGGGTTCGTGATTGCGCGGTTAAAAATTAACGCCCTGATCACGACTCTTGCGACGATGCAGATTGTACGTGGTCTGGCCTACATTATCTCCGACGGTAAGGCTGTCGGGATTGAAGACGAGCGTTTCTTCACACTCGGCTATGCTAACTGGTTTGGTCTGCCGGCGCCTATTTGGATCACGGTCGTTTGTTTCATTGTCTTTGGCTTACTGCTGAACAAAACCACGTTTGGGCGTAATACCCTGGCCATTGGGGGCAATGAAGAGGCGGCGCGCCTGGCTGGGGTTCCGGTTGTTCGCACCAAGATTATTATCTTTATTCTTTCCGGTCTGGTATCCGCCATTGCCGGGATTATCCTCGCATCGCGTATGACCAGCGGCCAGCCAATGACCTCAATCGGTTATGAGTTGATCGTTATTTCGGCCTGCGTGTTAGGGGGCGTTTCGCTTAAAGGCGGCATCGGAAAAATCTCATATGTGGTGGCCGGGGTGCTGATCCTGGGTACAGTTGAGAATGCGATGAACCTGCTGAATATCTCTCCGTTCGCGCAGTATGTGGTACGTGGCCTCATCCTGCTGGCGGCGGTGATCTTCGACCGTTATAAGCAAAAAGCGAAGCGTACCGTTTGATGATTTAAACCCCAACTTTTTAGTCTAGCTTCTGCCCGTCGCCAGCCGCTACCCGGCTGGCGATTGTTTTTACAAATGGCGAGCATGGTCACACTGTCTATACTTATATCCGTCATACATCACCTATATGCCGCGATCCGCGTGGCGTTCTGACCATGATGAGGAGGATAACCGGGTGACAGCATCACTGACTTTACCCCCTGAACAATCTGCAAACTGTGCTTACTTTTTTGATCTCGATGGGACACTTGCTGAGATTAAACCCTTTCCCGACCAGGTCGTTGTCCCGAAGACAATCCTGCAATGTCTACATCAGTTAGCGACGCAGAATGCGGATGCGCTGGCATTGATTTCAGGGCGCTCAATGGTTGAGCTTGACGCACTCACTACTCCGTTTCGTTTTCCGCTTGCCGGAGTACATGGGGCAGAACGCCGTGACATCAATGGTCAGACGCACATAGTAAACCTGCCTGAAGGTATCGAACGTGAAGCCGGGGCGTTATTACACGCAGTGTTGGTGACGTTACCGGGGGCAACACTTGAAACCAAAGGCATGGCCTTCGCGTTGCATTATCGCCAGGCACCCGAACACGAAGCGGCGCTGGTTACCCTGGCTGAAGGCATCACGCGCAGATGGCCGCAGCTTGCTCTGCAGCACGGAAAATGTGTCGTGGAAATAAAGCCTAAGGGCAGCAATAAAGGCGACGCGATAGCTGCATTTATGCAGGAAGCGCCTTTTGCTGGCCGGATCCCTGTGTTTTTCGGTGATGATCTGACAGATGAAACAGGGTTTGCTGTAGTTAACCGCGCTGGCGGTATTTCCGTGAAGGTGGGGATCGGGCCGACGCAGGCGACATGGCGTCTGGATGGCGTCAGGGATGTCTGGCGCTGGCTGGAGAAAATTAACTCTTCGCAGCAAGAACCGAAAGCAACGAATAACAGAAGAGGTGGCTATGAGTCGTTTAGTCGTAGTATCTAATCGTATCGCCTCACCAGATGACAAAGGGAGCGCGGGTGGGCTCGCGGTCGGTGTACTGGGCGCGTTAAAAGCTGCTGGTGGTTTATGGTTTGGCTGGAGTGGTGATACAGGTAATGAGGATAAACCGTTAAAAAAGGTCACGCGTGGCAATATCACCTGGGCCTCGTTTAATTTGAGTGAGCAAGATTACGAAGAGTATTACTGCCAGTTTTCAAATGCGGTTTTATGGCCCGCGTTTCACTATCGACTGGATTTAGTTCAGTTTCAGCGCTCTGCCTGGGAAGGCTACCAACGGGTTAATGCCTTACTGGTAGATAAACTTCTGCCGTTGCTTGGCGATGACGACATTATTTGGGTTCATGATTACCATCTGTTGCCGTTTGCCTGCGAGTTACGTAAGCGCGGCGTGCGTAATCGCATCGGTTTTTTCCTGCATATTCCGTTTCCGACGCCGGAAATTTTTAATGCGCTCCCGCCACATCTGGCGCTGCTTGAGCAAATGTGTGATTTTGATTTGCTTGGTTTCCAGACCGAAAACGATCGTCAGGCTTTTCTGGACTGTCTCGCAGCCCAGACTCGGGTGACCACGCATAAAGATAAGCACCACCAGGCATGGGGAAAAGCGTTTCGCACTCAGGTCTATCCCATCGGTATTGAACCGGATGAGATTGCTCGACAGGCGTCCGGTCCGCTGCCGCCAAAACTGGCACAGCTAAAAGCGGAGCTTAAAAATGTGCAGAATATTTTCTCCGTGGAGCGTCTGGATTACTCCAAAGGCTTGCCGGAGCGCTTTCAGGCCTATGAGGCCTTACTGGAACATTATCCGCAGCACCACGGTAAAATTCGCTATACGCAGATAGCACCGACCTCGCGTGAAGAGGTGCAGGCCTATCAGGATATTCGCCACCAACTGGAAACAAAGGCAGGGCGAATAAACGGCAAATATGGGCAACTGGGCTGGACGCCGCTTTACTATCTGAACCAGTATTTTGATCGTAAATTGCTGATGAAGATCTTCCGCTACTCGGATGTAGGGTTGGTGACCCCGTTGCGCGATGGTATGAACCTGGTGGCGAAAGAGTTTGTGGCCGCACAGGATCCTACTAACCCTGGCGTGCTGGTTTTATCGCAATTTGCCGGGGCGGCGAACGAGCTAACCTCCGCGCTTATTGTTAATCCTTATGACCGGGATGAAGTGGCAGGCGCATTAAACCAGGCGCTGACGATGCCACTTACCGAACGTATCTCGCGCCACGCTGAAATGCTTGAGACTATCGTTAAAAACGATATCGACAACTGGCAGGCGACGTTCATTTGCGATCTTAAAACGGTCACGCCGCGTCGGAGTCAATGCCAACTGCCAGACAATATCTCTTCCTGTTCTAAACTCGCATGAAGTCGTGGCACCGTGGATTAATCTCCAGCTAGCGGAACCAGAAGAACGTCCACCTGGCTGGTATGAATCACGCTTTTCGCTGAACAGGCAGCGCGCGAAAAAAAACTGTGGTTATGGTTGCCGTAAATGACCAGATCAACGGCGTGTTTGCGGCATACATCCAGGATATGTTCATTCAGAGCCCCATAGGTAATAAAGGTATGTTCAATGGGGTATTCTGCTTCTTTGCTAAGTTTGTCGATAAAATCCTGAGTCTCTTCCTGCATGACTTCACGCAGGTCTTCCAGCATGGGGGCAGCAAACTGGTTATACAGTTCGGGGTCTGAGACCAGTGTAATCAGGCTAATTCGGGCGTTGACAGGGCGAGCGATAGAAACCGCCTTGTCTAACAACTGCTGACTTTCAGGGGTGGCGGCAACAGCAACAAGAATGTGCGAATAGCTCATAACTCGCTCCTTTTTTTCAAGAATTATGAGAGGGCTTTTCAGCTTTACTCAGCTTACTCCATACTGCAACGTTTCCTTCCTTCATAGTGTGAATGTCATCATGATTATTCATTAATTATTCTTATAAATAGAATAATCGATTCATATTAGTTGCAGATATGTTCAAGTTACTTAAGTGAAACCCACTGCTAATGAAAACAATGTGTTAATAGAAATTAAACATATATTAACATTTGCAAGGTCGTCACATCGCGGTATTAATTAATCACTCTAAATATTTAACTTATTGTTTATAAAGAATTTAATTAAAAAAGTTTTTTGAGTTAAATATGTGATCCAGCTCGCTATTTCACGGCGTGATATTAACGGATGTGAACAAAATACTATTCGCTTTTATTGCAAGAATATTCGTACATCAGGAATTGAAATGGATGATGGCAGAGTAAAAAATAAGCAAAGTAAAAGCTACGCTGATGGATTTATGTTAAGTGTTTGGCTGGTTTATGTGATCTTGATCACATATTCTTTAAATTCGCAGCATAGCTCCGTTGTATGTGTAACTGACGGCGGGTAGAGTTGCGTCGAATTAGGAAAAATCTTAGACATTTGTAAGAATTGATGTGAGCTTGTAAGGGATGCTGCCTTCTTAAAAGGGAATGTTTAGACAACGCGTAAGTGTCGTCACGCTGCTATGTATTTGACCTTTTGCTTTTTTTTACCGGGCCTTCCCGGCGACATCACGGGGTGCGGTTTTACCGCATGAAAACAATGTTGGTTATTATGGATGCAAATAATGCATACATCCGAGTTGCTGAAACACATTTATGACATCAATTTGTCATATTTATTGCTTGCACAGCGTTTGATCGTTCAGGACAAAGCATCTGCGATGTTTCGCCTTGGTATCAGCGAGGAAATGGCGGACACGTTGGCAACATTAACACTTCCTCAAATGGTCAAACTGGCCGAAACAAACCAACTGGTATGTCATTTCCGTTTCGACGATCACCAGACTGTTACTCGCCTGACGCAAGACTCCCGCGTTGACGATCTTCAGCAAATTCATACTGGTATCATGCTTTCAACACGCCTGTTAAGCGACATCGATGATGCAGCACGTAAGAAAAGGGCTTGATGATGAGCGAAAAAAGCATTGTTCAGGAAGCGCGTGATATCCAGTTGGCAATGGAATTAATCACATTGGGCGCCCGTTTGCAAATGCTGGAAAGCGAAACGCAATTAAGCCGTGGTCGATTAATCAAGCTGTACAAAGAATTACGCGGTAGTCCTCCGCCAAAAGGGATGCTCCCGTTTTCCACCGACTGGTTTATGACGTGGGAACAAAATATTCATGCGTCGATGTTTTGCAATGCATGGCAATTCTTGCTCAAAACGGGTCTCTGTAGCGGCGTGGATGCCGTGATCAAGGCGTATCGGTTATATCTTGAGCAGTGCCCGCAGCCTGAAGAAGGGCCACTGCTGGCGTTAACCCGCGCGTGGACGCTGGTGCGATTTGTCGACAGCGGATTGCTGGAGTTGTCCCAATGCAATTGCTGCGGTGGGAATTTTATCACCCACGCACACCAACCCGCAGGCAGCTTTGCCTGTAGTTTATGCCAACCGCCATCACGGGCCGTAAAAAGACGTAAACTTTCCCAGAATGCTGCCGATATTATTCCACAACTGCTGGATGAACAGATCGAACAGGCTGTTTAACTGATACGGTGTGGATGAGCACTCCAGCAGCGGTAAGCAATTACCGCTGCTTTTTTTTGTCCTGACCTTACGTTAATTGCCCGACTGCGCATCCTGTCATAGTCAATTGCGAAAGGATGATGTCGTGCTTATCTTATTAGGTTACCTGGTTGTTATTGGTACAGTTTTCGGCGGTTACATGATGACCGGCGGACACCTTGGGGCACTCTATCAACCGGCTGAGCTGGTGATTATCGGTGGTGCGGGTGTTGGGGCATTCATCGTCGGCAATAACGGGAAAGCCATCAAAGGGACGATGAAAGCGATCCCGTTGCTTTTCCGTCGTTCGAAATACACCAAAGCGATGTATATGGATCTGCTGGCGCTCTTGTATCGCCTGATGGCCAAGTCACGTCAACAGGGCATGTTCTCGCTTGAGCGCGACATCGAAAACCCAAAAGAAAGTGAAATCTTCGCCAGCTATCCGCGCATTCTTGCGGATGCTGTAATGCTTGATTTTATTGTCGATTATCTGCGCCTGATCATCAGCGGCAACATGAATACGTTTGAAATTGAAGCGCTGATGGACGAAGAAATTGAGACTCATGAGAGTGAGGCTGAAGTCCCGGCGAATAGTCTGGCGATGGTCGGCGACTCACTACCGGCATTCGGGATCGTCGCGGCCGTTATGGGGGTTGTGCATGCGCTGGCTTCTGCCGATCGCCCGGCAGCAGAGCTGGGTGCGTTGATTGCGCATGCGATGGTGGGAACATTCCTCGGTATTTTGCTGGCCTATGGATTTATTTCTCCGCTTGCCAGCGTTCTGCGACAGAAAAGCGCTGAAACAACCAAAATGATGCAGTGCGTGAAGATAACGCTGCTCTCCAATCTGAATGGTTACGCGCCGCCGATTGCCGTTGAATTTGGTCGTAAAACACTGTACTCCAGCGAACGTCCTTCGTTTATCGAACTGGAAGAACATGTTCGTGCGGTGAGAAATCCAACTGCGCAACAGACGACCGAGGACGCATGAAAAATCAGGCCCATCCCATTATCGTTGTAAAGCGACGCAAGCATAAGAATCACGGTGGTGGGGCGCATGGCTCGTGGAAAATCGCCTACGCCGATTTTATGACCGCGATGATGGCCTTCTTTCTGGTGATGTGGCTCATTTCTATTTCCAGCCCTAAAGAATTGATCCAGATTGCCGAATATTTCCGTACACCGCTGGCCACCGCAGTGACCGGGGGAAATCGTATTTCGAATAGCCAAAGCCCGATTCCAGGCGGCGGGGATGATTACACCCAGCAGCAGGGCGAGGTGAACAAACAGCCGAATATTGATGACCTGAGAAAACGTATGGAACAGAGCCGCTTGAGCAAACTTCGCGGCGATCTCGATCAACTGATTGAATCCGATCCCAAACTGCGAGCGCTGCGTCCGCATTTAAAGATTGATTTAGTTCAGGAAGGGCTGCGGATACAGATTATCGACAGTCAGAATCGTCCGATGTTTAAGACCGGTAGCGCTGAAGTTGAGCCGTACATGCGCGATATCCTGCGCGCGATTGC
Source organism: Citrobacter sp. Cpo089 (assembly GCF_030332695.1). Taxonomy (NCBI): domain Bacteria; kingdom Pseudomonadati; phylum Pseudomonadota; class Gammaproteobacteria; order Enterobacterales; family Enterobacteriaceae; genus Citrobacter; species Citrobacter sp. Cpo089. The sequence goes on along the minus strand of NZ_JAOWHJ010000056.1, from coordinate 52,488 downwards.
ACCAGTGCTCAACGGGATCCCTAACCGGATCAGCCTTTCCGGTCACACGGATGATTACCCTTACGCGAATGGTGAGAAAGGGTACAGCAACTGGGAATTGTCTGCCGATCGCGCAAATGCATCGCGTCGCGAGCTGGTTAGCGGCGGTCTGGATGATGGAAAAGTATTACGTGTGGTAGGTATGGCCGCCACGATGCGTCTGAGCGATCGCGGTCCTGAAGACGCTATCAACCGCCGTATTAGCCTGCTGGTTCTCAATAAGCAGGCAGAAGAGGCCATTTTGCATGAAAACGCTGAAAGCCAGAATGAGCCGGTAAGTGTCTTACAACGGCCAGCGGAACTCCCGCCGGTAAGCGTTCCCACATCGCCACCAGCCAATCCGAGGTGATAGCGTGAGCATGGATATTAGCGATTTTTATCAGACATTTTTTGATGAAGCTGACGAACTGTTGGCTGATATGGATGCTTGATTTGGTTCCTGAAGCCCCGGATTCCGAACAGCTGAATGCCATTTTTCGTGCAGCGCACTCGATTAAAGGCGGGGCGGGCACCTTCGGCTTTACCATTTTGCAGGAAACGACCCATCTGATGGAAAACCTGCTGGATGAAGCGCGGCGTGGCGAGATGCAGCTCAATGCCGACATTATCAACCTGTTTTTGGAAACGAAAGATATTATGCAGGAACAGCTCGACGCCTATAAAAGCTCAGTGGAGCCTGATGCCGACAGTTTTGAGTATATCTGCCAGGCGTTACGGCAGTTAGCGCTCGAAGCGAAAGGTGAAACCGCACCGGCAGTTGTCAACCCAGCAAAACTTAGCGTTGTTGACAGCGCCGTGATGCAGGAAGAGGCGGTTGCAAAGCCTGAACCCGCCAGTGAAGAGAGCAAAAAACGCATTACTCTCTCGCGCCTGAAAGCCAGCGAAGTGGATTTACTGGAAGAGGAACTGGGGAATCTGGCGACCTTAACCGATGTGGTAAAAGGAAGCGACACGTTATCAGCAACGCTTGATGGCAACCTCGCAGAAGATGACATCATCGCGGTGCTTTGCTTTGTCATTGAAGCTGACCAAATTGAATTCGAAACCGTCAGCGCAGCGCCTGTGGCAGCTGAAGCTGAAGAGGTGGCTGTTGTCACTGAGCCGCAGCCGGTTGCTGTGGCACCTGCGGTGAAAGCTACCGCCAGTGAAGCACCACATAGCCGCGCGGAACGTGAAAAACCCGCCCGCGCCAGCGAGTCGACCAGTATCCGCGTAGCAGTTGAAAAGGTTGATCAGCTTATTAACCTGGTTGGCGAGTTGGTGATCACGCAGTCGATGCTGGCCCAGCGCTCTAACGAACTGGATCCTGTCAATCACGGCGATCTCATCACCAGTATGGGTCAGTTACAACGTAACGCCCGAGATTTGCAAGAGTCGGTGATGTCGATTCGTATGATGCCAATGGAGTACGTGTTCAGCCGTTTCCCTCGTCTGGTGCGCGATCTGGCCGGTAAGCTGGGTAAACAGGTCGAGCTGACGCAGGTAGGTAGTTCAACCGAACTTGATAAGAGCCTGATTGAACGCATCATCGATCCGTTGACGCACCTGGTGCGTAACAGCCTCGACCATGGTATCGAATTGCCGGAAAAACGCCTTGAATCCGGCAAAAGCCCAATCGGCAATCTGACGCTTTCCGCGGAGCATCAGGGCGGGAATATTTGTATTGAAGTGACCGATGATGGCGCTGGCCTGAACCGCGAACGTATCCTGGCTAAAGCTGTCTCTCAGGGCATGCCGATCCACGAAAACATGAGCGATGACGAAGTGGGTATGCTGATCTTCGCTCCAGGCTTTTCGACCGCCGAACAGGTGACGGATGTTTCCGGACGCGGCGTGGGTATGGATGTGGTGAAGCGAAATATCCAGGAGATGGGCGGCCATGTTGAGATCCAGTCTAAACAGGGACAGGGGACCACTATTCGCATTCTGCTGCCGCTGACGCTGGCGATCCTCGACGGGATGTCCGTGCGTGTGGCCGATGAGGTCTTCATTCTGCCACTGAATGCCGTTATGGAATCGCTGCAACCGCGCGAAGAAGATCTCCATCCGCTGGCAGGAGGAGAGCGCGTTCTGGAAGTACGTGGCGAATATTTACCGCTGGTTGAGTTGTGGAAAGTCTTTGAGGTTGAAGGCGCTAAAACTGAAGCGACTCAGGGCATAGTGGTCATTTTACAAAGTGCAGGGCGTCGCTATGCGCTGCTGGTGGATCAGTTAATTGGCCAACACCAGGTGGTGGTCAAAAACCTGGAAAGCAACTACCGCAAAGTGCCAGGTATTTCTGCTGCAACGATCCTCGGCGACGGCAGCGTCGCGCTGATTGTCGATGTCTCTGCATTGCAGGGGTTAAACCGCGAACAACGTGTGGCGATCACAGCCGCCTGATTGAGTGAGAAGGGAATAATATGACCGGTATGAGTAATGTAACTAAACTGGCCGGCGAACCGTCAGGTCAGGAATTCCTCGTGTTTACGCTGGGGGATGAAGAGTACGGTATCGATATCCTGAAAGTGCAGGAAATCCGTGGTTATGATCAGGTGACGCGCATCGCTAACACGCCAGCGTTTATCAAAGGCGTCACAAACCTGCGTGGTGTGATTGTGCCTATCGTCGACCTGCGCGTGAAATTTAGCCAGAGCGATGTGGATTACAACGAAAACACCGTGGTGATCGTGCTGAATCTGGGTCAGCGTGTGGTTGGCATTGTGGTAGATGGCGTCTCGGATGTGCTGTCGCTGACAACGGATCAAATCCGTCCGGCACCGGAGTTTGCGGTCACGCTGTCAACGGAATATTTGACGGGGTTGGGTGCGCTGGGTGACCGGATGCTGATTCTGGTCAACATTGAGAAGCTGCTGAACAGCGAAGAAATGGCGCTGCTGGATATTGCCGCTTCCCACGTCGCATAATCGTCATAACTCATCCGGCCTACAATGATTGCTGTTGCAGGCCGGATTAGCGTAGCGCATCCGGCAGATTTCCCTCTTACGCTTCCCGCTCAACCAGCTCCGGTTCTTCTTCCAGTAAACCTTCATCCTGCGCCAGCATCGCCGTTGCAATCCCGTTACCTAATACGTTGATTGCTGAACGTCCCATATCCAGGAAGTGGTCAATTCCCATCAGCAACAGGATCCCGGCGACCGGAATGTTAAAGCTCGGGATGGTTGCAGCCAACACTACCAGTGCTGAACGTGGCACTCCGGCAATCCCTTTGGACGCCAGCATCAGCGTCAGCATCAGGACGGTGATTTCTGCGAAGGATAGGTGGATGTTATAGGCCTGCGCGATAAACATAGAGGCAAATGAACAATAGACCATGGAACCGACCAGGTTAAACGAATAACCGATAGGTAGCACGAATGACACGATGTTGGGTGAGCAGCCAAATTTAGTTAATTGCTCCAGCGTTTTCGGATAAGCGGCCTCAGAGCTGCTGGTGGTGAATGCGACCAAAACCGGGTCTTTCAGCATGCTCACCAGGCGAAATACCTCTTTTTTCAGCATGACATATCCCACAGCCAGCAGAACCAGGCAGGTCAGCAAAATCGCCACATAGTAGCCGCCGATAAACGACGCATAGTTAAGCAGGATCCCCAGCCCTTGGGTGGAGATGACGGAAGAGATGGCGGCAAAAATAGCCAGCGGCGCAACGTACATCACGTAGCCGGTCACTTTCAGCATAATGTGGGAAACCACATCCAGCGCGGCAACCAGTGGAGCGTTAAATTTCTCTCCGAGCGATGCGCCACCAATACCGAAGAACATTGAGAACACCACAATTTGCAGGATCTCATTGTTAGCCATCGCTTCGGCGATGCTGGTTGGAATGGTATGCGTCAGAAAACCTTTCAGGCTCATGCCGCCCACGGCGAGACCGGTGTCGGTGGCTTCCAGTGGGATCGCCAGGTTCAGCCCGCTGCCGGGTTGCTCAAGGGAAACCACAAACAGACCGACCAGGATAGACAATATAGAAGAGCTGATAAACCAGATCATCGCTTTGCCGCCCACGCGTCCGATGGTGGACGTTTCTCCTAGGCGCATAATACCAACTGTCAGGGTGCTGAATACTAAAGGCGCGATCACCATTTTAATCAGGCGTAAAAAGATGTCGGTAAGAAGCGTAATGTTATCGGCCCAGGCGGTCACAACGCCGGGGGAGGCATAAGAGTGGATCACCGCACCCGACAGGATCCCCGCCAGCATGAAGATCACGATAAACAACGTGAGTTTGTTTGCATTTGCCACTAAAAAGCCCTCAGTAAGGATTTAACATTTATTGATCGGTTACTCATTTTTTATACTTATTAAGTGGTAACGAGGTATTCATCATATAAATTGGATTAAAGCGTAAGCGGATACAACTTTTTTTAATTTTTTATCCATTTTGTTGTGGTATTTACGATGCGTATGTGTGATCTCAATCACATAAAAATGCGTACTTCGGCCATTCTGGCCGTGCTCATCGATGAAAATAAATGTTATTTACATGATAATTATGGTGTTTTTATGTGAATGATTTGTGGTTGCTGCGCACCCGTTTTATTTTCCCCTCGCCAGGCTTCACATCCCTTCAGGATTTCCTTTTCGCAAACGTAAAGTTATCTCAGCGAGTGCCGATAACGTTGATAACTCGTTTTCAGGAAGGTGCCTTATGTTTAACCGTATCCGCGTTGTCACAATGCTGATGATGGTGCTGGGGGTTTTCGCACTGCTACAGCTTGTTTCCGGTGGTCTGTTGTTTTCTTCATTGCAGCAGAATCAGCAAAGTTTTGTTATTTCTAACGATCTTCGACAGCAGCAAAGTGAACTCACCTCAACATGGGATCTGATGCTGCAGACACGAATCAATTTAAGCCGTTCTTCTGCGCGCATGATGATGGATGCGTCTAACCAGCAAAGCAGCGCTAAAAACGATCTGCTGAAGAATGCGAAAGCATCGCTGGCGCAGGCCGAAACGCATTACGCAAAATTTAAAAACATCACACCGTTGCCGGAAATGGCAGAAGCCAGCGGCAACGTCGAGGAAAAATATCAGCAGTACCATGCGGCCCTGGCAGAACTGGTTCAGTTTCTGGAAAGCGGCAATATGGACGCCTACTTCGCGCAGCCTACGCAGGGAATGCAAAACGCGCTCGGCGAGGCGCTGGGCAAGTACGCCAGCGTTAGCGAAAAGCTTTACGTCCAGGCATTTGATCAAAGCGCGCGGGATTACCATTTCGCCCAATGGCAGCTTGGCGTGTTGGCCGTCGTGCTGGTGCTGATTCTGGTGGTGGTCTGGTACGGCATCCGTCATACCCTGCTTAATCCTCTGTCCCGTGTCATTGCCCATATCCGGGAAATCGCCAGCGGTAACCTGACCGCAACTCTCGCTGTTAGCGGTCGTAACGAAATCGGCGAGCTGGCCAGTACGGTTGATCATATGCAGCGCTCCTTGACGGAAACCGTCACCCTGGTGCGTGAAGGCTCTGATGCGATTTATTCCGGTACCAGCGAAATTGCCAGCGGAAACACTGACCTTTCATCTCGTACGGAACAGCAGGCGTCTGCACTGGAAGAGACCGCAGCCAGCATGGAACAGCTGACCGCAACCGTGAAGCAAAACGCGGACAACGCGCGTCAGGCCTCGCAACTGGCGAAAAGCGCGTCCGATACCGCGCAGCATGGCGGCAAAGTGGTTGATAGCGTGGTGAACACCATGCACGAAATCGCCGATAGCTCGAAGAAAATCGCCGACATCATCAGCGTCATCGATGGCATTGCCTTTCAGACCAACATTCTCGCACTGAACGCGGCGGTTGAAGCAGCGCGTGCCGGTGAGCAAGGCCGCGGCTTTGCTGTGGTGGCGGGTGAAGTGCGTAATCTGGCAAGCCGCAGTGCGCAGGCGGCGAAAGAGATTAAGGCATTGATTGAAGATTCCGTTTCCCGGGTTGATACCGGTTCCGTACTGGTAGAAAGCGCCGGCGAAACGATGAACGATATCGTCAATGCCGTGACGCGGGTGACAGACATTATGGGCGAGATTGCCTCGGCATCTGACGAGCAAAGCCGGGGGATTGATCAGGTTGCGCTCGCGGTCTCTGAAATGGATCGTGTTACGCAGCAAAACGCCTCATTGGTACAGGAGTCAGCTGCCGCAGCGGCCGCTCTTGAAGAACAGGCCAGTCGCTTAACGCAGTCGGTATCGACTTTCCGTCTTGCGTCACGTCCGGCCTCGACAAAACCGCGCGATACACGATTACCTGCAGCCCCGAGCGCATCCTATCCGCGCCAGAGCATTGAACAAGATACGAATTGGGAAACATTTTGACTGATAGTTAAACCGCGGCCAGTGCCGCCCGATGGGAGCGTTGATGTTTAATCGTATTCGAATTTCGACCACGCTGTTTTTGATTTTGATCCTCTGCGGAGTTTTGCAGATTGGCAGTAATGGCTTGTCCTTCTGGGCATTTCGGGACGGTTTTCAGAACCTGAATCAGGTCGAACGGAGTAATCAGCAACGCGCTGCGCTGGCCCAAACCCGCGCTGTGTTATTACAGGCCAGTACGGCCCTTAATAAGGCAGGGACGCTGACCGCCCTGAGCTATCCGCCAGAGGACATCAAAACGCTGATGACCCTCGCGCGCGATAGCCTGACGCAGTCTGAATTGATGTTTAAACGCTTTATGGCGACGTCGGATTCGACGGAGCAAGGCAAGGCGCTGTTTGGCGCAACGGAGAATAGCTTCAGCCAGTGGCACAGCGCTCTCGCGCATCAGGCAACCTGGCTTGAAAACAATCAGTTGTCAGATTTTCTGACCGCGCCGGTGCAGGCGGCTCAGGATGCTTTTGATGCGAATGTGAATGCGTGGCAGAGCAACATTGACAGCGTGTTGCAAACGGCGGGGGAGCAGAGTCAGCGTAATTACCATATGTCGGGGGTGATTTTCGCCACCATGGTGGTACTGGCGGCACTGCTCACCAGCGGTGCGCTGTTCTGGTCACGCAAGATGATCGTTCAGCCGCTGGCGATTATTGGCAGCCATTTCGACAGTATTGCCGCGGGGAACCTGGCACGACCGGTAGCGGTTTATGGGCGCAATGAGATCTCGGCTATTTTTGCCAGCCTGCAGAAGATGCAAAAGGCGTTACGCGAAACGGTAAGTGACGTTCGTCAGGGCAGCTCAGCCATGCATAGCGGTATTTCAGAAATCGCGATGGGCAATAACGATTTGTCTTCACGGACTGAACAGCAGGCGGCTGCGCTGGCGCAAACGGCGGCCAGCATGGAACAACTGACCGCCACCGTCGGCCAGAACGCTGATAACGCACGCCAGGCATCAGGAATCGCCAAAAGTGCGGCAGACACAGCGCATAAAGGTGGCGAGCAGACGTCCCGGGTCGCCAGCACCATGCATGAGATTTCTGCCAGCTCGCAGAAAATCGGCGACATTATCGGGGTGATTGACAGCATTGCCTTCCAGACCAATATCCTGGCGTTGAATGCCGCGGTAGAGGCCGCCAGAGCGGGGGAGCAAGGGCGTGGTTTTGCCGTCGTCGCCGGAGAAGTGCGCAATCTGGCAAGCCGTAGCGCACAGGCGGCGAAAGAAATTAAGGGACTGATTGAGGAATCCGTCACCCGGGTGCATCAGGGATCGCAACTGGTGGATATGGCGTCGCGCACTATGACGGAAATTGTCAGTTCGGTGACCCGGGTTAACGACATCATGGGCGAGATTGCCTCGGCATCCGATGAACAGCGCAGAGGCATTGAGCAGGTGGCGCAGGCCGTCAGCCAGATGGACTCCGTGACGCAGCAAAACGCCGGTCTGGTGGAAGAAGCCGCATCCGCCGCCGGACAACTTGCGACGCAGGCCGATCATCTTTCTGCTTGTGTCGCATTTTTTAAACTTGAAGAGCAAACCGTAGCAAAACAAGAGTTGGCGCAGCCTCAGGTTGCGCCCGTTGTATCCTGAATGTGATTGAGAAGGCGCTATGACATCATCTCTGCCCTCCGGGCAAACGTCATTATTGTTACAGATGACACAGCGCCTCGCGCTGTCTGACGCGCATTTTCGTCGGATATGTCAATTAATCTACCAGCGTGCGGGGATCGTACTGGCCGACCATAAGCGGGACATGGTTTATAACCGCCTGGTTCGTCGTCTGCGTACCCTGGGGCTGGATGACTTTGGTCGCTATCTCAGCATGCTGGAAGCTAACCAGAACAGTGCTGAGTGGCAGGCTTTTATTAACTCCCTGACTACCAACCTGACCGCTTTTTTTCGCGAAGGGCATCATTTTCCGGTGCTGTCAGATCATGCTCGTCGGCGCAACGGTGAATACCGCGTCTGGAGCGCGGCGGCGTCAACCGGAGAAGAACCCTACAGCATTGCGATTACGCTTGCCGATACCTTAGGTATGGCACCGGGCCGCTGGCGTGTTTTTGCCAGCGACATTGATACCGAAGTGCTGGAAAAGGCCAGAAACGGCATTTACCGCCTCGATGAGCTAAAGACGCTGTCACCCCAGCAGTTGCAGCGTTATTTCATGCGCGGCACCGGGCCGCATGAAGGGCTGGTACGCGTTCGGCAGGAACTGGCAGGGCATGTTGAATTTTCCAGCGTGAACTTACTGGATAAGCAGTACAACGTGCCAGGACCGTTCGACGCCATATTTTGTCGTAACGTTATGATCTATTTCGATAAAACGACTCAACAGGACATTTTGCACCGTTTTGTTCCACTTCTTAAACCTGACGGGCTGCTGTTTGCAGGTCATTCAGAAAACTTTAGCAACCTTGTGCGCGAGTTTAGCCTGCGTGGACAGACCGTGTATGCGCATGCGCCAGGTAAGGATAAAGCATGAGTAAAATCAGGGTGTTGTCGGTAGATGATTCTGCATTGATGCGTCAAATCATGACCGAAATTATTAACAGTCACAGTGATATGGAAATGGTGGCGACGGCGCCGGATCCGTTGGTCGCCCGGGATTTAATCAAAAAATACAATCCCGACGTCCTGACGCTGGACGTGGAAATGCCGCGCATGGACGGCCTCGACTTTCTTGAGAAGTTGATGCGTCTGCGTCCGATGCCGGTAGTCATGGTTTCTTCGCTGACCGGTAAAGGTTCAGAGGTCACGCTGCGGGCGCTGGAGCTGGGGGCGATTGATTTTGTCACCAAACCGCAACTGGGGATCCGCGAAGGAATGCTGGCGTATAGCGAGATGATTGCGGAGAAAATCCGCACCGCATCGCGGGCAAAACTGGCGGCCCATAAGCCCATGGCTGCACCGACGACCTTGAAGGCAGGGCCATTACTCAGTTCGGAAAAATTGCTGGTGATTGGGGCGTCAACCGGAGGAACAGAGGCAATTCGCCATGTACTCCAGCCATTGCCGCTTTCAAGTCCGGGTATTCTTATTACCCAGCATATGCCGCCAGGATTTACCCGTTCGTTCGCAGAACGTCTGAACAAACTGTGCCAGATAACCGTGAAAGAGGCAGAGGACGGAGAGCGCGTACTTCCAGGGCATGCGTATATCGCGCCGGGTGACAAGCATATGGAACTGGCGCGCAGCGGCGCGAACTATCAAATCAAAATTCATGACGGTCCGCCGGTTAATCGACATCGGCCTTCAGTGGATGTGCTGTTCCATTCGGTGGCGAAACATGCGGGGCGCAATGCCGTCGGGGTGATCCTGACCGGTATGGGCAACGATGGCGCAGCCGGAATGTTAGCGATGAATCAGGCGGGAGCCTGGACCATTGCGCAAAACGAAGCAAGTTGTGTGGTGTTCGGCATGCCGCGCGAGGCCATCAATATGGGTGGCGTAAGCGAAGTGGTCGATCTTAGCCAGGTGAGCCAGCAAATGCTGGTGAAAATTAGTGCCGGACAGGCAATACGTATTTGAATCAGGAGTTTATTTTTATGGCGGATAAAGAGCTTAAGTTTTTGGTTGTGGATGACTTTTCCACCATGCGTCGCATCGTGCGTAACCTGCTTAAAGAGCTGGGATTCAACAATGTTGAAGAGGCTGAAGATGGCGTGGATGCGCTGAACAAGCTGCAGGCTGGGGGATTCGGCTTTGTTATTTCTGACTGGAACATGCCGAACATGGATGGACTGGAACTGCTGAAAACCATCCGTGCCGATGGCGGGATGGCTTCTCTGCCGGTGCTGATGGTCACGGCAGAAGCGAAAAAAGAGAACATCATTGCGGCAGCACAGGCAGGTGCCAGTGGCTATGTCGTGAAACCGTTCACGGCGGCGACGCTGGAAGAAAAACTGAATAAAATCTTTGAGAAACTGGGCATGTGAGGGTGTGATGATGATGCAACCACAAATTAAACCTGCTGACGAACACTCTGCCGGGGACATCATCGCGCGCATCGGCAGTTTGACCCGAATGCTCCGCGACAGCTTGCGTGAACTGGGGCTGGATCAGGCCATTGCCGAAGCGGCAGAAGCGATTCCTGATGCCCGCGATCGTCTCGATTATGTTGTGCAGATGACCGCGCAGGCGGCGGAGCGTGCGCTAAACAGCGTAGAAGCTTCGCAGCCGCATCAGGACGCGATGGAAAAAGGGGCCAAAGATCTGACCAAACGCTGGGATGAATGGTTCGAAAATCCGATTGAACTCTCCGATGCTCGTGAACTGGTCACCGATACCCGTCAGTTCCTTGGTGATGTGCCTGGACATACCAGCTTTACCAATGCCCAGTTGCTGGACATCATGATGGCGCAGGATTTCCAGGATCTCACCGGACAGGTCATCAAGCGCATGATGGATGTTATCCAGGAAATTGAACGTCAGCTGCTGATGGTTCTGTTGGAAAACATTCCGGAACAGGGCGCACGTCCAAAACGTGAAAACGAAAGCTTGCTTAACGGCCCGCAGGTTGACGCCTCGAAAGCCGGTGTAGTGGCAAGTCAGGATCAGGTTGACGACCTGCTGGATAGCCTCGGGTTCTGATGAGTATTTGCCGGATGTGAGGCGTGGGCCTCTCATCCGGCTTACGCGCAATTCTGCTTAAAGCCATAAATCCCGTCTTTTTTACCGCTTACTCTTCCCATTGCTGGATAGCTGTTCTGGCATCATTCTCGCCTATATCTCTATCCAGGGTCTGATGCGTGGCAGAAGAAAGCGACGACGACAAAACAGAAGCCCCCACACCCCACCGACTTGAAAAAGCGCGGGAAGAAGGGCAGATCCCCCGATCCAAAGAGCTAACCTCACTGCTCATTTTGCTGGTGGGTGTGTGCATTATCTGGATAGGTGGGGAGTCGCTTGCCCGCAGACTGGCTGGCATGCTGTCGGCCGGATTACGTTTTGACCATAGCATGGTTAACGACCCGAATCTGATCCTCAGCCAAATCATCCTGCTGATTAAAGACGCGATGATTGCGCTGTTGCCGTTGATTACCGGCGTCGTTTTGGTGGCTTTAATCTCCCCGGTGATGCTTGGCGGCTTGATTTTCAGCGGTAAATCCCTGCAACCCAAATTCTCGAAGCTGAATCCGCTGCCGGGCATTAAGCGCATGTTTTCCGCGCAAACCGGCGCAGAACTGCTCAAAGCGATACTGAAGTCCACTTTAGTGGGAAGCGTGGCCGGATTTTATCTCTGGCATAACTGGCCGGCGATGATGCGTCTGATGGCGGAGTCACCGATTACGGCGATGGGCAACGCCCTGGATTTAGTCGGTATGTGTGCACTACTGGTGGTACTTGGCGTTATTCCGATGGTGGGGTTCGACGTCTTTTTCCAGATCTATAGCCATGTGAAAAAGCTACGTATGTCGCGTCAGGATATCCGCGATGAATTTAAGCAAAGCGAAGGTGACCCGCACGTTAAGGGCAAAATTCGTCAAATGCAGCGCGCGGCCGCTCAGCGTCGCATGATGGCGGATGTGCCGAAAGCAGACGTTATTGTCACTAACCCTACGCACTACTCAGTGGCGTTGAAGTATGACGAGAACAAAATGAGCGCGCCGAAAGTTGTTGCGAAAGGGGCCGGGCTGGTTGCGCTGCGCATCCGTGAAATTGGCGCAGAGCACCGTGTCCCGACATTAGAAGCGCCGCCACTGGCGCGTGCGCTCTATCGCCATGCTGAAATTGGTCAGCAAATACCGGGTCAATTGTATGCCGCCGTTGCTGAAGTACTGGCATGGGTATGGCAGCTAAAACGCTGGCGTCTGGCTGGCGGCAAGCGTCCACCACAACCTGAAAACCTTCCGGTGCCTGAAGCACTGGATTTCATGAACGAGAAGAATACTGATGGCTAATCTGGTCGCGATGCTGCGTCTGCCCAGCAACCTGAAATCCACGCAATGGCAAATCCTTGCCGGACCGATCCTCATCCTGCTGATCCTGTCGATGATGGTGCTGCCGCTGCCGGCTTTCGTCCTCGATTTGCTGTTCACATTTAACATTGCGCTGTCGATCATGGTGCTGCTGGTGGCGATGTTCACCCAGCGTACGCTGGAGTTTGCCGCATTCCCGACGATTTTGCTGTTTACCACATTATTACGCCTGGCGCTGAACGTCGCGTCGACCCGTATCATTTTGATGGAAGGACACACCGGCGCAGCGGCGGCGGGGAAGGTAGTTGAAGCCTTTGGTCACTTCCTGGTGGGCGGTAACTTCGCGATCGGTATCGTGGTCTTCGTGATTCTCGTCATCATTAACTTTATGGTAATCACTAAAGGTGCAGGACGTATCGCCGAGGTAGGCGCGCGCTTTGTACTGGACGGAATGCCCGGCAAGCAGATGGCGATTGATGCAGATTTGAATGCCGGTCTGATTGGCGAAGATGAAGCTAAAAAACGACGCTCGGAAGTGACCCAGGAAGCGGATTTTTACGGCTCAATGGACGGTGCGAGTAAATTCGTCCGTGGAGACGCCATCGCCGGTATTTTGATCATGGTGATCAACGTGGTCGGCGGTCTGTTAGTTGGGGTGTTGCAGCATGGTATGAGCATGGGCAGCGCTGCGGAAAGTTATACCCTGCTGACCATCGGTGACGGGCTGGTGGCACAAATTCCTGCGCTGGTTATCTCTACCGCGGCGGGCGTTATCGTGACCCGCGTGAGTACCGACCAGGACGTAGGCGAACAGATGGTGACCCAACTGTTCAGTAACCCCAGCGTCATGTTGCTCAGTGCGGCGGTACTTGGACTTTTGGGTCTGGTTCCGGGCATGCCGAACCTGGTGTTTCTGATGTTTACTGCCGCATTGTTGGCTCTGGCATGGTGGATGCGCGGTCGTGAGCAAAAAGCGCCAGATGAACCGCAGCCGGTGAAAATGCCGGAAAACAACTCCGTGGTGGAAGCCACATGGAACGACGTGCAGCTGGAAGATTCGCTGGGCATGGAGGTTGGTTACCGCCTGATCCCAATGGTGGATTTTCAACAAGATGGTGAGTTGCTGGGGCGAATTCGCAGTATTCGTAAGAAATTTGCCCAGGATATGGGCTTCCTGCCGCCGGTGGTACACATTCGAGACAATATGGATCTGCAGCCGGCCCGCTATCGAATTTTGATGAAAGGGGTAGAGATTGGCAGCGGTGACGCCTATCCGGGACGCTGGCTGGCCATTAACCCGGGTACTGCCGCCGGGTCGCTACCGGGTGAGAAAACGGTCGATCCGGCTTTCGGACTGGACGCTATCTGGATTGAAAGCGCATTGAAGGAACAGGCGCAGATTCAGGGTTTTACGGTGGTTGAAGCCAGTACTGTTGTCGCTACGCATCTAAACCACCTGATTGGGCAGTTCGCCGCTGAGCTGTTTGGCCGTCAGGAAGCGCAGCAGTTACTGGATCGAGTGTCGCAGGAGATGCCAAAGCTGACGGAAGATCTGGTGCCGGGCGTTGTGACGCTCACCACGCTGCATAAAGTGCTGCAGAACTTACTGGACGAGAAAGTACCGATTCGCGATATGCGCACCATCCTTGAAACACTGGCGGAACATGCGCCGCTGCAAAACGATCCGCATGAGCTTACCGCGGTCGTCCGTGTTGCGTTAGGACGCGCCATCACTCAGCAGTGGTTCCCGGGTAATGAAGAGGTTCAGGTTATCGGTCTTGATACTCCGCTCGAGCGTTTGCTGCTGCAAGCGCTGCAGGGGGGCGGCGGCCTGGAGCCTGGGCTTGCAGACCGACTGCTGGCCCAGACTCAGGAAGCGCTGTCCCGGCAGGAAATGTTGGGCGCGCCGCCAGTCTTGCTGGTTAATCACGCGTTACGTCCGTTACTGGCGCGGTTTTTACGTCGCAGCATCCCGCAGTTGGTGGTGTTATCGAATATGGAGCTTTCCGATAACCGCCATATCCGCATGACGGCGACCATTGGAGGTAAATAATGCGTAAGTTACTGTGGTTGTTGTTTTTTCCTCTGGTGGCGCAGGCCGCTGGAGAAGGGGCCTGGCAGGCAAGTGGTATGGGGATCACCTTAAATCACCGTGGCCAGTCAGCCTCGTCTGATCCTTTGGTTCCCAGCCAGCCGGTCTCAGGCTTGATGACGCTGGTGGCCTGGCGCTATGAGCTGAATGGCCCCACGCCCGCAGGTTTGCGGGTGCGTTTATGTTCTCAGTCCCGTTGTGTCGAGCTGGACGGGCAAAGTGGGACCACCAACGGGTTCAATAACGTTCCGGCCATTGAACCGATGCATTTTGTCTGGGAGGTCCCCGGCGGTGGTCGCCTGATCCCCGCGTTACGCATTCAGAGCAATCAGGTGATTGTGAACTACCGTTAACACCCTCCGTCATTCAGACCAGCAGTTGAAACTGCTGGTTGTTTCAACATTTCAGTCTCTCACTCAATTAAATAGAAACGCCGTTTTATAAAATAAGTGACGTACGTTGCCGGACTCTTTGTATTCTTGCCATTTCACGAATCCTTCTGGCAGAAATAGAAAGGTTTCACTTCCTGTTAGCTTTTACTGTGACCCTATAAGGATGCCCATTGTCAAAGCGAGGATTGCGGGGCCTCCAAAAAAGCTGCTGCGCCGTAACAGGGGCAAGTCTCAGCATTGAATCCGACATTGACAGAGGTTAAGTAAATGATTGTTTACCCGGTTAAACATAGCCCGTTATTGCGCCAGCCAGAACATTTTATTGCCAGGGATGAATTAAAAACGCTGATCAAAAAGGTGACGCATAACCTGGTCAATATTCATGACGAAACCGGCGAGTTCTTGCTGCGTCTGGACGATGGACGCGTAATTGATACTAAAGGCTGGGCGGGATGGGAGTGGACACACGGCGTCGGCCTGTACGGGATGTATCAGTACTATCTGCAAACCGGCGATGAAACGATGCGCGATATCATCGATAGCTGGTTTGCCGAGCGTTTTGCTGAAGGTGCGACCACCAAAAACGTGAACACCATGGCGCCATTTTTAACGTTGGCGTATCGCTATGAAGAGACGCGTAACCCAGCGTTTCTGCCGTGGCTCGACAGCTGGGCTGAGTGGGCAATGCATGAGATGCCGCGTACCGAATTTGGTGGTATGCAACACATCACGCTGGCGGAAGAAAACCATCAACAGATGTGGGATGACACGCTGATGATGACGGTTTTACCGCTGGCGAAGATTGGCAAGCTACTCAATCGCCCGGACTACATCGAAGAGGCAACGTATCAGTTCCTGCTGCACGTGCAAAACCTG
Source organism: Citrobacter sp. Cpo089 (assembly GCF_030332695.1). Classification (NCBI taxonomy): domain Bacteria; kingdom Pseudomonadati; phylum Pseudomonadota; class Gammaproteobacteria; order Enterobacterales; family Enterobacteriaceae; genus Citrobacter; species Citrobacter sp. Cpo089. The sequence continues at coordinate 36,812 of NZ_JAOWHJ010000056.1, read as the reverse complement.
ATGGATAAAGAAACGGGGCTGTGGTTCCACGGCTGGAGCTATGAAGGAAATCATAACTTTGCTAATGCCCGCTGGGCGCGTGGCAACAGTTGGTTAACTATCGTGATCCCGGACTTCCTCGAATTACTTGATTTACCGGAAAACAATGCTGTTCACCGCTATCTGGTACAGGTCCTGAACGCGCAAATCGCGGGCTGGCGAAATGCCAGGATGAAAGTGGGTTGTGGCATACCTTGCTGGACGACCCTCAGTCGTATCTGGAAGCATCGGCAACTGCCGGATTTGCCTATGGGATCCTCAAAGCAGTACGTAAACGCTATGTTGGGCAAGAGTATGCGCTGGTGGCCGAAAAAGCCATTCGCGGCATTGTGCAGCATATTTCACCGGAAGGTGAACTGCTGCACACCTCGTTTGGTACCGGGATGGGACATAATCTTGATTTCTACCGCAACATCCCTCGGACCTCCATGCCTTACGGACAGGCGATGGCGATGCTGTGCCTTACCGAATACTTGCGAAAGTATTTTTGATATCGGTATTCAATGGCGATACCGCTATCGGACCTGATTGTTCAGTCGTCACTGTTTGTACCGTGTTGTCCTGCGGGGCAAACAGATGATCCATGATTTGACGCATAACCGGCGCGGCGGTGACACCATCACTGCCGCCGTTTTCCAGAATTAACGCCACCGCGACCTTCGGGTTCTTATAGGGTGCAAATGCGGTATAGAACACGTGGTCGCGCAAGCGGACAGGGATCATCTTCGCATTGTAGGTCTGATTTTCTTTCAGGCTAAAGACCTGCGAGGTGCCGCTTTTTGCCGCAATGCCGTAAGGCGCGGTGTGAAAGAACTTATAACCTGTACCATTTGGTTCATTCGCCATGCCGAACATCGCCTGACGCACCAGTCCCCAGTAGGGCGATGAGGCCGAGGCGATTTGTGAAGGTGCTTCTGGAGCCTGATACGGCGTGATGGTTTTGCCGCTCTCTTCATCGAGCAGCAGGTGAGGGACGATAACCTTGCCGTTGTTAATCAGTGCGACCATGGCTTTTACCATCTGGATAGGCGTGGCAATCCAGTAGCCCTGACCGATGCCAACTGAAATAGTGTCCCCCTGATACCAGGCTTTTTTGTGTACTTTTTGCTTCCATTCACGGCTCGGGAGCAGGCCGTTATACTCCTCATCAAGATCGATGCCGGTCGGTTTACCGTAACCAAACTGGCTGAGCATGCTGTTAATCCGGTCGATCCCCATCATATACGCTACCTGATAGAAGAACGTATCGGCAGACTCTTCTATCGCTTTGGTGACATCCAACATACCGTGGCCCGTTTTTTTCCAGTCACGGTAATGTCGCTCGGTGCCGGGTAGCGTCCAGGTAGGGGCACCGAAGAAACTGGTCTGCGGCGTGATCACACCGTTCAGTAATGCCGACATCGCCATATACGGTTTGACCGTTGAAGCGGGAGGGTATAATCCCTGCGTGACGCGGTTGATTAATGGCAGGTCTTTATCCTGGAGTAGCTTGTTATAGTCCTGATAGCTGATGCCTTTGACAAATGGATTAGGGTCGTAGCTGGGGTTTGAGACCATCGCCAGTACGGAACCGTCGTGTGGATCTTCAACCAAAACGGCGGCACGCTGGCCAGCCAACAAGCTCTCAATGTATTGCTGTAAATGTAAATCCAGCGTCAGATGGATATCTTTTCCGGCAACGGGCGGCACATCTTTGATCAGGCGTACGATGCGTCCGTGGTTATCTACTTCCACCTCCTGATAACCGGTCTTTCCATGCAGTTCGTTTTCGTAATAGCGCTCAATACCTTGCTTACCGATGTTGTGATCGGCGGCGTAGTTCTCCGCCAGACCTTTTTGATCCAGTGCTTTCAGGTCGTTGTCATTGATTTTTGAAACATAACCCAGGACATGCGCCAGCGCCGCGCCATAGGGATACTGGCGGTCTTCGTAACTATTGATGTTGACGCCGCTAAAATGAAACTGGTTTACCGAGAAACGGGCGATTTCGACATCGGTTAGCGCATTTTTTAGCACCACAGGACGATAGCGGCTGCTGGTTTTCAGCTCATGGCGAAACTGGTCTATGTCATCAGGAGTGAGGTCAACGATCGGCGTGAGCTGCTGGAGTAACGCATTCATATCGCTGATTTTATACGGCGTAACAGAAATATCGTACCAGGTAACGTTGCGCACCAGCGGGATGCCGTTGCGATCGTAAATCATGCCGCGCGTTGGGGCGACGGGCAGCATTTTGATGTCGTTTGCATTCGACCGGGTGGTGTAATACTGGTGCTGACAGATTTGTAAGTTATACAGATTGTAAATCAGGATGCCAAAACAGATGACTACCAGGCCAAAGGCCACCAATACACGCCGCTGGAAGAGCTTTTCTTCCGCCTCAAAATCTCTGAATGTCATTGACCCGTACCCGATTAATTCGCCGCCTAATGATACGGAGGCTTAGACGGGATGACAGGCAAAAGATGTTCCATATCTCTAGGGAAATGTGTCATTCCTTGTGGGTTGTTACAAATTACAGTGAACGTAGCCGTTTCTCGTCGGCCTGATAGTGCTGCCTACGAGGGCGGTAATTCGGGGAAATAAAAAAACCCGCGACATAGCGCGGGCTTTCATATTACTTGAGGTGATTACATACGTTCTACTGTTTCGATACCCAGTGTATCCAGACCCAGCTTCAGCGTTTTCGCCGTCAGCTGTGCCAGTTTCAGTCGGCTGTTACGAATCTCTTCGTTTTCAGCGCTGAGAATAGGGCAGTGCTCGTAGAAGCCGGAGAACAGACCAGCAACGTCGTACAGGTAAGCACACATCACGTGTGGCGTACCTTCACGTGCAACGACGGTCAGCGTTTCTTCAAACTGCAGCAGACGTGCCGCCAGTTGAGCCTCGCGATCTTCGCTGATGACGACCTGCGCATTTGCCAGCGCGCTTTCGTCGATATCTGCTTTACGGAACACGGACAGTACGCGGGTATAAGCGTACTGCATATATGGCGCGGTGTTACCTTCGAACGCCAGCATGTTGTCCCAGTCGAAGATGTAGTCGGTAGTACGGTTTTTGGACAGATCCGCGTATTTCACTGCGCCGATACCGACCGCATTTGCCAGTTTTTCCAGTTCGTCGGCAGGCATGTCTGGGTTCTTCTCCGCGACCAGACGACGTGCGCGCTCCAGCGCTTCATCCAGCAGATCGGCCAGTTTAACCGTGCCGCCCGCGCGGGTTTTGAACGGTTTACCATCTTTGCCCAGCATCATACCGAACATGTGGTGTTCCAGCGGCACTGAATCCGGCACATACCCGGCTTTACGTACGATGGTCCAGGCCTGCATTAAGTGCTGATGCTGACGGGAGTCGATGTAATAAAGAACGCGATCGGCATGCAGGGTTTCGTAACGATACTTGGCGCAGGCGATGTCGGTTGTGGTGTAGAGATAGCCGCCATCTTTCTTCTGAATGATAACGCCCATCGGTTCGCCTTCCTTGTTCTTATACTCATCAAGGAATACGACGGTAGCGCCTTCGCTTTCAACAGCCAGGCCTTTCGCCTTCAGATCGGCGACGATGCCAGGCAGCATCGGGTTGTACAGGCTCTCGCCCATGACGTCGTCACGGGTCAGGGTAACGTTGAGGCGATCGTAGGTTAACTGGTTCTGCGACATGGTAATGTCGACCAGTTTGCGCCACATCTCGCGGAAGTATTCGTCACCGCCTTGCAGTTTCACAACATAACTACGGGCGCGTTCCGCGAAGGCTTCATCTTCGTCGTAATGTTTTTTCGCATCACGGTAGAAACCTTCCAGGTCAGCCAGCGCCATCTCTCCGGCATTTTCCTGCTGCTGTTTTTCCAGCCATGCGATGAGCATACCGAACTGAGTACCCCAGTCGCCGACGTGGTTAGCGCGAATAACGTTGTGACCGAGGAACTCCAGCGTACGCACCGCCGCGTCACCGATGATGGTGGAACGCAGGTGACCAACGTGCATCTCTTTCGCTACGTTAGGCGCGGAGTAGTCAACCACGACGGTTTGTTTAGCCGGTTGAGTGACGCCCAGACGATCGGAAGCCAGCGCCTGCTGAACGTGCTGCGCCAGAAATGCCGGATCGAGAAAAATATTGATAAAGCCCGGGCCTGCAATTTCAACTTTGCTGGCAATCCCGTTGAGATCCAGATGAGTCAGCACCTGCTCAGCCAGTTGTCGCGGCGCCATACCCAGTTTTTTAGCGACAGCCATCATGCCGTTAGCTTGATAGTCGCCGAACTGTACTTTTGCTGACTGACGAACCTGCGGTTCGCAATCTGCAGGCGCACCTGCAGCAATCATGGCCTGACTGACTTTTTCTGAGAGAAGAGCCTGAATATTCACCGGAATACCTTACATTTATGAAGCGGCCTAAAATTCACCGCACCAGTTTAAGAATTAAGGGCGGGAGTATACTGCAAATGCCCGTTGCCGTCAGCATTGTGTGTACCGCCAGTAGCCTGAAATATAAACAATGCAATGGCGTAAATTTATTCATGATGTGTTCGGAGAAAACAGCGGTTGGATGGCGCAGCGCAACAGAGTAAATTAGCGACTTTGAACATGGATATGAGCTTTTAATATGGCGAACTGGCAAACCGTTGCAGAACTACAGGATATTTCTGCAGATTTACCGCATTTCACGCAGGCATTAACGGAACTTTCTACCCGTCTTGGGCTGGATATCACAGGCCTGGAAGCCGATCACATTTCCTTGCGTTGCCATCAAAATACCACCGCAGAGCGCTGGCGTCGTGGGTTTGAACAGTGCGGTGAATTGTTGTCAGAAAACATCATTAACGGCAGACCAATTTGTCTTTTTAAACTGCATGAGCCGGTTTGTGTGCAACATTGGCAATTTTCCATCGTCGAACTGCCGTGGCCGGGCGAAAAACGCTACCCACATGAAGGCTGGGAACATATTGAAATTGTTCTGCCGGGAGAGGCGGAAACGCTGAATGCGCGCGCGCTGGCGCTGCTTTCCGATCACGGTCTGAGTCAACCGGGCATATTTGTGAAAACCAGCTCGCCAAAAGGAGAGCGTGAGCGTTTACCGAATCCGACGCTGGCGGTTAGCGATGGCAGCGTGACGATAAAATTCCATCCGTGGTCGATTGAAACCATTGTGGCAAGCGAACGTCAGGAGTGAGCATGGCTATACTGGAAATCTGCTGTTACAGCATGGAGTGCGCGCGCACGGCGCAGCAAAAAGGCGCGGATCGTATTGAACTATGCTCGGCACCCAAAGAAGGGGGCTTAACGCCGTCACTGGGCGTCTTGCGTTCCGTTCGCCAGCACATTTCGATTCCCGTCAATCCCATTATTCGCCCACGTGGAGGCGACTTTTACTACACCGAAGGTGAATTTGCTGCAATGCTGGATGATATTGCGATGGTCAGGGAACTGGGATTCTCAGGGCTGGTGACCGGCATTTTAGATGTGGATGGCAATGTCGATATGCCGCGCATGGAGAAAATAATGATCGCCGCCGGTTCGCTGCAAGTCACTTTTCATCGGGCCTTTGATATGTGTGCTAACCCACTCAATGCGCTTAAAAAATTAGCTGAGCTGGGCATCGCCAGAGTACTCACTTCAGGGCAAAAATCAGATGCGGCGCAAGGTTTAACAAAAATAATGGAACTTATTGCGCAGCCCGGTGCTCCAATCATTATGGCCGGAGCGGGGGTTCGCGCCTCGAATTTGTCCCTGCTCCTTGATGCTGGAGTGCAGGAAGTCCACAGTTCTGCCGGAGTATGGCTGGCTTCACCAATGCGTTATCGCAATTCGGGGTTGTCGATGTCTTCGGATGCGCAGGCGGATGAGTATTCGCGCTATGCGGTAGACGGGACGGCGGTTGCTGAAATGAAAGCAATCATTGCACACCATCAGGCCAGCTGATTTTACCGTTGCATCATGTCGCCCAATATGATGCTTGCTCGTACCAGGCCCCTGCAATTTCAACAGGGGCCTTTTTTTATCCTTTTATGTCTGATGGCGGCGATGCCTTATCAGGCCTACGGGAGTTGTAGGCCCGGTACGCGTAGCGTCACCGGGCAATCCATCACGGCTTACGCGCAATCAAGACTGCACGCAGCGGGGCGGGGTAACCTTCTACCGTTTTGCTGTGGTCGTTCGGGTCGAGGAAGTCGGCCAGTGACTCGGTTACCATCCACTCAGTGCGGCGCTGCTCTTCGGTGGTGGTGACGCAGACATCGGCGATGCGCACATCAACAAAACCGCATTTTTCCAGCCAGTTTTTTAAAGCCAACGCAGATGGAATAAAGTAGACATTACGCATTTGCGCGTAGCGATCGCCCGGCACCAGTACGGTAGTTTCATCACCTTCGACCACCAGTGTTTCCAGCACCAGTTCGCCATCTTTAACCAACTGATCCTTTAACTGCCACAGGTGTTCCAGCGGCGAGCGGCGGTGATAAAGCACGCCCATGGAGAACACAGTGTCAAAGGCGTTGAGCGCTGGAAGTTGCTCAATGCCCAGCGGCAGCAGGTGAGCGCGCTGGTCATTGCCCAGCAGTTTACGCACCGCCTCAAACTGGCACAGAAACAGTTGCGTAGGATCGATGCCAACCGCCAGATGCGCCCCCGCGCCAATCATGCGCCACATGTGATAGCCACTGCCGCAGCCGACGTCAAGAATGGTCCGCCCGGTGAGATCAGACAAGTGCGGCAGGACACGATCCCATTTCCAGTCGGAACGCCATTCGGTATCGATGTTGACGCCGTACAGCGAGTACGGTCCTTTACGCCATGGCATCAGGTTCCGCATCAGGGTGTCGATGCGTTTAAGCTGGCCTTCGCTGAGCGGTTCTTTACTTTCTGCGGTAACGCTGTGTAGTAAGTCCAGACGATGCGGCATCAGCTCGGGCAGAAACTCGACGGCGTTTGACCATTGCTTAAAAAGACCGTGCTGATCGCGCTGCCAGGCAGCGATTTGCGCCGGAAGCGTTTCCAGCCAATGGGACAGATGATTTTTGGCAATCAACTGATAAAAGTTACCAAAATCGATCATGCGCTAACCTCAGCTTTCAACGCCACCAGAGAGCCAAAGTTGAAGCACTGGAACCACAATTCGCTGTGCTCAAAGCCGGCCTGATGCAGTCGCGCTTTGTGCGTTTCTACCGAGTCGGTCAGCATCACGTTTTCCAGCATGCTGCGTTTCTGGCTAATTTCCAGTTCGCTGTAGCCATTGGCCCGTTTGAAGTCGTGGTGCATGTTGAACAGCAACTCGCCAACGTTAGCGTCTTCGAAACTGAATTTTTCAGACAGCACCAGCGCGCCGCCGGGATTCAACCCTTGATAAATCTTATCCAACAATGCCTGGCGCTCAGGTGGCTCAAGGAATTGCAGGGTAAAATTCAGCACCACCATCGAGGCGTTTTCGATAGTAATGTTGCGAATATCGCCTTCGACAACCTCAACCGGGGTCGGTGCCTTATAGGCATCAATATGACGACGGCAGCGCTCAACCATCGCCGGGGAGTTATCGACGGCAATAATTTTGCAATTCTCGTGATGAATATTGCGACGCACCGAGAGCGTCGCCGCGCCCAGAGAACAGCCCAGATCGTAGACCTGCGTGTTGGGTTGTACGAAACGTTCGGCCAACATGCCAATCATAGATATGATATTGGAATAGCCAGGAACGGAACGCTGGATCATATCCGGGAAGACTTCAGCTACCCGTTCATCAAAGGTCCAGTCACCCAGACTGGCGATAGGCGCAGAAAAAAGCGTGTCGCGGTGAGACATAACGTAAAAATCCGGGAAAAATAAAGTGGCGTATTGTGCGCTAATGCAGGGAGAAAACCAACTCCCAGGGCATATACCAAAGATTCGCCAGCACCATTAGCAACAGCGAACACCAGGTTGCGCTCATGCCTGAACGGCGCCAGCGGAAGAGCCGGTGGTGGAATCCGTAATAATGCATCAGACGTCCGGCAATCAACATCAGCCCGCAAATATGCACCATCCACGTCTCTGCGCCGTTCATTTCCATAAATAACAGCAGCACTAATGCGACGGGAATATATTCCACAGCATTACCGTGAATGCGGATAGCGCTTTGCAGCTCGCTAAAACCTCCATCGCCATAGGCAACGCGGTATTGCATGCGCAGGCGAACGACGTCAAAGGAGAACTTTATTAACAATAACGCACCCAATACGGCATAAAGCGCGCTTACCATACAAACTCCCTTTTAAAATGGCTGCTGGCATTGACTATGATAGGTGGCATTTTCAGAAAAGAGAAGATTGCTGTGGAATAGAGGGAGCTGATCCGATCTCTGGCAGAGCACTGTGTAAATCTGCCCATAGCGTATCAACAAGCTCCGGGGCTTGCGCGATGTCCGGCGTATGCAAAAACAGATACGGCGTCGTGGTGCGTTGCCATAGCGGCAGCTTGGTCAGCCAGACGGCAAAAAGGGCGCTGTTTTGTGCCATATCATCGCTACCGATAAAGCGTACCATCGGATGGTTTGCCGTCACCACAGCATGCACCGGAACCTTCGGTTTTTTGCGCTGAGCGTCACGTATTGCTTCAGTATGTGGGATTGCGGCATGCACCGGGCGGCTGTCCAGAATCACCCGGTTTACTCCACGCTCGTGTAAACCGCGATTAAATAGCTGTTCGGCTTCGCCTTTGGCAAAGAAGTCTGGATGGCGAACTTCCACACCGTAGGTAAAGGGTTTCGGGAGCGCATCGAGAAACTGCCACAGGGCAGGCAGGTCGCGTGGGCTAAAGGTCGCGGGTAATTGCAGCCAGTATTGTCCAATGCGCGATTCCAGCGGCGACATACGCGTAAAAAATTCCTGTACCAGGTCATCACAATTACGCAGCGCGGCCTGGTGCGAGATGGTCGCCGGAAACTTAAAACAAAATCGAAACGCATCGGTGGTCTGTGCCTGCCAGCGGGCAACAATATCGGCCTTAGGCAGCGCATACAGCGTGGTATTGCCCTCCACGCAGTTAACATGACGGGCGTTAGGGGTTAACTTACTGATTTTAATAATCCTCCCGTACTGCTCTCGTGGCTATGGGGCATCAATGGGGCAAAATCTGCCAGCTTCTGATTCAGCATTGCGATCTGCTCTGCGCTGCTGTCAGCCATCCATGCACCGTAAACATTGAACACCATCTGCGCGCTCGCATGCCCCATCTGACTGGCAATAAAACTAGGGTTTGCACCAGCTGATAATGACCAGCACGCATAGGTGTGTCGTGACTGGTACGCCTTTCTGTGTCTGATCCCCGCACGCTTAAGTGCCGCTTCCCATGAGTCGCCTACTGAATCGACCCGGTAGATAAATCCGACCTGCTTACTGCGTCTGACCACATGCGGATTAAAGACGAATGTACACTCATGGTTCACCGAACGGCCGTACTCACGTAACTGCACTTCAATGTGATATTGCCTGCCCAGCCTTGTCATTTCAGCCTGATTTTTCAGGATACTGATTGCGGGCTGGATAAGATGCACCACTCGATCTGTGCTTGCCTCGGTTTTCGGTAGAGTGAACTCACCAAGTTTCGTATAATTACGTCTGACGGTAATTGTTCCAGCCTTCAGGTCGATATCTTCCCAGGCCAGGGAGACCAGTTCCCCGTGACGCATTCCTGTGTACACTGCTAATGACCACAGGTTTTTCGTCTGCTGATGCCGGCATGCATCTATCAGGCGAATAAATTCATCACGAGACAGAGGATCTGGTTCTGCCCTGGCTTTTTTCAGAGGCTTAATTCCCTCGAATGGGTTCACCTCTAAGTAACCGTGATCCGCAGCAAACTGAAACATTCCGGCCATTGTCGTCATGTAATAGTTCACAGTAACAACGCTTCGCCCTTTTGCCGGGGCTTTGTTTTTCGTCGGATTCTGATAACCAGTTAGCAAATATTTCCTGAGATACAGCAATTCCTCTTTGGTTACTGCTGACACCAGGCGATTACCTCCGATCCTCGGCACCATATTCCTTGCGACAGATTCATAGCGATTAAATGCGTTCGCGCAGATTTCCATCCGTTTCAGATCCAGCCATTTTTCTTCAAGTTCTTTCACTGTAATGTCTTTTTTACTTACACCAAAAGCCTTGAGGTTAGGGGAGTCAGGAAACTGGGTTGCATAATCAAAGGTTCCTGTGCGGATGGCAAAACATACTGATGTCCGCAGTTCCCCGGCTATCTTCCTGTTCTTAGCGGTGTCAGGGACACCGAGACTTTCCCTGACACGCTTACCTTTAAAATTAAACCAGATGCGTAATGTGCCACCGTGGTTTTCGACGCCTGTTGGATATGTGACTTTATCCATTGGTGTTACCTCCAGACGCCCAAGAGCGATACGAGCTTACCTTTTTCATGGCATCAAATCACCCTGGTTGCTTGCTTTTCATTGAAGCGACCCAGGCATCTACAGCCTTTCTGTTATACATGCACTCACTGGAAGGTTTAGGATTTCCGTCAGGCGATACGTGGATATACTCCCTCCCAATCATCCAGCATTCTTTTCTGGCACGGAGGATGGTTCCGGGTTTGAGCCCAGTAACCGCGATCAAAACGCTTTCACAAACCCAATCGTTGGGAGCTAACTGGAAAATATTGCTCATAGTTATTTCTCCATTATCCCGGCTGCACCCGGGGAAAACTTTAGCTGTTGCTGGTGGTTGGGATTAGTTTCTGCCAAATCGCTGAAACATATTTCGCCTGGTGGCGGGCATCAGCCAGTGCGTTATGTGCAACCCCATCAAATGGCATATCACGCTTAGGATCGAAACCTACAGCTCTGCCTAATGTGACGATGGTTCTGACGTCGTGATCATTCCAAAATTGCCACGGGCAAACCTGGCCGGCACGCTCATATGCGCCGCGCAATATAACGTTGTCGAAAGTAGCTCCATTGCCCCAAACTTTTAAATATTTAGGGTTATCAGAATGCCGATTAATGAAATGGCTCAGTTCAGATAGGGCAGATGATATCGGCATCGCATCATCAACACAGATTGCTGATCGTGCTTCTGAGCTTTGTCTTAACCACCACAGAATAGTGTCACCATCCGGCACCGCTCCCTGCTCCATAGCGCTTTCAAGATTAACAGCGGTGTAAAACTCCTGACCCAGTTCACCGCTTTGCGGATCGAAGAATACGGCACCAATGGAGACAATAGGGGCATTCGGTTTTTTGCCCATGGACTCAAGGTCGATCATTAAGTTGTTCACGTTAAATATTCTCCTGTTTGGCTATTCAGTAATCTTGCCGCGACGCATCGCACGTAGGTTTTTCAGGTTTGTTTCCTGCTCTATTTCGGCACATATTTTGCGATACTCATCATGCTCCACTCGTTCAAAATCTTCGTTAAAGCGTTTGATGCTAATCGTTCTCAGCTCGCCATCATTGCGTTTAATTCGGACCGAGTGATCACTACAGCTATGGATAATTACGGGCCAGTTGCTACTGTCCGTGTAGATTTGACCGCGCCGAATCAGGCTAAACATTCTTATTTTTTCTCCTGCTCTGACTGTTCTTTGATATGCAATCGAGGTTCCCCGTCTTTCGGCTCAGGCCATTGGCGAACCTTATTTATAGCCAGCTTTTTTATCATTGCCTGGGTAATCTGCTCATCACTGATACCGGCACGACGTTGCGCATCCCATAACAGGAATTGCATGTCAGCCCATTCGCTAAGGTCGCCTGGTTCAGCAGCAGCCTCGAGCGCTTCTTTGGAAAGGTGCTTCAGCGGACCAACTGGACCGACATCGCCGAAAGTAGCCTGTGACCACGCTGCATGCTCACGGCGTACCAGCTCGCGGGCAATAGCCCCATCAATCACCTTCAATACATCAGCGAGAATGTAGGCTCTGTTCCCGCCGTTTGAGTATTGGGTATCATGCAGCAGGTGTTCGCGTATCTGGTGCAGGCGATCGAGTGATACAGGACCGTGCGCCGGGTGGTTAGTTGTCATGCCGTAGCCCCTTCTTGATATTTTTCAAACCAGAACACCACTGGGTCAGATTTCATTTCAACCAATCCCATACGAACCAGCGCTTTTCCTTTCCCGGACACAAGGAATTCACGACGACCATCACCGATAATTCGCCGGTAATCTTCCAGGCTACTGCAATGCTTGTGCAGATTGCATGGGTGGCATGCTGGAACCATGTTTGATATATCGTCACGTTCCTGGTGAAGCATATTCCCATCAAAACGAATGACAGGCTTAACGTGGTCGGCATGCCACTTATCACCAAGCTCGCACCCGCAATAAGCACAGCGACCGCCAAACTTCATGCGTAGCTCTGCGCGTTGTTTTTTCGTCAGCGCCATCTCACTCCCCCTTCACGCCAATGCCAGCGGCTACAAGTTCTGCGGTGTTGGCATCCTGCTGTCGGCAGTCGCATTCAATCTCAATCGGCTCGCCCCATGGCTGCGTGCCGCCACTATCAGTCATTCCTGTGTCGTTGCATTTCGGGCATGGTTTTTCCTCAAGCGCATTCAGCAACATACGGATCTCATGTTGTTGTGCTGCTATCGTTGAGTCTTTGGCTTCCAACTCATCCAGCAGCGCCTCCGCCTCGATGTAAATCACCTGCCGATCGTGGTCTGCCGGGTCGCTATAGTTGTCCTGCATGAACTGGAATTCTTCACGCAGCGCCTGTTTGTTGAGTGCTGTCATTGGGCTGCTCCTTGTCTGGCTCTGCTCAAGAGCTGGTTAAACATCATGGTTAGGCTGTTACTGCAACCAAACGGCATATCGTTAATGCGGTATGTTGGAATACCCTTGCGAACACCAGACTTCACGATCCGACCGGTGCCATAGAGCTGAGATAATGCTCCGGCGACCGCTGGGGTCTTTTTGTTCATACCTTTGGCGATTTCACCGCTGGTGGTATTCGGATTAGCCTGTAGATATTCAAATACAGTCATGGCGTTTTATCTTTACGTTCCTGTTCCAGTTGCACCAGAGACTCTTTTAATGCTGCGAACGTAGCGTCCAGTCTGGTGGCGACTTCGCGCATAAGCGGCGCATGCTTTGGTGGCAATTCAGCAACGGAGGCAAACGCCTCCGCTACGAGTTCTTTTACCTTCATGCGGCGCATTGGCGCTGCTCCATCAACTCGTTAAAGCGATTGATGAACATGCCGTATGACTGGCCAGGACGAACTGGGTTGATAATGAATAAATCCGTTGGGACAACTTCCTCGAGGCATGGCCAAATGGAACCTTCGTCAATCTCAAAATCGCGGCGTTCGCTGGCGAGCATCACCAGGTCGGCATATTTCACGGTTGGGTGTTGCTCAGTTGGTAGACCGAACTTCTGCCGAATGGCTGCGTCCACACGAGCTTCGATTGCCTGGTAATCCGGAAGCAGGCGCTTAAGTGGGGAGGGGATGTCCTGCAGGTAGGCTTCAGCAGCATCATGAAGCAGTGCTTCTAATGCAAACTCCTGCGGAACGAGGTGGCTGGTTAAAACGCTATGCTGGCCGACACTGTAAAACTCAGGAAGATGCCCTGCAAAGCGGCAGATATGAGACAACGCGGTAGCAATATCCTCGATCACGATATCGTCCTGTTGGATATCGAGGTAATTAAAATGTTTGCCGGATAATGTCTGAATGTAGCTCATGGTTTTCTCCATATTGGCGCGCTGCACCGCGCCATTAAATTAATGAATTGCTGAATTTAGCGTGCAGCAACCCAACCCATGCTTATGGGGGTAATTGTTGCCTGGTGTTTATCGCTTGGCTTCGCCGCCGAGAGAGGTTGTTAATCCGTTAATGAGAGAGATAAGCTCGCCGGTCATCAGAACAAAGTCAGCGTCGAACCGCTGAGCCGCATCCTCACGGTCGATATCGTCGTTTTGTTCTGTAATCTCATTAGAGAACTTAAGGCGTTTGATGCTGCCGTCATCGCAAAGAACGAACTGAATGCGCTGTTGCCAGTCGATAGACAGCTTTGTAACTACTTTGCCAGCTTCCAGATGCACATGAATTTCGTCACTGACCAGAGTCTGTTTTTTAAAGCGTCCAATACCGCCATCTTCAAGAATAGCTTTCAGTTCGGCTTCATCACCCAGGCCAAAGCCAGCAGGCGCACTACCGGAACGAACCCAGTCGGTCATAGTTAGTTCGATCGGCGTTTCCATAGTCAGCGGTACCACCGGGAGAGAACCGAGAGTTTTACGAAGCAGGGCCAGTGAGTCTTCGGCACGTTTAGCGCTGGCTGCATCAACCATGATCAGACCGTCGGTGACGTTGATCCACAAACTAACAGTCGAGTTTTTGGAGAACGCCCGAGGAAGCAGGGAGTGCAACACTTCATCACGCAGCGAATCTTTCTCAGTTTTTTTGAGGCGACGCCCCTGATCGGATTCCAGATGCGACACACGCTTGCGCAGTTCTTCAGCAATGACAGGAGATGGCAGTATTTTTTCTTCCCGGCGAATAACCAACAACACTTGATTATTGACAGTGTGATGCAAGCGATCTGACAGCTGACCAAGTGGTGATACCCAACCGGTTTTTGCCATATCCTGGCTACCGCATGGAGTGAAGCGAAATAGTTCAAGCTGCTGTTCCAGCTCTTCCTGGTTGATGGTGAAATCGCGACTAATGCGATACACCAACATATTTTTGAAAAACGGATTATTCATTCTCGGTTCCTCAGCGCATCTGCACAGACGCTAAAAAGTTAGTTTCTCCATACACAACAGAGAAGGGCACCTGCATTGGTCGGCGGCTTGAGAGACCGCTTTCTTTTTGCCCGGGTGGAATGGGTTATGAGCCCGTCGCCCGGTGATGCCCTTTTCTGTTGCGTAAAAAGGGCGGTAACGAGGTAGAACATTATCTTCGTCCCCCTTGTATAAGGTTGAAGACCCTGGTACCGCCAAGACTACACACAGCAATAAGGTTGTGGCGCCAGATGCTTATCTTCTGGTTGTCTCGATGGACTGCAATTCACCACAACGAAGAGAACACTGCCGGTGTCCGAATCGAACGAACCTTTTCCCTGCCCAACCCTCCCAACTGAATGGGACTGTCTGGAATCGAACCAGCACTTATGCCTTGCTCGTCAATGCTCTCGTCGTTGTTCCCTGAAAAAGGCTGGCGGTTACCGGAAATACACGGGAAAACACCGGGCCGCCAGAACAGGGAGTTACTTGTTATTGCTTTGGCCTGCTTTTAACCACATCAGGCGCGGTGGATCCTGCTATTCCCCAACAGTCAGGAATGCGATAATCTGAATACCCCCAATAGTCATAAGGTACTGAGATGCAATATCTTGATTACGAAGAGAAGCACATGCCGGTTCAGCAAAGGCCACCGGCTCCACCAAAAGAAGACTGAGGTGTTATATGAACCGGGACGATTTGGAGTTTGATATCAACTATTCGTATTTCATTGAAAAAATGAATTACACCCTTCTGAACCGAATAGATAAAAGCATTACCCTTATCCTTATCGTCTTGGGCTTTTCTGTCTTTGCTCCATTCAGCAATATGTTTATTTTTGGTGTTTCTGTTGCCGTTCTGTCTGTACTTCAGCTGGTTTATCAATTTGGGCAAGAAGCGGGGTTATCTAAGGAGCAAATGAGGCAATACAAGCGTTTACTTGTTGAATTCTCAATTCTTCCTGATGATGAACTAAGAGCCAGATATCTGAAGATCCAGGATGCCGACAGTAACCCTTGGCGGTCGCTGCAAGATGCTGCATTTAAGCGAACCTGCATCGCTCTGGGACGTAATGATGATTCTGAAATATCATTCATACACAGCGTGATTGCCTGGATTGCGGGTGACCTGCCCCGAACAAAAAAGGTGAAAAAAGATGTCAAAACCCGTGCCGATAATTCCTAACCATCGTCCCCCGAAACCCAGACCACCAGCACCTAAAGGATGAGATTTTACTGATGGACCACTCATCTCCTCATCCAGACAGGCATGGACACGTACCTACACAACCGCGTCCTCCTGCGCCACCAAGTAAATAAACAATTACTTTGGTTGGGGTATCCAGATTGTTAAAGAGCTAAGCGTCCGATGGGCGCTTTTTTGTTGCCTGCGAATCATCCGGTTATTCATATGCCACCGGCGGCTACTTCGTGGGCGTCCTGCCTGTTCGCTGTTGATGAATAAAATCTAACTTAACTTAGCTTTTAGATCAAGAAAAAACATCAAACTATTCTTAGCTTGATGTTAAGAGGAAGGTTAGAGGTGGGTTAAAGTTCGTACTGAACGCCTTTGACAACTCCGATAATCAGGCAATTACCGTTTATTGAAATGTTTGGATAGCGTGGATTCAAGGGAACTAAGAACTTTTGAGGCCCATCGATGACGAGTTTTTTTACAGTAGCCTCGTTTGTCCCATCAAGCCTAGCTACGACTATCTTTCCATTAAGTGGCTCTGCATCAGGATCTACTATGACCGTTGCCCCTTCAGGGATTGTGGGGAGCCCATTAGGGTTTGTCATCGAATCACCTTTGACCTCCAATGCAAAGGAGCTATCACCTATCCTGAGTGATGTTTCTACCCACTTATCTACTTCACTGAAAACTTCTGCTGCTTTACATTCTGTAAACTGTCCAGCCTGAACCCAAGATATCACCGGAATCCTTCGCATCTTGGTTATCAGGTTCCCTTCGAATTCAGTGCCATAAAGTATGTAATCAATTGATGTGTTGAAATACTTTGCAAGTTTCGCAAGTGACTCACCGCCTGGCACATTAATGTCTTTTTCCCAATACCCAACCGCCACATCGCTAACACCACAGAACTTACCCAGTTCTTTCTGCGAGGTTTTAGTTATGCGCCTGAGAGCTTTGATGCGCTGACCGACAGTTTCCATTTGAACACCATAAAAAATTAAAAGGCTAAGCAATCTTAGTTTTTATTGACCAAAGTTAGATTAGTTATTAATATCTAATCAAACTTAGCTAAGGAGGCATTATGACAACCGATGATATTGAAAACTACTTCGGCAGTACTGAGAAAGTTGCCGAGTTTTTTGGAATAACAAGCGAGGCCGTTTACCAGTGGCGTAATAGAACTGGTCGCCTAATCCCGAAAGGACGTGCAGCAGAAGCAGCCTATCGGACTGGTGGAAAATTGGTTTTCCATCCCGACCTTTACGAAAAGCGTAGCGAAGCTTCAGTAAAACTCAAACCACAGGAATAAGGGGGGAACTGTGGGTAACGAACCTATTTGGAAAGTCGAACGTCAGCCTTCTTGGCTGGTGGTAGCGATTAAAAAAACGATTACCGATCTGCATGGTGGATATGCTGAGGCGGCGGAATGGTTGGGTGTGACAGAGAACGCATTGTTTAACCGCCTTCGCGTTGATGGTGACCAGATCTTCCCACTGGGCTGGGCAATGGTTTTACAACGTGCTGGTGGTTCAACTCATATCGCTGATGCCGTTGCGCGCCATTCTCAGGGCGTATTTGTACCACTGGCAGATGTTGATGATCTGGATAACGCCGATATCAACCAGCGCCTGATGGAGTCCATCGAATGGATAGGTCGTCATTCTAATTTTGTGCGTAAAGCCACGGCTGATGGGGTAATTGACGCAGATGAGCGTGCTCAGATTGAGGAAAACAGCTATCAGGTTATCGCGAAGTTCCAGGAGCACGTAGCACTTCTTTATCGAGTTTTTTGTGTCGCTGAAAAGAGTGACGCCCGCGAGTGTGCAGCTCCGGGCGCCTTGGCGAACAACTCTTCGAGTATGGAGAAATAATCCGCATGAGCAATTTAATCGTAAATCCTCACTTACCGCAACTACGAATGATCCCGGTGCCGGGTCTTCCGCTGTTTCGGTATGAATGCAAAGTATCAAATCGCTGGGTGTCATGTAACCACAGCCAGGCTGCCGTAATTGTGGGGGTCTACTATCGGAGGGCAAAACGCCTGTGCGCGAACTTAACCGAAGGTTCAAAGATCACCGCGGAGTGCCAGTCCGTGTTATCCGCTGGGAGCCAGAAACACAGCGCGTTATCTACCTGCGAGATGGCTATCCACACGAATGTTTCAGGCCGCTTGAGCAGTTCAGGCAAAAGTTCAGGGAGATAACGGACGATCATGAGCACTAAATTAACCGGCTACGTATGGGATGGTTGCGCAGCGTCGGGCATGAAGTTGTCCAGTGTTGCGATCATGGCTCGCCTTGCTGACTTCAGCAGCGATGAAGGTGTGTGCTGGCCGTCAATTGAAACTATTGCTCGCCAGCTTGGCGCAGGCCCGAGCACTATCAGAACGGCAATCGCAAAGCTTGAAAAAGATGGCTGGCTCACACGTACACAGCGCCGTAATGGTAACCGTAATGCTTCGAACGTGTATCGGCTGAATGTGGCGAAACTTCAGACTGCCGCATTTTCTCAACTGTCAGATTCTGACACGTCAAAATCTGACACGTCAAAATCTGACGCATCAAAATTTGACGCCTCAAAAACTGACCCGTCGAAATCTGGCAAAAACGATGGTTTTGACCCGTCAGAATCTGGCGGGGATCCGTCAGTAAAATCAAAACAAGATCCACAAGTAACTTCAAAACCCTCTTGTCCGGTTGCGGCGCAACCCGACCCTGAGGTTGTGATTACTGATCAGGCCAGACAGGTTTTGTCTTACCTGAATCAGACTACTGGCTCACGCTACCAGGTATGCAGCACGTCGCTGGAGAATATTCGCGCCCGTCTTCGGGAACAATTCACTGTTGATGACCTGTGCTTGGTAGTGGATTACAAAAATGCCGATTGGCGTGATAGCGAGCAGGCGCAATACCTCCGCCCGGCAACTCTGTTCATTCCAAAAAACTTCCCTGGTTACCTGCAAAGCGCGACCAAATGGTCCAGTGCTGGCCGGCCTGAACGCGTTAACGGCAAATGGGAGACTAACTCAGCCAGCCGCGCAAACTTCCAGAGTGTTGATTACTCACTGCCAGAAAATTCGGGGTTCCGTTCATGATGACCAATAAATATTGCCAGGCGCTGGCGGCACTGCGTAGCAAACCAGCTCACGAATTGAAAGAGGTTGGCGATCAGTGGCGGACACCGGATCTGCTTTTTTGGGGGATCAACGCGCTATTTGGTCCATTAGTTCTGGATTTGTTTGCTGACGACGACAACGCGAAATGCCCGGCATGGTACACCGCCGAAGATAACGCGCTGACGCAGGACTGGTCTGAACGTCTGGCTGAACTGGGTGGCGCTGGCTATGGCAACCCACCGTATAGCCGTTCGCAGTACCACGAGAAGCAGGCGATCACCGGCATGACGCACATCATGAACTACGCAGCAGCCCAGCGCGAGAAGGGCGGTCGCTATGTATTCCTGATAAAAGCCGCGCCGAGTGAAACGTGGTGGCCGGAAGATGCCGATCACATTGTATTCATTCGCGGGCGCATTGGGTTCGATCTGCCTGTGTGGTTTGTACCTGCTGACGAAAAACAGAAACCCACCAGCGCGTTTTTTGCCGGTGCCATAGCTGTATTCGATAAGTCATGGCGTGGCGAGCGGTTCAGCTATATCAACCGCACAGAACTGGAGGCAAAAGGGCGGGCGTTTATGGCTTTGGCACAATTTGCTGCCAGCAAGTCTCAACCTGTAACTGCCACACCTCCTGCAGCTGATAAGCCAGAAGCAGAGTTGCCACTCACCCAGAAAGATATTTTTGCTATCAGCGGTGTCGAGGCGTGGGCATGCGTTAGAGCTGCGTTTGGCGATAAAGAAGAATACACATTCAGTGAATCGAAGTTTGGGCATACCTAGGCGGCGGATTCTGTCGAAGCACCGGAATTCACTCAGGTATCACCTTTAACGATCGACAAAGCGAAGCTGCTTATTCGTGAGAGTATTTTGTTCGGTGTGGATGAGTGGCTGTTGTCGATTGAATTCGATGACGCTGCTGTGCGCCTGGATATGTCGGAACGTATTCGCACTGTTGCCCTTGAAGCATCCGGTGAATATGGCATGAACAGCACTGACTTCATTGCAGCCATGGGAAGCCTGGATGTTTCCAGTTGGTCCAATATTCGCCAGATCCGCATGCACATCCGTGAGAAAGCTAAACCAGTATCGGATCCGCTTCCAGAGTCCCGTATCTGGCCGCTGGAGGTTGGAATTGTATTCGACCAGGTGGATGGTGCTGACATGCTGGATGAATCACAGCAGAACAAGCTGAAAGCCAACATCAATCAACTCTGGCTGGAGCGGACGGCCACCAGCGAAATCATTACTGCAGTTTCTGAACTTGTTCGCAATATGCGGGGAGAGGCCGCATGAAACTGGTCCTGCCTTTTCCTCCGAGCGTGAACACTTACTGGCGCGCCCCTAACAAGGGGCCGCTGGCCGGTCGTCACCTCATTAGCGCTGATGGTCGTAAATACCAAAGTGCTGCCTGCGTGGCGATCATTGAGCAATTACGACGTCTCCCGAAGCCATCGACTGAACTGGCAGCGGTAGAAATCACTCTGTACCCGCCGGATGCGCGCCGCCGGGATATCGATAATTACAACAAAGCCCTGTTTGACGCGCTGACGCATGCGGGTGTCTGGGAAGACGACAGCCAGATTAAGCGCATGCTGGTGGAATGGGGACCGATAGTACCGAAGGGAAAAGTTGAGATAACCATAACGGCATATAAAAAAGAGGTGGTTATATGTCCAGCTGTGGGTTGAATATTGGTTGTTATGGCAGTAATGTCGGAAAGTGCAAGCGAAACGGGCGTGCAGGCCCTTCGCAACAATCAGAGTATGGAGAGAATATGAGCAATCATCATGTTATGGGCACTGCTACGCCCAAAAAAGACTCTTATCTTGTTGTTGATGGATGTTTAATCAACTCATTCGAACCAAATCTATATAGTCTCAATGATATTCATAAGGCTTCAGGTGGATCTGCGTCCAAAAAACCTGCGTTTTATCTCAGGACGCTAACTGCAAAAAGAATTCTAAATGCTCTCCCTGGTGAACGTTGGGAAAAGTTGCATGTTATTCGCGGTGGAGTCTTACAGGGGACTTTCGCCTCTCAGGAGTTGGTTTTTGCCTATGCCCTCTGGTTGAGCCCTGACTTTTATGTTCGCGTTCTGAGCAATCTCCCTTTTATCAGCGATCTGCGCAACGGGGAGGCAAAATGAGTCAGCTACATCAGATCATCCCGATCACTCAGGGCAATATTGGCAACCACATAACCCCGATGGTCAGCGCTAAAAGGTTACATGCCTTTCTCGGCGTTGGGCGTGATTTCACCAACTGGATTAAAGGGCGTATTAGCCAGTACGGCTTCACTACTGGAGTTGATTACATCATTGTTGAAAGTTTGAGCACGCCAAAACGGGCGAGCGCAAAATCTCGGCAGCAGATGGAACATGACTACCTGATCACCATTGATATGGGTAAAGAACTGGCGATGGTGGAGAGAAACGAGAAGGGTCGTCAGGTTCGTCGTTATTTCATCACATGCGAACAACAAGCGAAAATGCGAGTTGGTACACCATCATTACCAAATTTCTCTGATCCGGCACAGGCTGCGAGAGCATGGGCTGATGAATTTGAAGCCAGGCATCGCGCGGAAACAGTTACCCACCAGCAGGCCGAATATATCGAGCATCTCGAGAGTCTCTTCACTGACGGGCTTTCCCCTGTACAGTTCTGTAAGCGTTTGAATGGTGTGAATACCTCCAAGATCAGTGCCTGGCTTGTCTCTGCTAACTGGCTGTACGACGACAATCCCGAAGGCTGCAGTGCACAGTGGCGTGTTCGTTCGTATGCCCGCGACAAATACCTCACCGAGAAAAGCAGTAAAGTATCGCCAAACTCTGCGGTGAGCTTTACTACCTACCAGCCCGTCCTGCTGCGTGAAGGCGCTGTCTGGCTGTACAAAAACTACCTGAAGGGGAAGCTTCCGATGAAGGTCACCTGGAACGGTAGTTTTACCCACGATAAAGATTTAGCAGGGGGTCTCCAGTGAGAGTGACCCCTCCGCACCTTCAGCCAGTATTGTCCAGGGTTAAACGGTTTGTTGAGAAACAACCCGATGGGGCAACTCTTACCCATCTGACACACAAAGTATCAGCATATAGCTCGTTGAGTCGGAAGGATAAAGAAAGCCTGATCGAAATAATCCGCGAAAACAGTCTGCTCTGCGTCACTGATGACGGCAGGACAACAACCCTGCATCACCCTAAGTTTGGTCATAAATCCGTGGCGCCGGTTATTGCGTCGTCGAAGACATTGAAGGAAGCCACTATGAATAAGCCAACCGTGACCCCTGAAGAATTACGCAAGCAGGCTGAAGCCCTCATCCGCGCCGCTGAAGAGGCTGAAAAAAAGGCAGGCGACCGCGCTGAAATCAAAAAACAACTCGATCCTCTGAAGCTTGAAATCACCCAGGCTTATAGGATGGCAAGCCGTAAGTTTGATGAGTTTGTGGATGCTATGGCGGATATGGGGAAGGCCGTACAGAAATTTAAAGATCTGACGGTATAAGGGGTGGGCATTGAGAGCCTTACTTACCCCTGAAATGGTGCCACGCCTTGGCGTGGTGCTGTTCAAGCCAGGACGGGAGTTAATGCACCTGTTTGCATCAGGTCGCGTGCTGGTTGAACGTGAGCCAGAAAACATGGCCCGGCTTCCGTCTGGTCGGATCCCCGATGCACAGCAACCGCTACTGGATGATGCCAGCCTTCACACTTTCTTTACCGATGAACGGGTCATTACTGCTGCTGGTGGTATGTCCGGGCTTGAGTACTGGCTTCGTCAGCGCGTTAAAAAGTGCCAGTACCCTGTTTCTGACTACCATCATGCCGAGCTAACGACACTATGGCATCCGCCTGGCGCGTTGGTGGTGTGCTGGCACTGCGATAACAAATTGCGCGGGCAGTCAACGGAAAGGCTGCAGGCGCTTGCCCTGAGCAATGTTGCCGAATGGATTGTTGATACCGTTCTGGTTGGGCTTGGCTACAACAAAGAGCGCTCCCTGTCTTTAGCCGAGCTTTGCTGGTGGGCTGTTCAGTCAGGTGTCGCTGATGCCGTCACTGAAGGAATGGCGCAACGGGCACTACGGTTGCCAGACGAACCATTGTTATCTGTTTACCGGGAAAGTGACATCGTACCTATGCCGCCGGCCACCAGCATTATGCAGGAAAAAGTCAGGCCGATTGAAACGTTACCAGCTCGGCGGTCAGACAGCCTGGATGTGGAAACCCAAAAGCCAATACTGACGTTAACCGTCGATCCGGAGTCTCCGGAGTCTTTCATGCTCAGGCCAAAGCGACGTCGCTGGATAAATGAGACGTACACCCGCTGGGTTAAAACACAACCCTGTGAGTGTTGCCGACGGCCAGCAGATGATCCGCACCATATCGTAGGGCACGGTATGGGTGGTACAGCAACAAAAGCCCATGACCTCTTCGTGATCCCTCTGTGCAGAGAGTGCCACGACGAGTTACACGCCGACGTACCGGCATTCGAGCAGAAGCATGGTACGCAGCTTGAGCTGCTACTGCGTTTTATGGATCGGGCGCTGGCGATCGGCGTAATTGCGAAAGCTTAAGTGTATGGAGCGCAAAGAAGCATGAATCAACAAGATCTGAATTTTGTAAGAATAGAATTGCGCCGCGCGCTACCTGACCTCTCTGGGGGAACAAAAGGGCAGCTTGAGGCTTTCAGTGAACACCCACCAGCAGACAAAAATGCCACCCCGCGCCGTGGAATTCATCTCGTCGAACTCGAAGGAGAGAAGGGGCCACGTTTTGTTAACTCGCTTTCCGCGCCACTGTATGTACTGGAAACACGCAGCCGCCGCAGGCCAATGCCGCCGATAAAAGATGCGGAATTTGAGTCCGCGCCGTGGCGCAGGGCTGTGTCCGCGCTTAGCGGATACCAGCAGGCCTGGTTGCGGTACTGCTACGGTTTTGACCTTAGCTATAAGCACCAGGTGATGATGTGTGAATACGTCTGGAAAACTTATCAGAAATGCCTGGGTGATAATTCCCTTCAGGAGCGCGTAGTAAAGAAACTGATAGGTCTGGTATGGCTGGCAGGGCAGGAAATTGCCGCAACCCGAAACAATGAAACCTATAAAGACTACGCTGGTGCGGCACTGGCCCGTATGGTTAGCGTTGACCGTTCAACGTGGTTGCGTGTCTATTCAGGGCACTGGGCTGGGTTAAAGGCTGCTTTTACCCAGCTTGATGAATCTGCGTTGGCAATGGCTCTTGAATACTATGAGGAAGAAGAAGCCCTCAAAGTGGCAGAAATGTGAAGTAAATTTCACTATCTCCTTCAAACGCGCTTGCAAAATGCAACAAAATAAGCCATATTTGAATCATATTTGATATGTTGCCAAAGTTTTATAAACCCGCCAGTGAGCGGGTTTTTTTGTATCCGCATTTCCTGCGCACCGCCCGCGCATCCATCACGTCGAACCAATCCATTTGAAATGAGCCTTTGAGGAAGTCGGTTAGCGCTGGCGAGCCTCGACGGGCTGATTTCCTGTGCGGCAAAGGTTCATCTCAAAGTAAGGTAAACGCCATGCAATTAGTTGAAATTAAAAAACTCGACCTTGTAACCAGCACTGTCGCTATTGCTGACGGGGTTGGGCGTGATCATGACACCGTCATTAAGTTAGTGGACCGTAACAAGGCTGATCTTGAAGAATTTGGAAGGGTCGGATTTGAAATCCGAACCATTCAAACTGACGGTGGTCTTCAAAAGCGTCGAGTGGCGCTACTGAATGAACAGCAAACCACTCTACTGATCACCTACATGCGTAATAACGATGTTGTCCGCAAGTTCAAAAAGAAACTGGTTGCTGAGTTCTTCCGCATGCGTGGCGCTCTGGCGGGCAAAAAAATGGATCGCAACACCGCCCGTCTGGAATATCGCCCGATGAGCGATGCCATTAAGCATGAGCGTGAAGTGCAGGGTAAAGAAATCAAGCCTTACCACTTCAGCAACGAAGCCGATTTGATTAACCGCATCGCGCTCGGTATGACGGCGGCAAAATTTCGTGTTTACCACGACCTCGACAAAAAAGAGAACATCCGTGACTACCTGACGCCGGAGCAGATCCACTGCGTAACTGAGTTGCAGCGGGCCAATACAGTTTTCATTGGCATGGGCTGGGACTTTGAGCAGCGCAAAGAGGCGCTAAAGGGTGTATTTGATCGCAATCATCGCCAGCCGCTGATTGAAGAACAGCACAGTTTAGCAGCGTAATGAGCGTCACTTCGACACACAGCCTAATCATTGGAACCCTGCCATTCGGCGGGGTTTTTGCTTTTCGCACTCAGTGTAAGTGAAATATAACCATGTGCTTTCAGGGTGAGTTACTATGCAGATTCCTTTCAAAAGTTGTCTGGAGAGTGGCATGGAATTAACATTTAAGGATCTGAAAGAAAAACGCACTAAACTGGTCGAGGCGCAATGGAAGTTACAGGATAAACTTCAGGAGAAGGCGAGCGAACTACTACGAGAGTATTCAGGTTCTCTTGATCTTACATCTCGTGAGTGGACTGGTTCTGACGGAACAAGATGGCCTTATGTGGACATTGGTATTTGGGAGGAGGAGGGGAAGTTCTTTCCTGTCTTAATCCCCCAACTCAATATGGACAGCCGTTACCACTTGAATTTCGTGATTGCAACCACTCTTGATGATTCTCCGCTAACAGGTGGCTACAGGCAGGGCGTAAGCATCTCACTCTGGTATGAGAACTCATCATTTTATGCTGAAGTAGGCTCAGGAGACGACGTCTCCCGTTTTTCTGTCTCATCTCAGCTGGGTGGATTTTATCAGGTATGCAACGCTATTAAGGCGTTAATTAGCTCTTCTATGGATCGCGCCATGCCAGATATTCCAGCGAATTAATAAAGCATAAACATCTTTCAGGGCTATGCAAATGCACGGCCTTTTCTATATCCCGTTGTGAAATGTTCGTGAGGCATGGGTTGTCAGCCAAAGGATCACCGGGAGACACCCGGCACCACGCATCCATTATTGCATAGCAAAAAGGCTCACAACGGTGGAACTTTTAGCAGGGCGAAAAAAAGCCCGCATTGGGTTGCGGGCATAACAGAGAACAAATAGCTAATATTCAAGTTGTCTTTCATCAACTTGTCAGAAGAATTTAACCTTAAGAAAAATTGATGTAAAGACAATATTGATTTCTGGTTACAGGCTGCGCATTTGCGTGGCCTTTTCTATTTCAGGCTCACGGGAATCATCCGCTACGTGCTTTGTTGATAAATCCAGCCCGTGAAGCCTGACCTTTTCATCACACACAGCGCCATCCGAAAAATCGGAGGTGAGGCTATGACCAGAATGAGCACCATTTACAGCAGACTTTCATATGGATCAGGAACCACGCTTGCCGGCTGCGGTGTATCAGCGAAGGCATATGCCGAAACAGCTAAAACAGCAAAAGAGGTGTCCTGGATGTTGGCCGACAGAATTGCAGGGTTAAGCCTGAGCGACTGGGCAATTATTGTCGGTATCGCATGCACCGTTATCACCTGTGCAGTGAACTGGTATTTCCGCTGGAAAGAACGGGAGGATCGGCGCAATGGCTATGCCACCAAAGCTGAAGAATAAACTGAGTGCAGCGGTCGTTGGTTTAATTCTTGCGGGGGCTTCCGCGCCCGTGATTCTCGATCAGTTTCTGGATGAGAAAGAAGGCAACAGTCTGACCGCATACAAGGATGGCTCCGGCATCTGGACTATTTGCCGTGGCGCCACGATGGTTGATGGTAAGCCAGTAGTTCAGGGCATGAAGCTGTCTGCTGAGAAATGCGATCAGGTAAACGCCATTGAGCGTGATAAGGCACTGGCGTGGGTTGACCGAAATATCAAAGTACCACTGACCGAACCACAGAAAGCCGGGATCGCGTCTTTCTGCCCATATAACATCGGTCCCGGAAAATGTTTCCCATCTACGTTCTATAAGCGAATAAATGCTGGCGACCGTGAAGGTGCCTGTGAAGCGATCCGCTGGTGGATAAAAGACGGTGGTCGCGATTGTCGTCTGACCAAAGGGCAGAAGAACGGTTGCTATGGTCAGGTTGAACGGCGAGACCAGGAAAGCGCGTTGACGTGCTGGGGGATAGACCAGTGAGCCTGCGCTATCAGTTCATTGTTATTTTGTTGCTGGTGGCCGTTGCATTCTTCGCGGGTAGTGTATGGAGCAGCCGCGGTTGGGAAAAGAAGTGGGCCGAGCGTGACAGCGTAGAATCATCGCAAACAGCGAACGCACAGACCGCCGCTCGCATGATTGAACAAGGGCGTATTATTGCCCGTGATGAGGCTGTAAAAGATGCACAAGCACAAGCCGCTAAATCCGCTGCCACTGCTGCTGGCCTGTCTGCCACTGTTAACCAGCTGCGTACCGAAGCAACAAAGCTTGCCACTCGCCTGGACGCCGCAAAGCACACCGCAGATCTTGCCACTGCCGTCAGAAGCAAAACAGCCGGAGCCGACGCCGCAGTGCTCGCCGACATGCTCGGACGCCTTGCAGAAGAAGCTCGATATTATGCTGAGCGATCTGACGAAAGCTACCGGGCAGGAATGACGTGTGAGCGCATTTACGACTCAGTGAGGCAGTCAAACAACAACAGGGTTAGAAGATGAACGCAGAAAACCTAAGTGAAGCGTATTACCTCAATAACGATATAAAAGAACTACAACTTCAGAAAAGCATACTGGAAAGTGGTGCCGGACTTGGTGTGACAATCCAGTCTACCTATCAGGATAACGCCTTTCTTGATGCCATACGCCCGCATGCAGTGGCTGAACTTGATCGCCGTATTGTGGAGAAGAAAAAAAACCTCTCCACTCTGGGTGTTACATTCTCTTAAATGAGAACAACAATAAAAGGTTATGTCTGCTTTGCCACATTCTGAGAGTATGAGTTTTATTTGGTAGTCAATCAGTTACTTTATTGGTTTGCTTTCCGATGGAAGATAGATGTTTCCACAGAAGGGGCAAATTAACGTTATATTGTTTTTTATTCTCGACAGACTGTGCTTTGACTGGCGGGAGCAATGAGGACAAGTACTTTTCACATGGCGTAAAGTACGCATCTTGATATCTTTGAGTATCGACATGTTGATTGTCCTGGTGGGCGGTTAACAACCATACACCACATGTTGGCTAATAGCTTCTTTTATAACCGTTACGATGTAGTCGTTAGCCATAATCAA
Organism: Citrobacter sp. Cpo089; assembly: GCF_030332695.1. Classification (NCBI taxonomy): domain Bacteria; kingdom Pseudomonadati; phylum Pseudomonadota; class Gammaproteobacteria; order Enterobacterales; family Enterobacteriaceae; genus Citrobacter; species Citrobacter sp. Cpo089. The sequence goes on along the minus strand of NZ_JAOWHJ010000056.1, from coordinate 8,558 downwards.
TCAAGCCTCGCAATAGCGGGGCTTTTTAACAACTGAGGAATGAGCATTACAGTAGTTCTTACAGCTAAGCAGATTGAAGACCTGGCTGCCTTCGCAAAAGAAGATGGCCAGCCACAATATACCATCACTACCGGAACAATCCCTGAGTTCGAAGCGGATGATGGCGAGGTTATCCCTGAGTACACCGGGCTGATTGCCTATTCCGAGTCGCTAGAGCATAGCGTTCTACAGCTCGATAACTAACGAATCAACATAACTTTCCATCCGCCATGACACCACAATGCTCGTAGACATGCCAGGAAGCCTGGCAGAAGAAGCTCGATACCATGCTGAACGCGCTGATGAAAACTACCGAGCAGGAATGACATGTGAGCGGATTTATGAGTCCGTAAAAATACTAACAATGAACCGTAGAGGAAAAATAATAGCTCTATAAATTAAGATGTTGACGGTTTTCGTGGATAAATTTGTGAATTTTTACTATGAAGGAAATACGACTCTTCCTTGAGTCAAAATCCCTGACAACTTAGGGTGATAGATAAAGGTCTTACGCAGCATGACATAATTTTCGATTTAAGCTATTTAAATTAATTTTTAAGATCAAAACCCACTGAGATTTACTTACAAAACTAAACCTTGCTATGTCTGGTTAATCATGCGTTAATGAATGTCTGGTTTGTAACGAATTTATCTGAAGCAGTCGCTGTAATAATTTTATTCCTTGTTCCTGTTGAGATTTCCTTGTTAGCTTTTCTCTCTGATAATTTTTTTTCGGACCATTCTGCCCAAGGGCTTACTCAATAAAGGTAATGTTTATGTCTAATAAAATGACTGGTTTAGTTAAATGGTTTAATCCTGAAAAAGGTTTTGGTTTTATCACTCCAAAAGATGGTAGTAAAGATGTGTTTGTTCACTTCTCTGCTATCCAGAGTAATGATTTCAAGACGTTGAATGAGAATCAGGAAGTTGAATTTAGTGTTGAACAGGGACCTAAAGGCCCCACGGCAGTTAATGTCGTGGCTGTATAAGGTAACTGTTATTACTAATAATATTCACTTCAGATGTCCGTGTTGCCACGGATCTCAGTACCGAACGTCAAACTTTGATGTTACTGAAAAAAATCCTTTCGGAGCAAAATGTATTTTTTGCAAATCAACAATGATTACATTTGATAATATTGCACTGTACATTCGTTCTGGTCAGTCTTCGTTAGAATTCAGAAAATAAATTTCAGGCTCCTTATGGAGCCTTTTTTGTATGCTGAACCGACAATCTCTGTAAGAGACATCACGGTAAAATTATGAAAAAAGTCATCGTTTTTTTTAATGCAGAACCAGCAGTTGTTGTAACCGTAATGAAAGGTATTACTACGATAATGCGTGAGTTTCCCAATGGGGAAAAAGCACACCTACCCGTGATGTCAGCGGGATTTCCATCTCTGACAGGAGACCATAAAATAGTTTATGTAGCCTCTGATCGTGATGTCAGTTCAGAAGAGATCCTCGAGGCAGCCTCGAAGCTTTTGAAATGAGATCTGGTTGTTTCGTGACCGACCCGGATTTTAGTACAGTGGTTTGTGTGGTCGCGAGCTCTTTTGCATGAAGATTGTACTGCAAACTATTGATAATTGAGTCTTTCTATTCTATCTTTTAAACATATCAGCGCTTATACAAGTGCTCTACGGGGAATGTAACATGCCTGGCGTTGATACGTTAGAGATCAAGAGAGGTAAACAATGAACGTCGAAGATTTAAAAAGAAAAACTGAAGCGGATATTTCTGAATTCATCACAAAAAAAATTATTGAACTCAAAAAAAAGACAGGAAAAGAAGTTTCCGATATCCAGTTTAATGCTCGTGAAAAAATGACTGGGCTTGAAAGCTATGATATTAAAATCACATTAATCTAATTGTTATAAGACTCAGTTCGAGTGAAAAAGCATTATCTTGAAAGGTAATGCTTTTTTATTTCTGTCATAAAATTTAGAACGTTGTCAAAGCCTTCAATTCTAACCACAGATTTTCTGCTTACCTTTTAACGGGTCCTCCTTGACGATTCTGACCATCGAGGGGCAGCAGCGGCGCGGGATTTGGAGCATTTTTGATTCTTCACGCAACCATTTCAGCATTTGATGCTGATGACGGAACACTATCCCCGAATACACTGGGTTTGTTGCATTCTCTGATTCAAAAGAACACGGTGTGCTTCAACTTGGCTGAGCAGGCATTACAGCAGACATTCACTGAGTGCCTGCGACAAAGTTAAATGGCATCAAGCATGCGATGATGATTGATTAATAATTGAGCTATGCATGGTATAATAAGCCCCATTCATTGAAAGGTTAACCACCATGTCATTTTTCGATTATGCAATGCAGCGTGTTGGGCTTGCAGCCAATACGACTGTCATGTGCCCGATATGCGGACATAAATCCACACACTCGACCACGAAAGTACGCCAACAACAGGCGTTACTTTGCCCTAAATGTAAATCTCTGTTTGTCATTCACAGGTAGTGGGTCGCGATACAAATAACCCCAGGCCTCGCAATTGCGAGGCTTTTTTATGCGCATCGCACGCGCACATCAAATACAGGAGAAGACATGTCCGAGCCGCGTATCTATAACAGTCGCTGGGACAAAGCCAGGCTCTCATTTCTGAAATCTAATCCTCTATGTGTCATGTGTCGTCGCCAGGGCAGGGCAATCCCTGCAATGGTGGTTGACCACATAAAGCCACATAAGCTGAAGGAAGCACTTAAGGGTGGCAATCAGGAAGAGATAGCGAAGGCACGGAAGCTCTTCTGGGATAAGGGTAACTGGCAACCCCTCTGTAAACAGCACCACGACTCCACCAAACAACGTGAAGAGAAACGCGGTCACGTGATCGGATGTGATGAGAACGGGCTGCCACTCGACCCACAGTCGCACTGGCGAAGGTGAGATGACACGAGCGCGAAGGGGAGGGCGGGTAAAGAGTTCAGGAGACATCGCTTCCCTGACCGCCAGCCCCCCTTTTTGTGCACAACCGCGAAATGAAAAGTTTTTTTCCGGGAGGTTCCGATGGCAGGAAGACGCCCGAAACCATCCCACCTGAAGGTGGTAACTGGTAACCCGGGCAAACGTAAACTTAACAACAAAGAACCCACCCCGATCAGAGAAATTCCAAGCCCACCTGCACACCTCACAGACTGGGGGAAAGTCGCATGGGGAAAACTTACCGTACTGCTTGATGGTATGGGAGTCCTCACCGTCGCAGACGTGCTTGCGCTTGAACGCCTTTGCGATATTTACGCCGATATTCTGCAGTTGCGTTTGACGATCGCTGATGAGGGCAGAACTTATACCGTACAGACGGATGGCGGTTTTTTGATTAAGGCAAATCCTGCTGTAGCTATGCTGGCAGATGCAGATCGCCGCTTTAAAAGTTACCTGGTCGAATTCGGTCTTACCCCGGCCGCCAGAACGAAGGTGAAAGTTGATGGTGGAGAAAAAGAAGAAGACTCGCTCAACCAGTTCTTCGGTTGACCCAGCCACACAGTATGCGCTGGATGTCACAACCGGGAAGATACTTGCCGGGCCGGATATCCGTAATGCCTGCGCACGTCACCTCCGCGATCTGGAAAACGGGCCGGCGCGGGGACTTACCTGGGACATTGAATCCGCGCAACGAGGAATCGATTTTTTTGCAAAAGTTTTGAAGCTCAACGGCGGTGAGCATGAGGGGAAGCCCTTTATTCTACTACCCTGGCAGTGTTTCATTGTGGGTTCTATTTTTGGCTGGAAGGCCAGTGATGGATACCGACGCTTTCGCATGGTCTATGTTGAGTCTGGCAAGGGTTCCGGTAAATCCCCTCTCGCTGGTGGAGTCGGATTATATTGTCTGGTCGCCGACAAAGAACCACGCGCTGAAGTGTATGCCGCCGCCACCAAAAAAGACCAGGCGATGATCCTATTCCGGGATGCTGTGGCGATGGTGGATCAGTCTCCCGCTCTGTCTCAGCGAATTCATAAATCAGGTGGTACTGGGAAAGAATGGAATCTGGCGTTTGTTCAGACTGGTTCGTTTTTCCGGCCAATCAGTTCTGATGATGGTCAGTCAGGCCCCCGTCCACATTGTGCTCTGATTGATGAAGTTCACGAACATAAAAGCAATCAGGTCGTTGAGATGATGCGCGCTGGCACAAAGGGGCGCCGGCAGGCGTTGATGTTCCTTATTACCAACAGCGGTCACGATAAAACCAGTGTTTGTTTTGAGTATCACGAGTACGGACGCAAAGTTGCCTCCGGTGATCTGGAAGATGACAGCTTCTTCAGCTTCATCTGCTCGCTGGATGAAGGAGACGACCCGTTTAAAGATGAATCCTGCTGGGGTAAGGCTAATCCGTCACTGGGGCACACCTTCACTGAGAAATATTTGCGTGAGCAGGTGACGCAGGCGCGCGGGATGCCGTCGAAAGAGAGTATTGTCCGCCGCCTTAATTTCTGTCAGTGGGTGGAATCTGCTGATCCTTGGGTGGACAGCGAGACGTGGATGAAATGCGAGCAGGATTTCGACCCTGAAGAACTGACAGGTGAGGAGTGCTATGGAGGTCTGGATCTTTCCGGCTCCCGCGACCTTACCTCGCTGGCACTTTACTTTCCAAAATTTAAAAAATTGTTGGTCGAATTCTGGACGCCAAAAGACACACTGCTGGATCGCGCCAAAACTGACCATGTTCCCTATGACGCCTGGCTGCGTAACGGGTTTATTCATGCTCCACCGGGTAAGGCTGTTAACTACGGGTTTGTGGCTGACCGCCTCGGGGAGTTAACGCAAAAGCACAATATCAGGTGCATTGCCTGCGACCAGTACCGTATTAAATACCTTGAAGTTGAACTGGCGAACCAGTCCGTTGATGTTGAACTGGTTCCGCACGGCCAGGGTTTTTACAAGGCTCAGGAGTCTGGGTTGTGGATGCCGCGATCAATTGAGTTATTTGAAGAGCACCTTAACAGTGGCGAACTAATTATCCGTACTAACCCCTGTCTGCGCTGGAATGCGGCATCTGCAGTTCTGGAAGCCGATCAGAAAGACAACCGTATCTTTGCCAAGAAGAAGAGCACTGGCCGTATTGATGGCGTGGTGGCTTCCGCTATGGCTATTGGCGCGGCGGAGGATGCGGTTCTTGTAGAGACTGGCGACCCTGATGATTTTTTTGATGATCCGATCATGGTAGGTATCTGATGAAGGAAAAAAAACGGCCTGGCCGCATCAAAACCGCGATTGTTAACTGGCTTGGCGAAACAATTGGACTGAATGACGCAGCCTTTTGGCAGGAGTGGTATGGCACCAGTAGCAGTGGAAAAGTCGTTACAGCAGAAAAAGCGCTGGCACTGGCTTCTGTCTGGGCCTGTGTACGTCTGCTGAGTGAATCAGTTTCAACCCTGCCGATGAAGGTATACGAACGGGCGGCTGATGGTTCCCGCAAACTGGCACTTAATCATCCTGCTTATCAGGTGTTATGTCGCCGCCCCAACAGTGAAATGACGCCGTCGCGCTTTATGCTGATGGTGGTTGCCAGTATCTGCCTTCGGGGTAATGCCTACGTAGAAAAAAAGTTGATTGGTACCAAACTGGTTTCACTGGTGCCGTTGCTGCCTCAGTGCATGAAGGTGGATCGGCTGGAGATTGGCGAACTGCGTTATACATACACAGAGAAAGGCGTAGCGCGCATCATCCCGGTTAAAAACATGATGCACATCCGGGGCTTTGGCCTTGATGGTGTCTGCGGGATGATGCCGATGCGTACCGGGCGTGACGTGTTTGGTGCGGCGATGGCGGTTGAAGAGTCCGCAGCGAAAATTTTCGAAAACGGTATTCAGACATCCGGATTTTTCCTGTCAAAGAATCTTCTGACCAAAGAGCAGCGCCAGAAAAACCGTGAAAACCTTAACCGCTTCGTCGGCTCTAAAAACGCCGGAAAAGTGATGGTGCTGGAGGGGGATATGTCCTATCAGGGCATAACTCTGAATCCTGAAGATGCGCAGATGCTGGAATCACGCTCATTCAGCATCGAGGAAATCTGCCGCTGGTTCCGGGTACCTCCCTTTATGGTAGGACACACGACGAAGCAGAGCAGTTGGGCATCGAGCGTTGAAGGGATGAACCTCCTGTTCCTGACTAATACACTGCGCCCAATGCTGGTCAATATTGAGCAGGAGATTTCACGCTGTCTTCTTAACGGAGATGAGGATTTATTTGCGGAGTTCTCAGTAGAAGGCCTGCTCCGTGCCGACAGCGCAGGGCGTGCGGCGTACTACACTACCGCACTGCAAAACGGATGGATGTCGCGTAATGACGTGCGACGCCTTGAAAACCTTCCACCGATTGACGGTGGGGATATTTACACCGTTCAACTGAATCTCACCCCGCTTGAAGACTTGCGTAAAAACAGTACAGCCGAAAAAGCTAGACTGCTTCGTGAAGTCCATAATGCGGTTTTCCCTGATATTCCTTTCGAACAATCTCCACTGAAACAGGCCGCTTAGGAGCAATTTCCTGATGAGCAAAAAACAACTTCCGGTAGCACCGGCGGGTCGCCCCTGTGCGCGCGTTACCTGTGAAACCTTACCGTCTGCACTGGACCGCTGGGACGGCGGGATTAAAGCTGCGTCCACCGACGATAACAGCATTTCTGTTTTTGATGTTATCGGACAGGACTACTGGGGCGAAGGGGTGACAGCCAAACGTATTGCCGGTGCACTTCGGGCGATGAATGGTGCCGACGTTACGGTGAATGTCAACTCACCAGGCGGCGACATGTTCGAAGGCCTGGCAATTTATAACCTTCTCCGCGAGTACGAAGGCCGTGTAACTGTGAAGGTGCTGGGTATTGCCGCCAGTGCTGCCTCGATAATTGCGATGGCCGGGGATGATATTCAGATTGGTCGTGGAGCCTTCCTGATGATCCACAACTGCTGGGTATACGCGATGGGCAACCGCCATGACTTTGCTGAACTGGCACAGTCACTGGAGCCATTCGATACCGCAATGGCTGATATCTATGCAGCGCGCTCTGGCCTTGATATGGCCGCCGTGCATAAGCTGATGGATGCTGAAAGCTATATCGGTGGCAGTGATGCCGTGGCGAAAGGGCTGGCAGACAGCCTGCTTTCTGCTGATGCAGTCAGCGATGGCGATGAATCACCCGCCGCCGCGCTTCGAAAGCTTGATGCATTGCTGGCTAAAACCAACACCCCGCGCTCTGAGCGACGAAAACTCATTAAATCCTTATCCGGTGGCATGCCTGGCGCTGTCACCCACAACGACGGTACGCCGGGCGCTGCCGAAGATATCAAACCTGAAACCATCAATTCACTTGAAAGCGCTCTGGCGGCGTTAGTCAAATAAGGACCCTTTATGTCTGAAGTAAACGATATTCTGAAAAAAGTCACTGCCAGCATTGAAGAGGCAACCAGTAAGTTCAACGCGAAAGCAGAAGACGCACTCAAAGAAGCGACAAAGTCCGGCCAGCTTTCAGAAGAAACGAAGGCGGCTGTCGACAAAATGGCGTCTGAATTTAACGCCCTTCGCGAAGCTGAAAAAACACTAAAAGCAGCCGTTGGTGACCTTGAACAACATGTAGCGCAGATGCCACTGGCAAATGCAAAACAGGTTGTCGAGACTGTTGGGCAGCAGGTTATTTCTGCTGAAGCGTTGAAAACGTTTGCTGCCAGTGTTGAAAGCAACAAGCGCCTGAGCATTCCTGTTAGTGCAGCTCTGTTGTCAGTGAATGTCCCTGGTCAGATTGTTGCGCCAGACCGTCTTCCTGGCATTGATACACAGCCGAAGCAGCGCCTTTTTATTCGCGATCTGATCGCGCCTGGGCGCACCGAGTCCAATACCATTTACTGGGTGCAGCAGACCGGATTTACCAATAATGCTAAAGCGGTGGCGGAAAATACTACCAAGCCGTACAGCGATATTGCGTTTGCTGAAAAAATTACGCCGGTTCGCACCGTTGCCCACCTGTTCAAAGCGGCGAAACAGATCCTCGACGATATGCCACAGCTTCAGTCCACTATTGATGCTGAGCTTCGTTATGGACTGAAGTATGTCGAAGAGCAGGAAATCCTCTTTGGGGATGGCACTGGAGCTCACCTTGATGGCATCGTTCCTCAGGCTTCAGCTTTTGCTGCGGCGTTTGCTGTTGCACAGCAGAACGGTATTGATGATCTTCGCCTGGCGGGTAATGACTCCAACTTATTGATAGTGTTTTATGTTCAGATAATGCCCGATGACTTTGTCATGCAGCTCCACCGATTTTGAGAACGACAGCGACTTCCGTCCCAGCCGTGCCAGGTGCTGCCTCAGATTCAGGTTATGCCGCTCAATTCGCTGCGTATATCGCTTGCTGATTACGTGCAGCTTTCCCTTCAGGCGGGATTCATACAGCGGCCAGCCATCCGTCATCCATATCACCACGTCAAAGGGTGACAGCAGGCTCATAAGACGCCCCAGCGTCGCCATAGTGCGTTCACCGAATACGTGCGCAACAACCGTCTTCCGGAGCCTGTC
>NZ_JAOWHJ010000055.1:0-112606 GCF_030332695.1 Citrobacter sp. Cpo089 | reverse complement strand
CCCGGCTGTATGCGCGAGGTTACCGACTGCGGCCTGAGTTTTTTAAGTGACGTAAAATCGTGTTGAGGCCAACGCCCATAATGCGGGCAGTTGCCCGGCATCCAACGCCATTCATGGCCATATCAATGATTTTCTGGTGCGTACCGGGTTGAGAAGCGGTGTAAGTGAACTGCAGTTGCCATGTTTTACGGCAGTGAGAGCAGAGATAGCGCTGATGTCCGGCAGTGCTTTTGCCGTTACGCACCACCCCGTCAGTAGCTGAACAGGAGGGACAGCTGATAGAAACAGAAGCCACTGGAGCACCTCAAAAACACCATCATACACTAAATCAGTAAGTTGGCAGCATCACCGGATCGATAAGTCCGTTGACCAACCAATCAATCACAATCGGGAATTTGTTCGCATTTAATCTTGAGAAATAAATGGACAGTTCTTTCCCGGTAATGCCTTGTTGAATAATCTGACAAGGATCGCTGGAGAAGCCCATCAGAACAATTCGCGCGGCCGGCGATGCCAGCGTGATTGCCTCCTGTAAAATGGATGGATGGCAAGCTGCATCCACGATAATGGTCGGTTTTAGTCCGTTTTCCGCAAGGAACTCTTGCAACGAGTGCTGACTATTATTGATTGTCCAGTCTGCACCGCACTGCTTCGCCAGGGCCAGGCGCTCATCGATTCTGTCAGCAATCACTACGGTTTTGACCTTATAGACACGCTTAAGCGCCTGTACAGTGGTCAGTCCCATAGGCCCTGCGCCATAAATCAGCGCAATATCGTTTTCTGTTGGTTTAATTTGCCCGGTCACGTTTGCGGCGATAGTGAAAGGTTCCACCATAACGGCATGCTCATCAGGCACTGTATCGGGGATCGTCCAGGCATTTTTCGCTGGCACAACAGCGTACTCACTGAAACCACCATCGCGATGCACGCCCAGCACCACCAGCGATGTACAAACGTTAGGTTTACCAATTGAACAGGGATAACAATGTCCGCAGCTGATGACCGGATCAACGGACACCCGCTCACCTATTCGCGAATGGTCAACGCCATCACCTACCGCCTCTATCACGCCATAAAACTCGTGGCCAATCACGCGCGGGTATTGTGCAAATGGATTATGACCGCGATAAATATGACTGTCGGAGCCACAAATTCCCGCCAGTTTTACCTTTACCCTCACCTCACCTGCTAAGGGTTCTGGCACCGGTCGTTCGGCGATAATCAGCGTATTCGGTTTTTCAATTACGATACTTTTCATAGCAAATCACTCCTTACCAGTTCCACAGCGTGCCATCTTCCAGGCGAGCAACGGGCAGATATGCAGGGTCATACGGATATTTCGCCGCCAGTTTTTCGTCAAACTCGATCCCAAGACCAGGTTTGTCTCCTGGGTGCATATAGCCGTTATCAAAGGTCCAGTTATGTGGGAACACTTCCAGCATTTGCTCGGAATAGCCCATATATTCCTGTACGCCGAAGTTCGGCACCCACAGATCAAAATGCAGCGCGGCGGCCATGCACACAGGCGACAGATCGGAAGGTCCATGTGAACCGGTACGAACCTGATACAGCGACGCGAAATCGGCAATCCGGCGCATACCGGTGATACCACCCGCATGGGTGATGGTGGTGCGGATATAGTCGATCAGTTGTTCTTCAATAAGCTGTTTACAGTCCCAGATACTGTTGAACACTTCCCCTACCGCAATCGGCGTGACCGTATGCTGGCGGATTAGGCGGAAGCACTCCTGGTTTTCAGCTGGCGTTGGGTCTTCCATCCAGAACAAACGGTACTGTTCAATGCTTTTGCCAAAACGGGCCGCTTCAATTGGCGTCAGACGGTGGTGCATATCGTGCAGGAGATGTTCGTTGAAACCAAACTTGTCACGCACGGCAGCAAACAATTTTGGTGTGAAATCCAGGTATTTCTCCGTTGACCACAACTGCTCTTCCGGCCATTGCCCTTTGGTGGCGGGTTCGTAGGCCAGTCCTTTGCCTTTAGACATACCGTAAGTGGTTTTCATACCCGGCACGCCGCACTGCACGCGAATAGCTTTAAAGCCCATTTCTTTATGACGCGTATAATCTTCGAGTACGTCATCAACGGTATGGCCTGTGGTGTGACAGTAGACCATAACCCCTTCACGAGAAGCACCGCCGAGCAACTGGTACAACGGCATATTCGCCGCTTTCGCTTTGATGTCCCAGAGAGCCATATCCACCGCAGAAATCGCCGACATGGTGACCGGACCACGACGCCAGTACGCACCTTTGTAGAAAAACTGCCAGATGTCCTCAATACGATGCGCATCGCGACCAATAAGCTGCGGACACACGTGATCTTTCAGATACGACGCCACGGACAACTCGCGTCCATTTAACGTGGCATCTCCCAGCCCGGTGATCCCATCTTCTGTCGTAATTTTCAACGTTACAAAATTACGCCCAGGACAGGTGACAAACACTTCAGCCCCAACAATCTTCATTTCTTATTCCCTACATCTGTTCTTGTGATGCAGGAAATTTACTCAACTGAGCTACTACCATACAAGTATAAAGATCAAAAAAACGCTGTTTGATCACAAAAAAGGCGCTATGCGCGCCCCCATCCAGCCACAATGATCAACATGCCGCACAATGCCACCAGCGCGCCAGACCAGTCATATAAACTGAGTTTTACACCATCGACAATGCGTAGCCATAGCAGCGCGGTCACCACGTAAACACCGCCATAGGCTGCGTATACACGCCCGCTGGCTGCCGGATGCAGCGTCAGCAACCAGACGAATACAGCCAGTGATACCCCGGCGGGTATCAGCAACCAGGCTGTAGCCCCTCGCTTAAGCCAGAGCCAGGGTAAAAAGCAGCCAATGATTTCGCATAACGCGGTGACGAAAAAAAGAAATGTGGTCTTAAGCATTGATGTTATTCAGTTACCTTCGGTTTAACCATGATACGACAGAATCTCGTTAGCGTATCCATATCTACCGGGTGGGTATGCCCGCAAACTGGAATAGTGTAGAATTTAACCCTGTTTTATCGTTTTTACCCTTTCCCATAAAAGGAATTCACCATGAAAATTACACTGACCAAACGCCTGTGCCTGACGGCTATGCTGACGCTGGCTGCGGCTGTGTACACCTCTTCCGCATTTGCTGAAACCAGTAAACTGGTCATTGAATCCGGAGACAGTGCGCAAAGTCGTCAACAAGCCGCAATGGAAAAGGAACAATGGAACGATACGCGCCAGCTTCGCCAGAAAGTCAATAAACGTGCAGAGAAAGAATGGGACAAAGCCGATACGGCCTTTGATAGCCGTGATAAGTGCGAGCAGAGCGCTAATATTAATGCATACTGGGAACCTAACACCCTGCGCTGCCTCGACCGCCGTACTGGCCGCACCGTTGCCCCATAATCATTGCACTTTGAAGGATATTGAAAGGATACGATATGACTAGCGCCCTCAGTGTTAAGTTGCGCCCGCTGGAGCGTGAAGATTTACGATTCGTCCATCAGCTTGATAATAATGCCAGCGTAATGCGCTACTGGTTCGAAGAGCCTTACGAAGCGTTTGTTGAGCTGTCAGACCTGTATGACAAACACATCCACGACCAAAGCGAACGCCGCTTCGTGGTGGAGTGCGACGGTGAAAAAGCCGGGCTGGTGGAGTTGGTTGAAATTAACCATGTGCACCGCCGGGCCGAATTCCAGATTATTATTTCGCCGGAATATCAGGGGAAGGGTCTGGCCTCACGGGCGGCTAAGCTTGCGATGGATTACGGCTTTACCGTGCTCAACCTCTATAAGCTGTATCTGATCGTCGATAAAGAGAACGAAAAGGCTATCCACATTTACCGTAAACTCGGTTTTATGGTGGAAGGCGAGCTGATTCATGAATTCTTTATCAACGGCCAATACCGCAACACTATCCGCATGTGCATCTTCCAGCAGCAGTATCTGGCAGAACACAAAACGGCAGGCCCTAACCTGTTGCAACCTACCGCTCAGTAAAGGCGATTAGTAGTAATCGATAGTGTTTTCAATCGAGTAATGATGTTCAACTGCCGGCTTCACGCTCTCGTCAACGATAACGAGCTGGCAGTTGACCGGATTTGCGTATTCATCGTATTTGCACGTTTGTTTGACATTGCCTAACGGATGATTGTTGAGCAGGCTCACCGCGGTGTAATCCAGCTTCTTCAACGGGTCGACCGACGGTTTGGCATCAACCTGTAAGGTATTGTCCTTACTGACGGTTGTTTTACCCAGCGGGTAGCCTTCGGCATCATATCGATACTGCACCTTCATCTCTTTCCCCGTTGCAGAAACGACAAAACCGTTATCGTCGGTATCCCACACCACACCTGCAGCAGGCAGTTCCGCCAGTTGGCATTTGCCCTGTAAACGGATCCGTTTTTCCAGCGTTTCGGCATCCCGATAGTAGTTAGCATCCAGGACCAGCGCCATACCGGTATTGTTTTCGATATCGTGCAGTTCAAGTGTATCGAAACACCCTTCCTGTGACAGGGTACCAGCGACGCGCTTGGTGACCTCACCTTTGTCGTTGAGCAGCGTCTGACTGAAATCTTTCACCGGCCCGCGCAGCGGATCGAAATCAAATTCATTGGAAAAACTGGCCATTTCCGGCGTAAAGGAAACCAGCCCTTTGGCATTATCACACCCAACCAGCACGACACACAGGAAACCTAACAGGGTCTGTTTCTTCACATTTTTCACCGGGATAAGAAGATAATTCTCAATCATATTAGCAAATACAGTTATTTACACCAGAAATGCTAATCTTAGTCTATGTCGATCATAAAGGAGCTGATGATGAAATACGTAACAGGAATTGCCGCGATCTTACTGGCAGTTGCATCCCCACAGGTTCTGGCGGCACCTGCGTCATGTGAACGCGTGAAAAGCGATATCGAGCAGCGCATCATCAATAATGGCGTCGCAGAGTCCAGCTTTACGCTGAACATTGTCCCCAACGATCAGGCCGATCAACCTGATTCACTGGTGGTAGGACATTGTGCAAACGATACGCACAAAATTCTCTACACCCGGACTAACAGTGGAAACGCCCCTGCCAACAGCTCGCCTGCACAGGACGGGCACGTCGCCGAACCGCAATAAATCATACCCTCCGTACGCGGAGGGTTACTCCAGTTTGATATGCATTAAAATGCCATACTCATAAATGGGTAAACTCACTCTATTATTAGCATGCTATTAATTTCGCTATAGATATTAATATATAGCGATAACTATAATGGAGTGAGTTATGTCTGATACTGAGCAATATGGAGGTATTAGCCGCAGGATGTTAGTGAAATCCTCGGCTATAGGTTCGCTGGCGCTTGCCGCTGGCGGGTTATCGTTACCTTTTGGGATGCGCACCGCAGCTGCTGCTGCGGTACAACAGGCGATACAACCGGCTGAAGAGAAAGTGGTTTGGGGTGCTTGTTCCGTGAACTGCGGAAGTCGTTGTGCCCTGCAACTCCACGTCAAAGATGACGAAGTCGTATGGGTGGAGTCTGATACGACCGGAGACGATATTTATGGTCAGCACCAGGTGCGCGCCTGTTTGCGTGGACGCTCAATCCGTCGACGGATCAATCATCCGGATCGCCTCAATTATCCTATGAAGCGCGTGGGCAAACGCGGTGAGGGTAAATTCGAACGCATAACCTGGCAGGAAGCACTGGATACCATCAGCACCAGTTTAAAAAATACCGTACAGAAATACGGTAATGAGGCCGTGTATATCAACTACACCTCTGGCATTGTCGGCGGCAATATTACTCGCTCCTCCCCTTATGCCTCGCTGGTCGCTCGATTGATGAACTGTTATGGCGGATTCCTGAGCCATTACGGCACATACAGTACCGCACAAATCGCGGCGGCAATGCCTTACACCTACGGCTCAAATGACGGCAACAGTACATCCGACATTGAAAACACGAAGCTGGTGGTGATGTTCGGCAATAACCCTGCCGAAACGCGCATGAGCGGCGGTGGCATAACATACTTCCTTGAGCAGGCCCGGGAGCGTTCTAACGCCCGCATGATCGTCATCGACCCGCGTTATACCGATACCGCTGCGGGTCGTGAAGATGAGTGGATCCCTATCCGTCCGGGAACCGATGCCGCACTGGTGGCGGGAATCGCCTGGGTCCTGATTAACGAAGATCTCGTCGACCAGGCGTTCCTCGACACATATTGCGTCGGTTATGACGAGAAAACCCTACCCGCTGACGCTCCCGCTAACGGACATTACAAGGCCTATATACTTGGCAATGGCGATGACGGTGTCGCTAAAACGCCCCAATGGGCCTCGCATGTCACAGGGATCCCGGCCGAGCGCATCATTAAACTGGCACGGGAAATCGGTAGTACAAAACCGGCGTATATTTGTCAGGGTTGGGGTCCACAACGTCAGGCTAACGGCGAACTGACTTCGCGCGCGATCGCAATGCTGCCAATCCTGACCGGCAACGTTGGCATCAACGGCGGCAATAGCGGTGCGCGAGAATCAACCTACACCATCACGATTGAACGTATGCCGCTGCCGGATAATCCCATCAAGACCCAGATATCCTGCTTTAGCTGGACCGACGCCATCGCCCGGGGTCCGGAAATGACCGCAACCCGCGATGGCGTGCGCGGGAAGGATAAGCTCGATGTACCGATTAAATTTATCTGGAACTACGCGGGCAACACCATTACTAATCAGCACTCAGATATCAATAAAACGCATGAGATCCTTCAGGATGATACGAAATGCGAAATGATAGTGGTCATCGAAAATTTCATGACATCTTCGGCGAAATATGCCGATATTCTGCTGCCGGACCTAATGACCGTCGAACAGGAAGACATCATTCCTAACGACTATGCAGGCAACATGGGATACCTCATTTTTATTCAACCCGCGACGTCACCGAAGTTCGAACGCAAACCGATCTACTGGATAATGAGCGAAGTCGCCAAACGCCTTGGCAATGATATCTATCAACGGTTTACGGAAGGCCGTACTCAGGAACAGTGGCTCCAGTATCTGTATGCAAAAATGCTGGCCAAGGACCCCGCGCTCCCTTCTTATGACGAGCTGAAAAAAATGGGGATCTATAAACGCAAAGATCCTAACGGGCATTTTGTCGCTTATAAAAAATTCCGCGACGATCCGCAGGCCAATCCGCTCAAAACACCCTCTGGAAAGATTGAAATTTACTCCAGCCGACTGGCGAAAATTGCCAACACCTGGGAGTTGCAAAAGGACGAAGTAATTAGCCCGCTTCCCGTCTACGCCTCCACTTTTGAAGGGTGGGACGATCCCAAACGCAGCGCATTTCCGCTGCAGTTGTTTGGCTTTCATTACAAATCCCGTACGCACTCCAGCTACGGCAATATCGATGTTCTGCAGGCGTCCTGTCGTCAGGAAGTGTGGATCAATCCCGTCGATGCCCAAAAGCGTGGTATTGCAAATGGCGATATGGTGCGGGTCTTTAACGATCGCGGGGAAGTACGTATTCCGGCCAAAGTGACGCCACGGATCCTGCCTGGCGTCAGCGCAATGGGCCAGGGTGCATGGCACGATGCAGATATGGCCGGCGACAAGATTGACCATGGCGCCTGCGTCAATACGCTGACAACACAGCGCCCTTCACCGCTGGCAAAAGGTAACCCACAGCATACTAATCTGGTCGAGATCGAGAAGGTTTAAGGACTAACCCATGACAACTCAGTATGGATTTTTTATTGATTCCAGTCGTTGCACCGGGTGCAAAACCTGCGAGCTGGCCTGCAAAGACTACAAAGACCTCACTCCTGACGTCAGTTTCCGGCGGATTTACGAATACGCAGGTGGTGACTGGCAGGAAGACAACGGCGTCTGGCACCAGAACGTTTTTGCCTACTATCTCTCCATCTCATGTAACCACTGCGAGGATCCGGCCTGCACCAAGGTTTGTCCAAGTGGTGCGATGCATAAGCGTGAGGATGGTTTTGTGGTGGTCGATGAAGACGTGTGCATTGGCTGTCGCTACTGTCATATGGCCTGCCCGTACGGTGCGCCACAGTACAATGCTGCGAAAGGACATATGACCAAGTGTGATGGCTGCCATGAACGCGCGGCAGACGGCAAAAAGCCCATCTGCGTCGAGTCCTGTCCGCTGCGTGCGCTGGATTTTGGCCCCATCGACGAACTGCGCAAAAAACATGGTGAACTGGCTGCCGTCGCCCCGCTGCCGGGTGCGCACTTCACCAAACCAAATATTGTGATCAAACCAAACGCCAATTGCCGCCCGACCGGGGATACCACGGGTTTTCTGGCTAATCCAAAGGAGGTGTAAAATGGGAAATGGATGGCATGAATGGCCGCTGGTACTGTTCACGGTGCTGGGACAGTGCGTAGCCGGGGCGCTGATCGTAAGTGGTTACGGCTGGCTGACCGCTAAGGATGGGCTGGTAAAACGACGTATCGTTCGCAGTATGTTTTTTCTCTGGCTGGTGATGGGCATCGCCTTTCTCGCCTCGATCATGCATTTAGGTTCGCCGCTGCGCGCGTTTAACTCACTGAACAGAATTGGCGCATCGGCGCTGAGTAACGAAATCGCCGGTGGTTCACTGTTTTTCGCCGTCGGGGGCTTGTGGTGGCTGGTGGCGTTTCTCGGTAAAATGCCCGCAGCGTTAGGTAAAATCTGGCTGCTGTTGAGCATGCTGCTGGGCCTAGTATTTGTCTTTGCGATGACCAACGTCTACCAGATAGACACCGTCCCAACCTGGTATAACGGCTATACTACACTGGCATTTTTCATGACGATGCTGCTCAGTGGACCGCTTTTTGCCGCTCTGCTGCTGCGTGCTGCAGGTGTTTCTTTTAACGCCGCCAGATTCGCCGGTATCAGCGTGCTGGCCCTGCTGGTGACCGTGGCGGTTATTGTGCTGCAGGGAGTGTCACTCGGCGAGATCCACAGTTCGGTACAATCCGCCAGCGCGCTGGTTCCCGACTACGGCAGTTTACAGGTCTGGCGAGTCCTGCTGCTGGCTGCGGGTCTGGGTTGCTGGATATGTCCGTTGATCCGTTGCAAAGGACCGTCCGTTGGCGGGTTGGCACTCGGATTAATTCTGGTGCTTGTCGGTGAAATCATTGGCCGCGGATTGTTTTACGGTTTACATATGACAGTCGGAATGACTGTCGCAGGTTAACTTTCGGGTGCGGGGCAACCCGCACTGTTCAGGATTGTTTGCATGACCCATTTTTCACAACGAGACAACTTTTCTACTGCAGCGCGTGTGCTCGGCGCGCTGTTTTACTATGCCCCAGACAGTGCCGAAGCTTCGGCACTGGTCAGTGCGTTAAGAACCGATGGCTGGCAGGCGCAGTGGCCGCTTGAAAAGACAACGCTTTCGCCGTTAGCCGCTCAGTTTCAGGCTGAGGCCGATGAGTCTCTCCCGCAGGCCTGGCAACGTCTGTTTGTTGGTCCTTATGCGCTCCCTTCTCCGCCATGGGGATCCGTCTGGCTGGATCGTGAAAACGTGTTGTTTGGCGACTCCACGCTGGCATTACGTCAGTGGATGCGGGACAACGGCATCCAGTTTGCGATGCAGCAAAATGAGCCAGAAGATCACTTTGGTTCGCTGCTGTTGCTGACGGCCTGGCTTGCCGAGAACGAACGCCACACCGAGTGCGAGCAACTGCTGGCCTGGCATCTCTTCCCATGGTCATCACGCTTTCTTAATGTGTTTATCGAAAAAGCCGACCACCCGTTCTACCAGGCGCTGGGTGAGCTGGCGCGTCTGACGCTGGCACAGTGGCAATCACAGTTACTGATCCCGGTAGCCGATAAGCCTTTGTTCCGTTAATTTCGTCACAGGCAGGAATTGTCCTGCCTGTGGTGCATCATCCTGTTGCGCACGCTGAGCTTTTGCTTCTGTTGCCTAATAGCCGCAAAATAGAGCGTCTGAATTTTCCAGTCTGGCCACTCATGCATCATTTACATGCTTACCCTGACCTGCGTGCCATGTTCCGCCGCCTGCTGATCGCCGCGTTGATTGGCGTCCTTGCTGCGCTGGCCGTCGCAGGATTTCGTCATGCCATGCTGCTTCTCGAATGGTTGTTTCTGAGCAACAACACGGGAAGTCTGGTCAACGCAGCGACAAACCTTTCGCCTTTAAGGCGTATGCTGACACCTGCACTCGGCGGTCTGGCGGCTGGATTACTACTGTGGGGTTGGCAAAAATTTAACCGTTTACGTCCGCAGGCTCCCACTGATTATATGGAAGCCCTGCAAACCGACGGACAATTTGACGTCAGTGCAAGCCTGGTGAAATCGCTGGCATCGTTACTGGTCGTCGCCAGCGGGAGCGCCATCGGACGTGAAGGTGCCATGATTTTACTGGCGGCCCTGGCGGCCTCCTGCTTTGCTCAACGCTTTACCCCGCGTACAGAATGGAAGTTATGGATTGCCTGCGGCGCCGCTGCAGGTATGGCTGGAGCCTATCATGCCCCGCTGGCGGGCAGTTTATTTATTGCCGAAGTATTGTTTGGCACGCTGATCCTCGCCTCACTGGGACCGGTAGTGGTATCCGCCGTAGTCGCATTACTCACCACCAATCTGCTTAGCGACAGCAATGCGCTGCTGTATACCGTGCACCTGTCGCGGGAATTACATGCTCTGGAATACGTTATGATTGTCAGCACCGGTCTGGCTGCTGGCATCTGCGGACCGCTCTTCATGTGGTTGATGACCGCCAGCCATAATGTTTTTTTGCGCTTAAAACTCTCACCGCCGTGGCAACTGGCGCTTGGCGGGCTGATCGTTGGCCTGCTTTCATTGCTCACGCCAGCGGTCTGGGGTAATGGCTACAGCGTGGTGCAGTCATATTTACGTTCACCACCGCTGCTGGCCGTGGTTAGCGGGATTTTTATCTGCAAATTACTGGCGGTGCTTGCCAGCAGTGGATCCGGTGCGCCAGGTGGCGTGTTTACGCCAACGCTGTTTGTCGGCTTGTCGGTGGGCATGTTGCTGGGTCAGGTATGGGGATTATGGCTTCCAGGCTCGGATGAAATTGCCATTTTGCTGGGATTAACGGGGATGGCCACGCTGCTGGCGGCTACCACGCATGCACCAATAATGTCGACGTTGATGGTTTGTGAAATGACCGGGGAGTATCGCCTGCTCCCCGGATTACTGATCGCCTGTGTCCTGGCGTCGGTGCTGTCGCGTACGTTACGCCACGACTCTATCTACCGACAGAACGCTGCCGAGCATTGACAGGCGGATGTACTGCGACAGTTCACGCTGCTCTGCACGAGGCAGATAAGGCAGTTCACCGATCAGCGGTGCAGGTAATTTTTTACCCAGCACATCAATGATTTCCGCATAATGCGCCAGCCCAGGGTTAATGCGATTCGCAACCCAGCCAATCAACGGCAGTCCGTCGCTGGCTATCGCCTGCGCGGTGAGGATCGCATGATTAATACAGCCTTCCTGGATACCCACTACCATCAGCACTGGCAGTTGTTCCTGCACCACCCACTCCGATAACGGACGCAGATCGTTCATCAAGCTCCGCCAGCCTCCGGTGCCTTCCACGACAACGTGTTCGACTTTTTCGCTGAGGCTTGCGAGACCGTTGGATAACAGGGTGTAATTGACCGGACCACTATGCGCCACGCTACTTTCATCTTCGCTCAACGCAATTGGGTTAATTGCCTCATAGGGCAGCTCGATAGATGACACACTTTGCAGTACCAGTGCATCTTTGTTGCGCAGACCTTCAGGCGTCTCTTTGCTGCCTTTGGCCACAGGTTTGTAACCTGCAACGCTTTTACCCCCTGACGCTAACGCTTGTAGTAATGCGCGGGAAACCACGGTCTTCCCAACAGAAGTGTCTGTACCTGTAATAAAGAAACGCTTCAGCATCACTAACTCCACCGTTATGCTTTGAAAATATAAGTCAGGAAAATAAAACAGTGGAGAAAGTCTAAGGTATGACGACCAGGATCAGCTTGAGATAGCGCAATTTTTCGTACAACAGTTAAAAAATGTTAACCCTGTAATAGACGAATCAACAAAGAACCGTTATACATCGCGTCCTTCACGAGTGCCGCCCCTGCCATCGTCCCCTGATTGGTAAACTGGGTACTTTCAACGACTATATGCTGACTGTAAGCCGGAAGCGCCTGCTGACGAATGCTGTCAGCGATGGTTGGGAACAAGATATCTGCCGCTTTACTGAGCGGAGAGCCAATCAATATCTTTTGCGGGTTGAACAAATTCACCATGATGGCAAGAATTCGACCGACGTGGGTCCCGACGCCGCTAATGATATCTTTCGCCAATAAATCACCCTGCATGGCCGCCAGACACAGCGCGTCTACCGTTAACGGTTGTCCGTGTAGAGAAGAACTCATTGACTGCTTCAGCCGCACCTGCGCCAATTCGAGCACGCTGTCGACGCTGGCGATTGTTTCCAGACAACCATGGTTGCCGCAGTAGCAGCGTTTACCGTAGGGATCGACCTGCGTATGGCCAATCTCCACCAGGCTACTGCTGCCTGCATGCAGCAAATGCCCGTCAGTGATCACCCCTGCACCCACGTTATGATCGATCACCACCTGAATGACGTCGCGAGCACCACGCGATGCGCCAAAAAGCGCCTCGGCCATCGTCCAGGCGCTGATATCGTGCTGAATATACACCGGCACACCGGTATGGTTCTCAAGCGCTTCGCCCAACGGCATCTCTTTGACATCTTCGTAAAATGGCATGCGATGAACGATACCGTTTTCAGTATCAATAATGCCGGGTAAGGTGATGGCAATGGAGGTTAAGCGCTCCAGCTTTTGCTGGTGGCGGATGAAAAACTGATCGACCTGCGTAATCACGCGATCCAGCAACGGTGTTTCGCTGACCAGCGCCATTTCAAGACAATCTTCAACCACCAGTTTGCTGCTCAGATCGCGTAGCGCCAGAAAAATCTCGCCGCGACTGATACGAATGGATAAGTAGTGCCAGGCTTCCGTTTCGACAACCAGCCCAACGGCCGGACGACCACGGCTACCCGCTTCCTTGATTTCCAGCTCTTGCACCAGATGCGCTTCGAGCATTTCGCGGACAATTTTGGTAATGCTGGCAGGCGCCAATTGTGCCAGGCGAGAGAGATCAATACGCGATACCGGACCCAGCTGATCAATCAGGCGATAAACCGCGCCCGCATTGGTCTGCTTAATTTGATCGATATGCCCAGGCTGACTATCAGCAACCACCACTTACTCCCTTTATTTTCGCGCTCCGAAATAATCTGCGGGCTATGGTGAAGCACTTCAATGGCTTCCGTCAACTTTTTACTTAGCCTTGTGATTTACTGCACATTTTCGCCCATTTTTAAACTAAATTAACCGCCCTGAACGGCCGCCAGCAACTGCTCACGAAAGCGTTGCGCGGCGTGACTTTGCTCATGATGCTTTGGCCACACTAACCACATTTCCGAGACAGCATCTTCTTCCGCTATCGGGATCCAACACATTTCATACAGCTGCACCCGTTTAAAAGAAGCAGGAAGTATAGAAACCCCTAATCCTGCGGCCACCAGCCCAATGATAGTCATCGCCTCACCAACCTCCTGCGCAATCGTCGGTTTCAGTCCATAGCGACGCATCAGGCCCAGAATATCGTCATACAACCCTGTCCCCACATGGGGGTCAAAAAAGACAAATGGCTCATTCGCCAGTTCGGCCAACGTAACCACGGGTTTTTGCGCCAACGGATGCGCACGTGGGATCATTGCCATCAGTGGTTCATGCAGAATGATTTCACGCTCCAGCGTATCCGGTAGCTGCGTATTGCGCAGAAGTC
Organism: Citrobacter sp. Cpo089; assembly: GCF_030332695.1. NCBI lineage: Bacteria > Pseudomonadati > Pseudomonadota > Gammaproteobacteria > Enterobacterales > Enterobacteriaceae > Citrobacter > Citrobacter sp. Cpo089. Next base: position 98,738 of record NZ_JAOWHJ010000055.1, on the reverse strand, counting down.
CCAAATCCAGCGTTCCTTCATTGAGCGGGGCAATTTGCTCACGTGTGTTCATTTCACGGGTTTGCATATGCACTGCCGGGTAGCTTTGGCGAAACAGAGATAACGTATCTGAAACCGCTTTGATAAACGGCGCGGACGACGTAAAGCCAATACGCAATTCCCCTGCTTCTCCCAGATGCAAACGCTCAGCCCTGGCGGCGGCTTCATTAACCAGCCCGAGGATCTGCCGACTGTCCGCCAGAAACTGCTTTCCGGCAGAGGTCAGCGCCACGCTACGGTTAGTTCGGGCAAGTAACCGGGCGCCAACCTGCTGTTCAAGGATCTGGATCTGCTGGCTTAGCGGCGGTTGCGAAATGTTTAACCGCGCCGCCGCCCGACCAAAATGCAGCTCTTCGGCAACGGCCACAAAGTAACGTAAATGACGCAGTTCGATATTCATATTTTTAAAATATTATTTGAGATTATTAATATATTAGACAGAATATTGTGATTTTCATACTCTTACGGCTGGTCCTGTAGACGTAATTGAATGAGCAAGGATTTCAAGTGAGCCGTACAACAACTGTCGATACCGCGCCAACAAGCGATGTTGATGAACAGATAGTTCCCCCGCCGGATGGTTTTATCAAACGCGGAACATCCCCATTTATGCGCGTCACGCTGGCGCTGTTTTCCGCCGGGCTGGCGACTTTTGCCCTCCTCTATTGCGTACAACCTATACTGCCAGTGCTTTCGCACGAGTTTGGGGTATCTCCCGCCAGCAGCAGTATTTCGCTTTCCATATCAACGGCGATGCTGGCGATAGGGTTGCTGTTTACCGGCCCACTTTCAGATGCTATTGGCCGCAAGCCGGTGATGGTTACCGCGCTGCTGCTCGCCTCTTGTTGTACGCTGCTTTCAACGATGATGACCAGCTGGCACGGTATTTTAATCATGCGTGCTCTGATAGGACTTTCACTGAGCGGCGTCGCGGCGGTAGGGATGACCTATCTGAGTGAAGAAATTCATCCCAGTTTCGTCGCCTTCTCAATGGGCCTGTATATCAGCGGTAACTCAATTGGCGGAATGAGTGGTCGCTTAATTAGCGGCGTGTTTACCGACTTTTTTAACTGGCGTATCGCGCTGGCGGCGATCGGCTGTTTTGCCCTTGCCTCTGCACTGATGTTCTGGAAAATCTTACCGGAATCCCGTCATTTCAGACCTACGTCGCTGCGCCCGAAAACGTTGTTTATCAACTTCCGCTTGCACTGGCGCGACAAAGGTTTGCCGCTGCTGTTTGCGGAAGGTTTTTTGTTGATGGGGTCGTTTGTCACGCTGTTTAATTACATCGGCTACCGCCTGATGCTCTCCCCGTGGGAGCTCAGCCAGGCGGTTGTAGGTTTGTTATCTGTGGCGTATCTGACTGGGACCTGGAGTTCGCCAAAGGCGGGTTCTATGACCACTCGTTATGGCCGTGGCCCGGTAATGCTCTTTTCAACAGGCGTGATGCTGGTTGGACTGTTAATGACCCTGTTCACATCGCTATGGCTGATCTTCGCCGGGATGCTGCTCTTTTCAGCCGGGTTCTTTGCCGCGCACTCCGTAGCAAGCAGTTGGATTGGACCACGAGCAAAACGCGCTAAAGGCCAGGCTTCTTCCCTGTATCTGTTCAGCTATTATCTCGGATCCAGTATTGCCGGTACGCTGGGCGGTGTGTTCTGGCACAGCTATGGCTGGAACGGCGTGGGCGGATTTATCGCCCTGATGCTGGTGTTGGCGTTGCTGGTCGGTGCGCGTTTGCACCATCGTCTGCACGTATAATCCACGATGCCCGGGTTCCGGGCATCACCTTCATCACCCTGGCTGTAACGTCTGAGCCGCCATCTGCAGAGCAACAACCGTCCCGTTCATCACTATATGCAGCAAAATTGGCATCAACAGACCGTTGCTTTTCAGTCTGGCCAGGATCAACACCTGCGACACAAGAAACAACATCAGCAACGTGCGTAGATCCACATACTGCGTATGCATGATGGCAAAAATGACCGATACCACCACTGACGACAGCCAGGTTTTATTATTGAACCAGTACTGGAACGCGTTGAATAAACAGCCTCTGAAAACAATTTCTTCATAAACTGGCGCGATAAATATCAGGGTCAACGTAGATAACCACAACGCATAACTACTTAAGGATATTTGGCTGGTCACCCACGCTTCAGTTTGTCTGAGACCCAAAATCAATGGCAGGATAAGCTGAATAAACAGCAGCGCCGCGAACAAAATGGCAAACCACCTGGCGTTGAAAATGCCTTTGCCCAGTCCCTCTCTTTTTCTAAAGAAGAAATAATACAGCGGAACCAGCACAACAAATTCCAGCGCAAACAGCAGCGGAAAAAGTAACCCTTTGGCAAGCAGGTCCTGACTCGCGGGGAAAAACAACGGGGTAAACGTGAGGCCAAACATCAGTAAAAACATTGAAAAGCAGCCAGCAACTGCTTTGGTCCTGGCGATATACAGGTTGTCGGCATCCTGTGACATACGATCTCCTTGCGCTCATCGAAGATAAGTTGATGAATTATCTATGCATGATAAAAATTCTCATTATCACTGACAACCTACCAACTTTTACGCAATGCCCATGGGTACAACGCCAAAACCCTCTTTACTCCGGAATTTCACCGTCAGCTACTCAGAGGAGAATCCGCCAGCGGCAACGAGAAACGGAAGCAAGCCCCTGCCGTTGAGCTAACCAGATGGATATCCCCTCCATGCAGCTCGAGCATTCTACGCACGATCAGTAAGCCCAGACCGCCGCGCTCAGCCCGCTGCTCACGGGGAATTAACGCGGTCGGGCGCTGAAACAATACTTCTCGCACAGCTTCTTCTACCCCTGGCCCACTGTCCTGCACTTCGGCTAATAAACGGTCTTCATCACGCCAGACTTTTAGCCGTACTTCGCCTCCGTCAGGCGTATGACGGATAGCATTATCCAGCAAATTCGTCACGACTCTTTCTATCATCGATAAATCGGCATTCACCAGCGGTAACGGCCCCGTTACGTCAAGGTGCAACTGCAAATGACGCGTGGCAACAGGGAGATCAAATTTCTGTGCCACGTCCTGGATCAATTCACCAATAGCAAAACGTTCACGCTGCGGTTTTATACCGCCATGCTCCAGCCTTGCCAGCTCAAACAGCTGTTGTGACAGATGGCGAACTTTATGCCCCTGGCGCAGCGCGATGCTAAGATAATGCCGATTTTCCTCAGGCGTCATCGTATCGGCTTTCAGCGATAGCATTTCCAGATACCCCAACAGTGAAGTCAACGGCGTGCGTAAATCGTGCGAAATATTGGCAATAAACTCTCTGCGCTGACGATCGCTGTCTGCTAATAAATCCCACTGCTGGGCAATTTTCTGCGCTAACTCGATAAACGCATTGTTCAGCAGCGCTATTTCATTCTCCGGTACCGGTTCGGGATTTTTTTGCGCCAGCTGTTTGATGACGCTAATGCTGTCCTGTTCCAGTTTGACCACCTGCCCAGTCAGCCTTTTCACTGGATTCGTCACCGATCGCCACACCAGGAATCCAGCGATTGCACCAGCTAATAAAACCAGTATTAACGTCCAGGCCACGGTATTCCAGAGCGTTTTTTGCCAGGCGGTATTCGCCAGCATATTCAGGTCTTCACCCTGCAGAATAATGTACAAATAGCCATGTAGCTCACCGTTATATAAAACCGGCGCTGCGCTGAATACCTTTTGCTGGCTGCTACGCGGATCGTTGCCATAGACGGGCAACGCATCTGAGTTAAGGAAATCCTGGATCGGCTGCACGCTAATTTTCTGCCGCTGGATATGCCCGGGCGGTGCAGCATCAGCAAGTATTTCACCTGATGGTGAAATCAGATACAGCTCCACGCTGGGGTTGAGCGTCATCAGGTGATTAAACAATCCTTTTAAGGTCTGGCGATTAATCTGCCCGCTGGTATCAATAAGCGACTCACTTTTGACAATCTTGCTCGCCAGCTCCAGCGAGAGCCTTTGCACCATGGCGTCACCATACTGTTTACTGCTGCGGATCTGGACAACACTGACGGTAACCGCACAAATCAGCATAATGGAGGTAAAGACGAGGGTCAGACGCTGGCTCAGCGACAGGCGATAAATCATGGCTGATGCTCCGCGTTAACCGCAGCAAGCTTATAGCCTCGTCCCCAAACCGTGAGAATAATTTCCGGCTCCGCAGCATCCTTTTCAATTTTGGTCCGCAGGCGATTAATATGACTGTTCACCGTATGCTCATACCCTTCATGCTGGTAGCCCCACACCTGATCTAACAGCGCCTGACGCGAAAAGACCTCGCCTGGATGACGGGCGAAAAAATAGAGCAGATCGAATTCGCGCGGCGTTAAATCGAGCGATTTACCATGCAGCCGGACTTCCCGCGCTAATGGGTCAATTTCTACGCCATGAACGGTGATAATCCCCGCCTCCATACGTAAGTTCTGACTCATCGCTTCCTGACGGCGAAACAACGCCTTTACCCGGGCCATCAACTCCAGCACCGAGAAAGGTTTGGCCAGATAATCATCGGCACCCATTTCCAGCCCCAATACACGGTGCGTTTCGCTGGTGCGGGCGCTGATGATAATGACGGGCAAATAAAAACTCATTTGGCGAATGCGACGACAAATCTCCAGCCCGTCGACACCCGGCAGCATCAGATCGAGGATAACGGCATCCCAGACGTGTTTCTCCAGTTGTTCAAGCGCACGAGCTCCGTCTGCCTCATGAACAATTTCGTAACCCTCATCCTTCAGGCTAAGCTGCAAAAGTGAGGCAATATCGCTGTCATCTTCCACCAAAAATATCTTTTTCGCGCCTGCCATCAGTGTCATCCCCCTCTCGTCGTGCTGAAAGCTTACCTCAGGCAAGGGGCGGAAGTTATCACAAAATTTTTAACTTTTCGTGAGGATCCAGGGATACGCATACGCGCAGTATGTCGTTATAGACACGTCAGACATCAACAGGGAAACGTCGCTTGTTTTCCTTAACATGAAAATAAGAAGGATAAGTCATGCTAAAAAAACGTCCACTTCGGGAAGCAGATGTTACAGCCGAGTCAGTATTTTTTATGCAACGACGACAGATCCTCAAAGCACTTGGGATAGGTGCTGCTGCGGCCACGCTGTCCTCCCCCACACAGGCTAATTTGCTGGATTGGTTTAAAGGCAACGATCGTCCACCGGCCCCCGCAGGCAAAGCGCTTGAGTTCACAAAGCCCGAGCGCTGGCAAAACAGCCTGTCACTGACGCCAGAAGACAAGGTGACGGGCTACAACAATTTCTACGAATTTGGTCTGGATAAAGCCGATCCTGCCGCCAATGCCGGTAGCCTGAAAACCGATCCCTGGACGTTAACCATCAGCGGTGAGGTCAACAAACCTTTAACCTTGGATCATGATGCGCTGACCACACGCTTTCCATTAGAAGAGCGTATTTATCGGATGCGTTGCGTTGAGGCCTGGTCGATGGTTGTGCCGTGGGTGGGTTTTCCGTTGCATAAATTACTGGCGCTGGTTGAGCCAACCAGTCACGCCAAATACGTCGCTTTTGAAACACGCTACGCCCCTGATGAAATGCCGGGTCAGAAAGACCGCTTTATTGGCGGTGGGTTGAAATATCCCTATGTCGAAGGTCTGCGGTTGGATGAGGCTATGCACCCACTCACACTTCTCACCGTAGGCGTATATGGCAAAGCATTGCCGCCGCAAAACGGGGCGCCGATACGCCTGACCGTGCCCTGGAAATACGGCTTCAAGGGCATTAAATCGATAGTCAGTATCAAGCTGACGCGTGAGCAGCCACCGACGACCTGGAATATGTCAGCACCGAATGAATACGGATTTTACGCCAACGTAAATCCGCAGGTCGATCATCCTCGCTGGTCTCAGGCTACTGAGCGTTTTATCGGTTCGGGTGGCATTCTCGATGTACAGCGACAGCCCACGTTACCTTTTAATGGTTATGCCGATGAGGTGGCATCGTTATATCAGGGCATGGATCTTCGGGAGTATTTTTAAGTGAGGTTGACTGCAAAACAGATAACCGGTCTGAAAGTGCCGCTGCATCTCGCCGGTTTTTTACCCCTGCTATGGCTCTTCTGGGCCGCGCAGCATGGCGGGTTAGGCGCCGACCCGGGAAAAGATATCCAGCACTTTACGGGCATTACCGCGCTGAAGTTTTTGCTGGCTACCCTGCTGGTATCGCCGCTTGCTCGCTATGCAAAGCAGCCTTTGTTGTTTCGTACCCGGCGGTTGTTAGGTTTATGGTGCTTTGCATGGGCCACACTGCATATAACCAGCTATGCTCTGCTGGAACTGGGTATACAAAACCTGGGATTGTTGGGTCGTGAACTGGTTTCACGCCCATGGCTAATGCTGGGTATGGCCGGTTGGATTATCTTATTCCTGTTGACGTTGACCTCGACACAAGCCGCTCAGCGTAAAATGGGCAAACGCTGGCAAACATTGCACAACTACGTCTACCTGGCAGCCATTTTGCTACCGCTGCATTATCTGTGGTCGGTAAAAGTGTTATCACCGCTCCCTATTATCTACGCCATCTGTTTTGTGGTTCTGCTGGCTTTTCGCTATAAAAAGCTGTTACGGAAAACCGGGTACAAAGGTGTGTTTATGAAAAGTGAGTGAATCACGGTAAACTTCTTAACCACACCTAAACAGAACGAGAACAAAAAATGAGTAACAATGATAATTACCATCAGCTCACCCGCACGTTCCAGCGGCTCTCTCGCTTCTCCCACCTCTCGGCAATCGCCAGTTGGGACATGTTTACCATGATGCCGCCAGGAGGCAGTAAAGCCCGAGGCGAAGCGTTGGCCGAGCTGAGCGTGCTTGAACACCAACTGTTAACTGACCCGAAAGTGGCAACGTGGATCGCCGCAGCGCAACAGGAAGACCTCAACGATGTAGAACAGGCGAACCTGCGCGAAATGTCGCGATTGCATCACCAGGCATCCTTGTTGCCCGAATCGTTGGTAGAAGCAAAATCTCTTGCGGGAAGTCGCTGTGAACATGCCTGGCGTAGCCAGCGACCAGCTAATGACTGGGAAGGATTTTCCGATAACCTGAAAGAGGTTGTGAAGTACAGCCGCGAAGAAGCCCGACTGCGCGCAGAAGCTAAAGGTTGTTCGCCGTATGACGCGCTACTGGACATCTTTGAACCAGGAATGACCAGCGCTCAGTTGGATGTCCTTTTCGCAGACGTTAAAAGCTGGCTGCCCGATCTGCTGAACAAGGTGGTGGCAAAGCAGTCTCAGCTGTCGCTCATCGCCCCGGTGGGTCCTTTCCCAACCGCAATCCAGCGGAAGCTGGGCCTTGAAACGATGGCACAACTCGGTTTCGACTTTACCGCTGGTCGGCTGGATATCAGTGCACATCCTTTCTGTGGCGGCGTACCAGAAGATGTTCGCATTACCACCCGCTATGATGAAAACGAATTACTCAGCGCGCTGTTTGGCGTGATCCATGAAACCGGTCACGCGCGCTACGAGCAAAACCTGCCACGCAGCTGGTCTGGGCAACCTATTGCTCTGGCACGCTCAACCGCCATTCATGAGTCCCAGAGTCTGTTCTTTGAGATGCAGCTGGGACGCAGTAAAGCCTTTCTGATGCGGTTGATTCCGACTGTAACGCGCCACTTTGGCGATCAGGCAGCGTTTGAAGAAAGCAATTTCATCGCCTGGATCCAGCAGGTCAAGCCCGGGTTTATCCGTGTTGATGCCGACGAGGTAAGCTATCCCGCTCACGTGATCCTGCGTTATGAAATCGAACGTGCGCTTATTAATGGCGATATTGAAGTGGATGATATCCCGGCATTGTGGAACGAAAAAATGCAGTCCTGGTTGGGGCTGTCAACGATCGGAAACTATCGTAACGGCTGTATGCAGGATATTCACTGGACCGATGGCGGCTTTGGCTACTTCCCTTCCTACACCCTGGGCGCCATGTATGCGGCGCAGTTGTTCAGTGCCGCTAACCGCGCATTGCCTGATTTGAATCAGTCTATTGCACAAGGTGAGTTTGGTCCCCTGTTTGACTGGCTACGTCAGAACATCTGGCAGCATGGCAGCCGTTTTACCACTGAACAGCTTATTACCCAGGCCACCGGCGAACCGCTCAGCAGCCGTTATTTCCGCGCTCATCTGGAAACCCGCTATTTGTAATCTCATACCGTGAGTCATTGTACATATCGTTACACGCCGAAACCAATGACTCACGGAAGCCCTCTGATTACAGCGATATAGTTATTTCAACGGCCCCGCAGTGGGGTTGAATGAAAAACCAAATCGAGGGTATGAGAATGAAAAAAGTATTAGCTCTGGTTGTTGCCGCTGCTATGGGTCTGTCTTCTGCCGCGTTTGCTGCTGAGACAACTGCTACTACCGCTCCGACTGCTGCTGCAACCACCAAAGCAGCGCCGGCAAAAACCACGCATCATAAAAAACAGCACAAAGCAGCGCCGCAGAAAGCGCAGGCTGCCAAGAAACACGCTAAAAAATCCACCACTAAACCGGCTGTAGAACAAAAAGCGCCAGAGCAAAAAGCTCAGGCTGCTAAAAAACACACCAAAAAAGCGGCAACCAAGCCAGCAGCAGAACAAAAAGCACCAGAGCAGAAAGCTCAGGCCGCTAAAAAACACACCAAAAAAGCCGTAAAACACGACACCGCTAAACCAGCAGCTCAACCTGCAGCATAACGCATTTGTAGTCACTATGGCGTCCCCCACGCCATAGCATACGGCGCTAGATCGACCTGATGTAGCGCCGCCTTTCGGAGGGTAAAATGGTGTCACATTACCGCTTTGAGTTCATTCTTATTACTCTGATAATTTGCGCCCTCATCGCCATGCATTTTTATCTTTCCTGAGTGTAGTTATCTGATTTTACTCCCACTTTCTCGCCGTCCCGTCTATAGTATTAACTGAGGGTTTGCTGTTTATAATCATAATTCCCCACCAGAGTGTGATATGCATAAAACCATTGCTGTATTACTGGGCTCAATTTGTTTTTTTCCCGTTGTTGCGCATGCGGATCAGCCAGCAACGACCACCGCTGAAGCAGAAAACATAAAAACGCTGTTTTTTGGTCATGACGATCGCACAAAAGTGACTGATCCAACGCAATCACCATGGGACGCTATTGGGCAACTGGAAACCGCCAGCGGTAATCTGTGTACCGCCACGCTCATTTCACCGCATCTGGCCCTGACTGCAGGACACTGCTTGCTCGCTCCACCGAAAGGCAAACCCGATAAAGCCGTCGCGTTACGCTTTGTGTCGAAAAAGGGTGTCTGGCGCTATGAAATCCATGGAATCGAAGGACGGGTTGATCCCTCACTTGGTAAACGTTTAAAAGCCGATGGAGATGGATGGATTGTGCCGCCATCAGCAGCCCCGTGGGATTTTGGTCTGGTGGTGCTGCGTTACCCGCCTTCCGGAATCACGCCCCTACCATTATTTGAAGGTGATAAAGCGGCGTTAACCGCGGCGTTGAAAACCGCCGATCGCAAAGTCACACAGTCGGGCTATCCGGAAGATCATCTGGACGATTTGTACACCCATCAGGATTGTGTAGTGACCGGCTGGGCGCAGAATACCGTCTTGTCACACCAGTGCGACACGCTCCCGGGCGACAGCGGTTCACCGTTGATGCTGAAGACAGATTCAGGCTGGCAGTTGATTGGCGTACAAAGCTCCGCTCCAGCGGCGAAAGATCGCTGGCGAGCCGATAATCGCGCCATATCCGTGACCGGTTTTCACGATAAGCTGGAAGCGTTGGCGAAGGAGTAACACATGCTGCCCGCATTAACGGGCAGCACGGATATCAGGCAAGTTTAATCATCACCATTCCGGCCAGCAACAGCGCCACGCCAATCCAGCCTTTGTTATTCAGGCGCTGACCAAACAACACCCAACCAGCCGCTAACGTCGCGGCAATCCCAAACCCGCCCCACAAGGCGTAGGCAACAGAAAGGTCAATACCTTTTACCGCCTGCGACAGCGCGCTAAAGGCCGCTAACACGGCAGCCAGCGACAGCACGCCATAAATCTTGCGGCGAAATCCATCTGAAAACTTCAAAAAGACGTTAGCGACTATTTCCAGCACGATGGCCATGCCAAGCCAGGCACCATGAACCCACTCAAACTGCTGCATGGATCACCTCTTTGCTCGTTTTGGCAGGTTTTCGAGTACCAGACTTGATCAGCACAATGCCTAATACCAGCGAGACCAGTCCAGCCACTTTCATCGTGGACAAGGTTTCGTCAAATAACAACACACTAAACAGCGTAATAAATAAAATACCGATACCTTCCCACAAGGCATAGGCCACACCAAGGGCAATTTTTTTAACGGCGAAACTGAGAAAAATATACGATAAGGCGATCATTACCAGCATTAAAATAAAGCCCGAATTACCATGACCGACGCTTGCCCATTTCATTGACAGCGTGCCAGTAATTTCAGCCGCGATGGCCAGACCTAATAATATCCAGTAAAACATGATGCTTCTCCTGCTTGAGAATATAGTCCTTTAGGCCTACTGCATGCAGTAAACCAAAAAATAAAATTAGTTAGCTAAGCGCACAGCGCCAGCTCAGGCAGAAGAAGGGACTAAAGCGCGTTGCGCCAGTGTTGCTCACCCGCAAGCAAGAAAGTGGAGGAGGTACGAAGAAGTGTAGGTAAACGCAAAAACATCCTGAACATATTGTCCATAATATTACAATTATCCGCAGTGTTGCTTCTCATCATCGCGGATGATAATTGTCCTCGGTAGTTAAACACAGATGATTTGTATCATAGCTTCAAGACGAACTCAAAGTCTTTTCACTTCTTTACCTGCCCCGTTTGATTTTTGTTATAACGGCTCGACGCAAATCACATTATTATGCAGATTCAAAAATGAAAAATGCGGGAATACACATGGCGAAACCGATCATCACGCTTAACGGTCTAAAAATAGTCATTATGCTGGGCATGCTGGTTATCATCCTGAGCGGTATTCGCTTTGCCGCAGATATCATCGTCCCCTTTATTCTGGCGTTATTTATAGCCGTTGTGCTCAATCCCGTTGTGCAGCGGATGGTCAAGCTTCGCATACCGCGCGTAATTGCGGTGTCATTGCTTATCGTTATTATTGTAATGTTAATGGTGCTGCTGTTGGCGTATTTAGGTACATCCTTAAATGAACTTGCGCGAACGCTACCGCAATATCGCTCTTCACTGGTTATCCCACTGAAAAATCTTGAACCATGGTTACAACGCGCAGGGATCGGCGTTTCCGTGGACGAACTCGTCAAATATATCGATCCGAACGCGGCAATGACGCTGGTGACCAATTTACTGGCGCAGCTTTCAAATGCTATGTCATCGATATTTTTACTGCTACTGACGGTAGTTTTTATGCTGCTGGAAGTACCGCAACTGCCCAACAAACTCAAACAAATGATGAGTCGCCCCATTGAAGGTATGGCGGCGATTCAACGCGCCATCGACAGCGTCTCCCACTATCTGGTGCTTAAAACGGCAATCAGCATTGTGACCGGGTTGGTCGCCTGGGGCATGCTTGCTGCATTGGATGTGCGCTTTGCCTTTGTCTGGGGATTACTGGCCTTCGCCCTGAACTACATCCCTAATATCGGTTCGGTATTGGCGGCCATTCCCCCTATTGCTCAGGTGCTGGCATTCAGCGGCCTTTACGATGCGCTGGTGGTTCTGGCAGGCTATCTGGTCATCAACCTGGTATTCGGAAATATCCTCGAGCCGCGGATCATGGGCCGCGGGCTGGGGCTGTCTACGCTAGTGGTATTTTTGTCGTTGATCTTCTGGGGCTGGTTGCTCGGTCCTGTGGGGATGCTACTTTCTATGCCGCTGACCATCATCGTGAAAATCGCGCTTGAACAAACCAATGGCGGTCAAAGCATTGCCGTTCTGCTTAGCGATCTGAACAAAGAATGAGTTTTCGCCCCGCCATCGCGGGGCATTTCCTTTATCGTTTCGCGCGAAAAGCCAAAACGGCGCTTAACAGCGTAAATAACGCTATTATCCACGCCATGGTCCAGGGCGTGCCATCACTGAAGGCGGCCAGCAGCAACGATGAGATAATACCGCTGCCATATTGCAACGCGCCAATCAGCGCCGAAGCTGAACCCGCAATGTTCGGTACCGCATCCAACGCCGCAGCAGTCGACGTTGCAGCAATAATGCCATTCATCGAGAAAAACAGAAAAACAGTGATGATAATGGCAACGACGCCACCTGATTCCAGCTTAACCAGCAGCGCAAGCACAACCGCAGCCAGCGCCGCCAGCAGCGTCGCATATTTCAGCAGCTGTTCCAGAGCGTGCCGTTGCACCAGACGGCGGTTAACCACGCTCATCGCCATAACACCGATAATGTTTAGCGCAAACAACCAGCCGTAATGCTGTGGATCAACATGGTAATAGCTAATATAAACAAACGGTGACCCGGTAATAAACGCGTACGCACCGACGTAATAAAACGTCAGGCTCAGGGTATAGCGCATAAAACGCCCATTCGTTAACAACGAACGGTAATTACGAAATGCGCCAGCCAAAGAGGCTTTCACCCGTTTATCTTCCGGCAATGTTTCGGGCAGCCAGTTTAGGGAGATAAACATCAGCGCACCAATCACCACCAGCAGCCAAAAAATAGAGTGCCAGGTGCTCAGGCGAATAATTTGCCCGCCAATCAACGGTCCGGCGATTGGCGCAATCGCCATAACCAACACCAGGGTTGAGAGCATTTGCGCCGCACGAGTACGTGCAAAGAGATCGCGGATCATCGCTCGCGCCAGCATAGGCCCGGTACAGGCTCCAAGCGCCTGAAATACCCGCCAGAAAACAATTTGCGTGATGCTTGTAGACAGCGCACACCCTGCGGAACCAATGATAAATAGCACCATGCCGATAAACAGCGGCTTACGCCGCCCCATATGATCGCTAATCGGCCCCCAAATCAACTGTGCGATAGTAAAACCAATTAAGAAACCAGTAATCGTCAGCTCAACATTGCCATGTAAATCCTCGGCCATCGTCGGCATTGCTGGAAGATAAATATCGGTAGAAAGCGATGTAAAGGCCATCAGGCCACTGAGGATCAGAATAAAAGTAAGACCGGTCTGGCTTGCGGTAGTTACCGGTGAGGCATGTTCACGTGTACGCATAGTGCCCTGTCATGTTCTAAAAAGTCAGGTCGCAGTATATAGACAACGTATTGCCGTGATTAGACGGTTAAAACCGCATGAGTTTATGAACTGAAATCATGAATGGTGAAATCATTGGCGTCATATTTTGTGACTGACTTCCAACAATTACCTTTCAGAAATGAATTCTACTCATAGGTCCATGCGAATTTCACAGACTAATCGTATCAACACAGATTTGCTAATCTGCAGCCAATGCAACGATGATGCTCAGGAGAACCCAATGAATACAACAGTTTTGAATAACGGTGTTGAGATGCCCCGGCTCGGATTTGGCGTTTATCAAATGACCGATGCCAGCGAATGTGAGCAAGCCGTACGGGATGCCATTGATACAGGATATCGCCTGATTGATACCGCTGCCTCCTACCAGAATGAAACTCAGGTCGGCAACGCACTTAAGCAAAGCGGAGTCCCCCGCGAGGCGCTTTTTGTGACTACAAAACTGTGGTTACAGGATACCAACTATGCAGGCGCAAAGGCGCAATTCGCACGTTCTCTGCAACGGCTTCAACTGGATTATATTGACCTTTATTTGATTCATCAGCCCTATGGCGATGTGCACGGTGCCTGGCGTGCGATGGAAGAATTATATGAAGAAGGGAAAATCCGCGCGATTGGCGTGAGTAACTTTCATCCGGATCGTCTGGCGGATTTAATCGCTTTCAATCGCATTATCCCAGCCGTTAACCAAATTGAGGTGAATCCTTTTCATCAGCAGCCGCATGCAGTAGCCTGGATGCAGAGCCGGAATATTCAACCGCAAGCCTGGGCACCGTTCGCTGAAGGACGCAATGACCTGTTTCAGAACCCAGTCTTATCGGCTATTGGTGAAAAATATGGCAAAAGCGTTGGTCAAGTCGTGCTGCGCTGGATTTATCAACGTGGGATTATTTCGCTGGCGAAAACCGTGCGTAAAGCGCGGATGGCCGAGAATATTCAGGTGCTGGACTTTGCCCTAACGGCGGAAGAGATGACGCAAATTGCCGCGATGGACAGCGGAACCAGCGCGTTCTTCTCGCATCGCGATCCGGCTCGTGTGGAATGGATCACCCAGCGTAAACTGGATGTTTAAAAAAACGGCCTCCGCAGAGGCCGTCTTACTTTTACTGGCAATTACAGCGCTTTCAGGATCGCATCCACGCTAGCTTTGGCATCACCAAACAGCATATGGGTGTTATCTTTAAAGAACAGCGGGTTCTGCACACCTGCATAGCCAGTGTTCATCGAACGTTTGAACACGATGACGTTCTGCGCTTTCCACACTTCCAGTACCGGCATGCCGGCGATTGGGCTGCGTGGGTCATCCTGCGCCGCCGGGTTTACCGTGTCGTTGGCACCAATAACCAGTACGGTATCGGTATCGGCGAAATCATCGTTGATCTCATCCATTTCCAGCACGATGTCATAAGGTACTTTGGCTTCCGCCAGCAGCACGTTCATATGACCTGGCAAGCGCCCTGCTACCGGGTGAATACCAAAACGCACTTTGATGCCGCGCGCGCGCAGTTTCTCAGTGATTTCCGCGACCGGATACTGTGCCTGAGCCACTGCCATGCCGTAGCCCGGGGTGATGATCACGGAGTGCGAGTTCTTCAGCATTTCTGCTGTGTCTTCCGCAGTAATCTCACGATGTTCACCCACTTCTTCATCAGACCCGGTAGAAGAACCGTCAGAACCAAAGCCACCCGCAATAACGCTGAAGAATGAACGGTTCATCGCCTTACACATAATGTAAGACAGGATCGCACCAGAAGAACCGACCAGCGCACCGGTAACGATCAGCAGATCGTTGCTCAGCATGAAGCCCGCTGCCGCCGCCGCCCATCCTGAATAGGAGTTAAGCATTGACACGACAACCGGCATATCCGCACCGCCGATGGAGGCCACCAGATGCCAGCCAAAGGCCAGTGCAATAATGGTCATCACCAACAGTGCCAGAACCTGCAGGCCCACGCTTTCGGTACGAACAAACACCACCAGCAGCAGGAAAGAAATAACCAGCGCCGCCAGGTTCATTTTGTGACGATTCGGCAGCATCAGCGGTTTAGAGGAAATCTTGCCGCGCAGTTTGCCAAAGGCCACCACAGAACCGGTAAAGGTTACCGCACCGATGAAGATACCCAGGAACACTTCCGTCAGGTGAATGTTCACCAGAATCGGTTCCAGGCCCGTATCGTGATACAGGTAGCTGTTGAAACCCACCAGTACCGCAGCCAGACCGACGAAGCTGTGCAGAATCGCCACCAGCTCCGGCATCTCGGTCATTTCGACTTTCTTCGCCAGACGAATACCAATCGCGCCGCCAATGATCATCGCCACCAGGATCCACGCAACGTTGCCGGTATCCGGACCAAAAATCGTAGCAATCAGCGCAATCGCCATCCCGGCGATGCCGTAGTTGTTACCCTGCTGAGAGGTTTCGTGTTTCGAAAGCCCCGCCAGACTAAAAATAAACAGGATCGCGGCAACAATGTATGCAGCTGTAACTAATCCTCCAGACATATGTTACCCCTTAGTTTTTCCGGAACATTTTCAGCATGCGCTGAGTCACGGTGAAGCCACCGAAAATATTAATGCTGGCAATAAGCACCGCGATAAAGCTCAGGAAACTCACCCAGCCACCCTGGCCAATTTGCAATAACGCCCCAACCACGATAATCCCCGAGATGGCGTTAGTCACAGACATCAGCGGAGTATGCAACGCATGTGACACATTCCAGACCACGTAGTAACCCACCACGCAGGAAAGCGCGAACACCGTAAAGTGACCAAGGAACTCTTTCGGCGCGACGTCGGCGAGCCAGCCAAACAAAATCACTACCAGCGCCATCAGCGCATATTTGCGCCACGGAGAGACAGGTTTTTTCTCTTCTTTCGGCGCAGGTGCGGCTTTTGGCGCTGCCTGCGGCTGAGCAGAAACCTGGATCGGCGGCGCAGGCCAGGTGATTTCACCCTCGCGAACCACCGTGACACCACGCACAACCACGTCGTCAAAATCGACAGTGATATTGCCGTCTTTCTCTTTGCACAACAGTTTGAGCAGGTTGACGAGGTTCGTGCCGTACAACTGGGAAGATTGCGTTGGCAAACGGCCAGGCAGATCGGTATAGCCGATAACCTTCACCCCGTTCTCGGTGGTGGTCACCTGATTAGGTACGGTATATTCGCAGTTACCGCCGTTTTGCGCGGCAAGATCGACAATTACGCTGCCCGCTTTCATCGAATCGACCATTTCACGGGTGATCAGTTTCGGGGCCGGTTTGCCCGGGATCAGCGCAGTGGTAACGATAATGTCGACGTCTTTCGCCTGCGCGGCGAAGAGTTCCATTTCGGCTTTGATGAACGCTTCGGACATCACTTTGGCATAGCCATCGCCGCTGCCCGCTTCTTCTTTAAAGTCCAGTTCAAGGAACTCTGCGCCCATACTCTGCACCTGTTCCTTCACTTCCGGACGGGTATCAAAAGCACGCACGATAGCGCCCAGGCTGTTTGCCGCACCGATCGCCGCAAGACCAGCCACCCCCGCACCAATCACCATGACCTTGGCAGGTGGAACCTTGCCTGCGGCGGTGATCTGGCCGGTGAAGAAGCGACCGAATTCATGTGCAGCTTCAACAATAGCGCGATACCCGGCGATGTTCGCCATCGAGCTTAAGGCATCCAGCGACTGTGCGCGTGAAATACGCGGCACGGAGTCCATCGCCATAACGGTCACGTTGCGCTCTGCAAGTTTTTGCAGCAGCTCAGGGTTTTGCGCGGGCCAAAGAAAACTCACCAGCGTCGTGCCCGGATTAAGTAACGGAATTTCCGCCTCCTCCGGCGCATTGACCTTCAGGATGATCTCTGACTGCCAGACTGCATTTTCATCAACAATTTCTGCGCCTGCTTGAACAAACGCCTTATCGTCAAAACTCGCCAGTTGACCTGCACCGCTTTCAACCGCGACGCTGAAACCCAGTTTAAGCAGCTGCTCAACCGTCTTCGGCGTGGCTGCAACGCGGGTTTCATTGGTTAACCGTTCTCTTGGTATGCCAATTCGCATAATGTTCCCTTCCATCTGTAATTATGATGATGGTTTATCAATGTTCGCACGAGGCATGCGCGCACTCTCGAGAGAGGTCAGTGTTACCTCAATAAAATAAAACAGTAACAAACTCTGTATAACCTACTGAAAATGACGCCTGTGATCTAGCGCCAAAAAACAGTATTTATTATGAAATTCGCGAAATAGAGATGAATCGAACCTCAGACAGATAAAATGCCCTAAAAATAGCCCACAAAGGCTGATAATTCGCTCAAGCGAAGCGGCAAAACATGATTACCTACCTGTCAAAAACAATTGATTAACATTAAATTAACTTATGAAATTCAACTGCTTTATCAGTTTTGGTCACCAAACGCCGAAATTTTCGGCATATCACAAAATGTTATCGCTGTTGTTACCTAACGTGACACGATGAGTGAAAAATGACGCAGACACTGACACAATTTAAATGCAATAATCAGCGACGTTTCTAGTCAATAACAATACCAGTACCTGGTTTGCGCAAGGCGAAGGATTATTTTTATGAAGCTTAAGAACACTCTCCTGGCGTCCGCACTAATTTCTGCGACTGCTTTTTCTGTAAATGCAGCGACAGAATTGACGCCGGAGCAAGCGGCTGCCCTGAAACCCTATGACCGCATTGTGGTCACCGGTCGTTTTAATGCTATCGGTGATGCGGTTGCTGCCGTTTCGCGCCGTGCAGATAAAGACGGTGCAGCCTCCTTTTATGTTGTTGATACCTCAGATTTTGGCAGCGGCGGTAACTGGCGCGTTGTTGCCGACGTCTATAAAGCCGACGCTGAAAAAGCGGAAGCGTCAAAAAACCGTGTCATTAACGGCGTTATGGAATTGCCAAAAGATCAGGCCGTTCTGATAGAACCTTACGACACCGTTACAGTGCAAGGTTTCTACCGTAGCCAGCCGGAAGTAAACGATGCCATCACCAAAGCAGCGAAAGAGAAAGGTGCTTACTCCTTCTATATCGTGCGTCAGGTCGATGCCAACCAGGGCGGCAACCAGCGTATTACTGCATTCATCTATAAAGCTGATGCGAAAAAACGCATTGTACAAAGCCCTGATGCGATCCCAGCAGATTCAGATGCTGGTCGTGCCGCATTAGCAGCAGGTGGCGAAGCCGCGAAGAAAGTTGAGATCCCGGGCGTAGCAACTACCGCTTCTCCGAGTGCTGAAGTCGGCCGCTTCTTCGAAACGCAATCCACCAAAGGCGGACGTTACACTGTCACGCTGCCGGATGGAACCAAAGTTGAAGAGCTGAACAAAGCGACCGCCGCCATGATGGTACCGTTCGACAGCATCAAGTTCACCGGTAACTACGGCAACATGACGGAAGTCTCTTATCAGGTAGCAAAACGCGCAGCGAAGAAAGGCGCGAAGTACTATCACATTACCCGCCAGTGGTCAGAACGTGGTAACAACGTGACGATCAGCGCCGATCTGTATAAGTAATACCCAATGCCTTATCAGGTCTACAGTCCTTGTAGACCTGATAATTTCGCGCAGTTCTGTTTCCAGACAAAACAAAAACAGCAGTATTAAGACAACTTTTCACACTATTAGTCACAAATCTCTCTATCCCCATTGCATGCGTTCTCTTCTCTCCGTAAAATCCCGCGCCTTAGTGGCTTTCACCATTTTTATGCGGTTTGCCAAAATAATTATTCTCTCACTCTCGTTTTTGTAACTGGATACAAATGGAAAAGAAATTGGGTCTGAGCGCACTGACCGCGCTGGTTTTAAGCTCAATGCTCGGCGCTGGCGTTTTCAGCCTGCCACAAAATATGGCGGCAGTAGCCAGTCCGGCTGCGTTACTGATTGGTTGGGCGATTACCGGTGCGGGTATTCTTTTGCTCGCCTTTGCTATGCTGATCCTGACGCGTATCCGTCCTGAACTGGACGGCGGCATCTTCACCTATGCACGCGAAGGTTTCGGCGAGTTGATTGGCTTCTGCTCTGCGTGGGGATACTGGCTGTGCGCTGTTATCGCTAACGTTTCGTATCTGGTCATCGTCTTCTCTGCGCTCAGTTTCTTTACCGACACACCGGAATTACGTCTGTTCGGCGACGGTAATACCTGGCAGTCGATTGTCGGCGCATCGGTACTGTTATGGATAGTCCATTTTCTGGTGTTGCGGGGAGTACAAACCGCGGCCAGCATTAACCTGGTTGCTACTCTGGCAAAACTACTGCCGCTAGGCCTGTTTATCGTGCTGGCGTTCATGCTGTTCAAGCTCGACACCTTTACTCTCGATTTTACCGGCGTCGCGTTGGGCGTGCCTGTCTGGGAGCAGGTCAAAAATACCATGCTCATCACCCTGTGGGTTTTCATCGGTGTGGAAGGCGCGGTGGTGGTATCTGCCCGCGCCAGAAATAAACGCGATGTAGGTCGCGCCACGCTGTTGGCTGTACTCGCCGCACTGGGCGTTTACCTGTTAGTCACCCTGCTATCTCTCGGGGTTGTCGCACGGCCAGAACTGGCGGAGATCCGCAATCCATCAATGGCCGGTCTGATGGTTAAAATGATGGGGCCATGGGGCGAAATTATTATTGCTGCCGGTCTGATTGTTTCCGTGTGCGGGGCCTATTTAAGCTGGACGATTATGGCGGCGGAAGTGCCGTTCCTCGCCTCCACGCACAAAGCGTTTCCGCGTATTTTTGCGCGACAGAATGCACAGGGTGCGCCATCGGCATCGCTGTGGCTAACCAACATCTGTGTACAAATCTGCCTTGTGCTAATCTGGCTCACAGGCTCAGACTACAATACGTTACTGACTATCGCCTCAGAGATGATTCTGGTGCCCTATTTGCTGGTCGGCGCATTTCTGTTAAAAATTGCCACCCGTCCAATTCATAAGGCTGTCGGTATCGGCGCGAGTATTTATGGCATATGGTTATTGTATGCGTCAGGTCCGATGCATCTGTTGTTGTCTGTGGTGTTGTATGCGCCAGGGCTGTTGGTTTTCCTTTATGCCCGTAAAACGCACACGCATGAAAACGTATTAAAACGCCAGGAGATGGCGCTGATCGGCCTGCTGCTTGTTGCTGCTGTGCCGGCTACCTGGATGCTGATGGGGTAACGTTATACCCGTCGCTGGCATCGGAAAATATCGGACTATGAATATCCTGATAAAGGATTATCGGGATATCATGGTTAACGCTTATTAATCGAAAATAATAGTTCTCACTCTCCCTTCTTACCCCCACATTATTTGTTGCTGCGTGCGAAACGCTTTGCGCGGTTCCTCAAATGATGAATCATCGCATGCCGATGATCACCTCTATTGAGTCCGAGTCATTCTTTCTACACTTCACAATCGCAGACTGCTTTACGACATAACGATCAGTCACGATCATCTGCCTTATCTTCTTATGAATCACAACATAACACACTGAAACACATCATTACTTTCTCAATTTTTTGTTCACTTTTCATATTTGTAAAAGATAAAGGCGAAACACTTAGCGAACACATACAAAGCATAATACATGCATAAGATACGCATAAGGAAAAGAACAATTAATCATCATACAATTAACTATTTGTGCTTTATCTTGTGTTGCATTGATCTTGGCGTTGTGTTGATATTTATGTTTGATGATAATGAAACCCGTGCGCTGGTCCCACCAGCTCCCCCTCCTCGTCAATTATGTCGGAAATTAAATAGGTTTATTAATAGCTGTTACTGCATCGATTAATTATGTAATCGGCAGCATTCAGTCATTGAGGGGCAAACAAAATGATAAATAAAGAATTAATGATGACACCTCCCTATTAATCCTAAATGGAGTATTAAAATGTTTAAGAAATCAGTGGTTGCAGTATTAATGGTTCTTCCAATATCTGCTTTTGCTCATGGTCACGGTGGCCATGGCGGTATGGGCGGTCACAATTTTGGTGGTCATGGTCATGCTGGTAACATTGGTCATGCTTTTAGTGGTCATTCGTTTGGTGGTCACTTTGCGGAGCGCATGAATGCAGGTAGTGGATTCACAGGATTCTCTAAAGGCTCCATCAATATGAGCGATCACCCCATCGCTGACAACACGACACGTTCCATCAGTGTGAAAGATGGTGTCGTCACTAAAAACATTGCCTATAACGGTGTTAATGAACAATATTCCGCGACAACGACAATCAGCAAGGATGGTGCAATGCGTACCTCCACAGTGAATCGTGATGGAGTGACAAAAGAAGCATCAACTGTTGTGTCTGCTGATATGCGCTCTCATAGCGTAGCTGTAACCAATGGCACCGAAACAGCAATGTCGATTCATAGCTATGATGAAGGTGTTGGTGGTCTGAATGTTCATGCTTACAATGATGGTGTAAACACCTATGGCAGCGTTCATGCTTACAATGACGTAGCTAATGCAGCCTACTCCGCCCACGTCATTCATAATGACGAGCTTACGCGTATTGGCTACAACGTTGTTTCTCCAACCCAACGCTCTCACACTGTAGCTGTGAAAGATGGCGATTATACTCACGTTCACACTGCGGGTTATATTGGTAACGAAGATGTTGGATTTGGTTGGAACAAAGGCATCACTCGAGATGGCCAATACGGTTTTGAGCATTCAGTTAATAGTCTTGGGATTGCAACAATCGGTAACTTTGGACCCACTTATTACGGAGAAAAAGCGGCTAACCTGAAAACAGGTGAAGTGAAAACGATCACCAACTATCAACCAGCACCACAACCCACTCCAGTGGTAATTCATGTTACCCCTGCGGTAGTTGTTCATGTTGTCCCAGCATCAATCGTAACCCCTGTTACACCATCTTCTGATGTAACACCAACGACCACTGTGTACCGCGATGGACACGGCGATAGCGTCACCTTGTATTGGAATGCCTAAGAAAGAGTACAGTTTTGTACCTTTAAAAATAATAAGGCTGGACTAATCCAGCCTTTTTTAGAGGAAATAATTATGTCAGATTTAACAGCAGCAGATTTTTTAGAACTTATTGATCTTGAACCATTTAAGAAGCCTAACAATGAAACAGGAGTTTCGGTTCAACGAAGTATTGAGTTAGAAAAACTACGTCATGCTGTAAAAGAAGGTCATGTAAACCTCCGTTTTTTCCTCAAATGGTTAAATGCTGCAGCTGGTTGCCGCTTACAAGAACGATGGTTAAACAAGTTTTTTACCGATGACCTCAGAGAATTTCCCGTACGATCACAGCAACACACTAGTAAGAGCACAGAGGAAAAGCTAAAGGAAGAAGTTGCTCGTCTTACAGAGCAACTAAGAGCATCACAAGAACAGAATCAGGTTATTGCGTCTATCGCTTCAGAAGACAATCAGAAAGCCATTTTTGCGGGTATCGTCGAACGTATCGAAGAAGAATCACAAGCTGAACTAAAAGCCTTTGCAGAGAAAGCAGCAACACAGGCAAAACAGAAAGCAATAGATATGATGATAGCTATCTTTCCTAATTGGAAGCCATCAGATTGAACACAATAGGCTGTGTGTATTATCATGCTTCCTTAATCATTTAAGGGTAGACAATGAAGAACGTAAATCTGATCTTACTCGGAGACAGCACACAGCCACAAGAACGCCGAATGAAAGAAGCGTTAAAGATAAGCAAGGACGTAAAACCTGCCGCTGTGTTAGATGCTGTGAAAGAGGCGTATGAAGGTACAGGCAAGAAACCTAAGCTGAACTATGCACAACTATCACGATGGAGAAAAGGTTTAACCTTCTATCGTTCACCCCCGCCAGAAGACGCTGTAGATCAGTATTCAGATTTATTTTCCCCACTCTACCAACTATTAGAGAATCCGGTGATTGTTGCTTCCATCGACATAACAGAATTTGAACAGAGATTGAAGATTCAGATCAAAGAACGAGAACAGAGATTGATTGAAGCAAGAAGGATTGAAGCAGAGCGTATTCTGCAAGAAGCAGAAGAAAGAGATCACAGAAAGTTTACAGAAGAATTTAATAAAATAATGGATAAGCTGAGAGAGCTTAGGAAGACCTAGTTAAAATGGGGAGCCTGTTTTCTGGTTCCCTTTTTTATTGACTAATCATTGTTAATCCCTCTCTCTCTATTACTCCTGCGACTAAAGCCCGACTATAAAAGCGGGATTTAACAAGCTCTGTGCTCGCCGCTAAATCAGGATGCTGTAACAAACCCCCAACAACTTTTTTCCTGTGTGCTACTGTGTACAAATGAGTTTGCACCACTCATCAATGTTTCATACACCACTTACACCCTTTATCTTGTAAGATGCTGTTTTTAATGGAGCCTGAGTATAACAATGGGTAAAAAACCTCCTTTGCCAATTCTTATCACCGGAGGTGGTCGTCGTATCGGCCTCGCCGTCGCATGGCACTTTCTGAACCAAAAACAGCCAGTTATCGTCAGCTACCGTACACACTATCCTGCCATTGACGGCCTGCGAGAAGCTGGCGCGATTTGTATCCCTGCTGACTTTTCCACGGATGAAGGCGTGCTGGCCTTTGCTGATGAGGTCAAAGCACAGACCGATGGCTTGCGCGCCATTGTGCATAATGCCAGCGCCTGGCTTGCAGAAAAGCCCGGTACGCCGCTGACTGACGTGCTGTCAGCAATGATGCAGATTCATGTCAATACGCCCTACCTGCTCAACCACGCGCTGGAAGGATTGCTACGCGGTCATGGGCACGCAGCCAGCGACATCATCCATTTTACGGATTATGTTGTGGAGCGCGGCAGCGACAAGCACATTGCTTATGCTGCCAGCAAAGCGGCACTGGACAATATGACCCGCTCGTTCTCGCGCAAACTGGCACCGGAAGTGAAAGTGAACGCGATTGCCCCCTCACTTATCCTGTTTAACGAGGGTGACGATGCAGAGTATCGCCAACAGGCACTGAACAAATCACTGATGAAAACTGCGCCTGGTGAAAAAGAGGTCATAGATTTAATTGACTACCTACTAACCAGTTGTTTTGTCACCGGACGTAGTTTTGCCCTTGATGGCGGGCGTCATCTGCGTTAGTGCAGTTTGATCCAACAAAAGATCAGCAACCACGCGCTCAAGCTCCAGCACACTACTGCACCGCCGAGCGCGACGGGTAAGCGCATAAACCCGGTGAAATACCACAGTGAAACAAGGTAGACAAAATAGGGAATAATCGACCACATACTGAATACAATGGTTGTACGTAACGCCTCGATCCCACGCTCACTGGCCACGATGTAGTGTGCAATCAACGCAAACGTCGGGAACAGTGGAATTAATCCAGCAATATAGTAATTCTTTGTTTTCGCCAGCAAACCAATCAACACCACCACCAGCGCACCAAGCGCCGCTTTTATAACGAGTCCCATCACTCTGCCTTAACACATCAATAACATCAGCCTCTAGCATAACGGAAGCGTTCTTGTTTAGAAAAGATTAATGGAAGGAAAAACCGGGGCGGTGTATGTTGGCGTTTTATATTCAAAATGAATGATATGAACACCATCGTATTTGTTGAAGATGATCCCGAAGTTGGCTCACTGATTGCAGCCTATCTGGCCCGGCATGATATTGAGGTTATCCTTGAACCTCGTGGTGATTTGGCCGAGGAGAAAATCCTGCACGTTCAACCCGATCTGGTGTTATTAGATATCATGCTGCCGGGCAAAGACGGGATGACTATCTGCCGCGATTTACGCGGGCGCTGGCAAGGCCCGATTGTCCTGCTCACCTCGCTGGACAGCGACATGAACCATATCCTTGCGCTGGAAATGGGCGCCTGTGACTACATCCTGAAGACAACGCCGCCAGCTGTGCTGCTGGCTCGCCTGCGCCTGCACCTGCGCCAGAATGAACACTCAGCACAGTCTAAAGGCATTCAGGCGGCAACCATCACACCGCACACAACGCTGCGCTTTGGCACACTCACTATCGATCCCACCAACCGCTCCGTGCTGCTCGGCGGCGAGCAAATCTCTCTTTCCACCGCTGATTTTGAATTACTGTGGGAGTTGGCAACCCATGCAGGGCAGATTATGGACCGTGATGCGTTGCTAAAGAACCTGCGTGGCGTAAGTTATGACGGTATGGATCGCAGCGTCGATGTCGCGATTTCCCGCTTACGCAAAAAACTTCTCGATAACGCGACTGAACCCTATCGAATCAAAACGGTACGCAACAAAGGTTATCTGTTCGCACCGCACGCCTGGGACGACGAGCCGCAGAAGTAATGCCACCGGGCCGATCTCATTGGTCGGCTGGATTATTCGCAATACGTTACACTGTCACGTGCAATCGTCTACAGAACAGGCATATAAACGCCATCCGAAGCCGTTCCACACTTTTTGTGTGGCTGTAGCCCACCCCCCTCCCTATAATCCGTCGCGGTCCTGAACCCTTATGGTTCATAGGTTTTTTTCGCACTAACAAAACTCTTTCCGGCATTTCAGGTGCTGAATGAGGCAAGAGGCTACAATATGTTCGTAACACTTGCGTATATCGCGTTCTTTTTGGTTTGTTCATGGGCAATTTTTAGAATCAACCAAAAAAGTCACTCTCTTTCAAAAAGCGTCTTCATCGCTATTTTTATGGGTGCCGTTATCGGCTTATCCCTGCATCTCATTGCTGCTGACGAAAGTAAAACAGTTATCGACTGGTATAATGTTATCGGCAACGGTTATGTTAATTTACTGAAACTGGTTGCGGTTCCGCTGATTTTCATCTCTATTCTCTCAGCCATTAATAAGCTCGAAAACAGCGCTGGCATTGGGAAAATGTCGTTAACCATTGTCGGATGCATGCTCTGTCTGGTAATGATTGCCGGTTTTATTGGGCTGTTGACTGCGCATGTATTAGGTCTGGACGCCAGTGCGTTTGTTCATATGCAGTCCACACTGACTGCAGACGATGTGAGTAAAACTGCCGCCATTTCACTACCTAAACTGGTTACATCTCTGATCCCCACGAATATCTTCCTCGACCTAACAGGAGCCAGAAGCGTTTCCGTCATTGGCATTGTTATCTTCACCCTGCTTGCCGGCGTGGCATTATTAAAGGTCAAACAAGACGCCCCGCAAGAAGGTGAAAAATTAAGTGCTGGTATTAACGCTATCCAGATTTGGGTGATGAAAATGGTGCGCATCGTTATTGCCCTCACTCCTTATGGTGTGATGGCATTAATGGCAGGCGTATTTTCCGCATATCGATTTGAACAATTTGCCAGTTTGTTAGGCTTTATTGCTGCCTGTTACCTTGCGATTCTGATGATGTTTATCGTCCACGCACTGATACTGGTTCTGAGCGGAAATAATCCCGTTCACTATTTTAAAACTGTCTGGCCAGTATTAACTTTTGCATTTGTTTCACGCAGCAGTGCAGCATCTATTCCACTGGCTATTTCCGCACAGGAAAAATTTGGCGTGCAAAACACCATTGCTAATATTGCGGCTTCATTCGGCTCCAGCATGGGGCAAAACGGCTGCGCCGGGATCTACCCGGCTATTATGGTGGCGATGATTGCTCCAACAATTGGGATTGATCCGCTATCAGTACATTTTTTGCTCGCCATGCTACCTGCGATTGCGCTGGGTTCTATTGGGGTGGCGGGTGTAGGCGGTGGCGGAACATTTGCTGCACTGATCGTCCTTTCAACGCTGAACTTCCCGGTCGCGCTGGTGGGGATTTTCATTGCTATCGAGCCTGTCATCGATATGGCCAGAACGGCATTAAACGTGAACGGTTCGATGATGTCTGGCGTGCTGGCTAACAGGCTCCTGAAAAAGAGTGCTGAAAAACCACAACCCGTGAACGCGAATTAGTCAGTTCTAAAAAGATCAAAGCCTTCCTGTTCCTGGAAGGCTTGCTTTTGTGTCAGCTAAACGTCAGTCCGTCGTATTTTTTCCAACGGTAGTTTACGGCGGAGATAATCCAGCAGCCGATAAAGACGCCAATAATCGCAAACCCGACATTCCCCATATGGTCACTCAAATTGCTGACGGTATCCCACAAACCACCCTGGAGCGAAAACGCGTCAGAGAGAAGTCCCAGCGCCTCCAGCCCGCCAATAAATAGAGCAACAATCACGGAAGTCCCGGTAATGGTCATATTGTAATAGAGCTTGCGTTGCGGCTTATTGAACGCCCAGCCGTAGGCCTCAACCATCAGAATACTGTCGAGACAATCAATTAACGCCATACCGCAGGTAAACAGCGCCGGGAACACGAGAATTGACCAAACCGACATGCCACTGGACGCGCTTGAAGCAGAAATTCCCAGCAAAGAAATTTCAGTGGCGGTATCAAAACCCAGACCAAACAGAAAACCGACAAAATACATATGCCAGTCTTTACCTACCAGCCGAAACGCTGAGCGGAAAAGCCAGTTTAGAGGGCCTGAAACCGTAATATCTTCCGTGGCGCCATCGTAAGCACCGGTGCGTTTAAGATGGCGGAATGCCTTCCAGACCTGGCAGAAAATAATGAGATTAATGGTAGCCAGAATCAGCAAAAATACGGCAGAGACCGTAGTTCCTATCAGACCGCCGACATTCTGAAACCATGCCATATGTTGCTTAAACACGCTGGTGGTCAGTGCAATGCCAATGCTTGCCAGTACCACAATGGTGGAGTGCCCCAAAGAAAACCAGGCTCCCGTCGTCAGGGCGCGTTTTTTCTGCTGCATAAGTTTACGCGTCGCGCTGTCTATCGCGGCGATATGATCGGCATCTACGGCATGGCGCAAACCATAGCACCACGCAATCAGACTCAGTGCCAGTAATGACGTGTTGTTGCCAAACGCGGTGAAAGCCCATAGCCACGCTACGATGTTTGCCCCGATGAGTAAGACCATCAACAAAACAATATTCGGGCGTTTTTTTAATAATGAAAACAATGCGTTCATTGTTTCCGGCCTGTCAAATTTTCGCTCAACAACACACCACACCGCCGTTCATTGATTGATTAATACAACGTTTACCAGGCTAATGATAACTCTTAAGAATTACTAACCCAGTGTCGTAGATCAAAGTTGATTACCACCTGAAGCAAGTTCTGCCATCGCTAGCTCCGCAATACGCAGAGGTACCGTTGCGCTGTCACCCTCTTGCAGAAACCAGACGGACGACAACCCACACCAGGCAACAATCCACATCAGTAAACGCTGCCGTTCAATTCTGGCGATTTCAGACACAATGTTGACTCTTTGCGTGAATCTTTCCGGCTCAATGGCGACAGGTCTGGTAGGTTCGGCAAGATCGGGGTTAGTAAAGATATTGGCGTAATCAAAGCCACGCTCGCCCACCAGCCCTTTGGGATCGATAGCCAGCCATCCCCTCGTTCCGAAATCAAGAATATTGCCGTGATGTAGATCGCCATGTAATACGACTTCATCATGGGGTGAAGATAGCAGTACGTTTGCCACCGCAGCACAACGCGTCAGGATACCGCCATGCTTTTTCGCGGCAGGAGCCAGATCGCGAAACCAATGGTGCAGAGGTGTTAACGCAGGCGTAGACGCATTTCGGGAGAGATGGAGTCTACTGGCAGCATGGCAAATAATGCGACAGGCCTGCGCATCGTTGCCAGTCCAGGACATGTCCGCTAAAGACTCTGTCCCTGTCGCACGTTCCAGCAGAATCGCCCCTGCTGCATGAGCAAGTACTTTCGCTGCGCCATTTCCGTTCCACCAGACCATGAGTTCACAGCCGATCCGTTCACTGTCATCGTCGGTAATCTTTAGTATGGCTTTCTGCCCGTCCTTGACCACCACCACAGGCAAAAGCTGCGATGTGTGCGTTTCAAACGGTTCACCATCTGGAGTGAGCCCCCAACGGTTGAGCCAGGTGTTGAACAGACGATTTTCCAAACAATATCCTCATTTTTCTCTGGAAGATGGTAACCAAAGGATCCGTGTCGGCATTATTCCTGTTTTCTTTTGGTTGAGCCACAACCCCCACTTCCATCATCACTGACTTATCGGGTAGAGCACTAACAGGCACATCCTTGTGTATCTGTGTGCCATGCTGACTGTGTTCGGTATATGAGGAGGACACGATGATCTCGTTATGCAAAACCTGTGGAACATCCTATGAGGTAGCTGGCGCCCATCCGGAACATTGCGATATCTGCCTGGATGAACGTCAATATGTCCCCACAAGCGGGCAGAAATGGATCGATTTTGACACCCTGTGTGCATCGCATACAAATAAGTGGAAGCAACACGACAGTACTCTCCTCAGCATCCGCACCGTTCCTGATTTTGCAATTGATCAGCGCGCGTTTCTTGTGCGCACCCCAGAAGGAAATATTCTGTGGGACTGCATTGCCACGCTCGACGATGCCACAAAAACGCTAATAACGTCCCTTGGCGGCCTTAAGGCTATCGCGATTTCGCATCCTCATTACTACACCACCATGCAGGACTGGGCTGCGGAATTTAACGCGCCGATTTACCTTCATGCCAGCGACAGAAGGTGGGTAATGCGCGACAGCCCGTGGATTAGATTCTGGGATGGCGACACCATTGAGTTAACCCGTGACGTCAAGGTGATACGTCTCGGCGGGCACTTTGCTGGCGGCTGCGTCCTGCACTGGGCGCGTGACGAAGGTGTCGTGCTTTCTGGCGACATCGTTCAAGTTACACCAGGTGCCCATGCAGTCTCATTTATGTGGAGCTACCCCAATATGCTACCGTTGCCAGCCGCAACCGTCAGCGACATCATCCAACGCCTGAGAACAGTGAAATTTAAGCAACTTTACGGCGCATTTGAAGGAAAAAATATTACGCAAAATGCCGATGAAATTGTGCGCCGTTCAGGTGAAAAATATATTTACTGCCTCAAATAAACCGGCAATTTATTCACCAACCATGCTCAGGAAGGTAAAAATGGATAGAACTTATAAATCACGCCCATCACAGAAATACTCACTATCACACTGATAATGAAGTAGGTTTTGAAAGGCTGCTTTTGTGTTTTATGGCGAAAGATTTGTTGACCCGCTATCGCGCCGCCCCACCCGCCCACAACGCCAAACACCAGCAATGTGGATTCCGGCACTCTGCGCCAGTCCTTACGTGCCGCCATTTTGTCCACGCCGTATAACAGCAGCGTCAAAACGTTGGCGAGTAGAAACCATATAACAAGAGGATAAGCGGTGAAAATGCAGCCGACCGCTGCGAAAATGAGTAGCGAATAACAACAGCGATTGAGATTCATATTTTCAGTCACAGCACTTTTCAGGAAGTATCGACACGCATTATACGCAAGGTCAGTCATCCCTGCCACGGGTGAGAATATCCCTTTTATTATTATGCCTATATCCCCAAAGATAGCGCAAATTCTCTGGTCTGCGGCGTACCTAACAATTCAAACAAGAGAGCCGTTTTCATTATTCAAAACAAATGGTAATTTATTAAACCCAAATGGAGAAATTGTTCTGGAGTCGCAAGGATGAGAAAATACTCATATCCATATTTGTTTTTTGTTACCGTCTCATCTCTCGGCGCAATTTTTCTCTTTTATTGGTGGAGGGTAACGATATACAGAGCGACATTTCTCTACCCGCTCACATCCAAATACCTCATGCTTATTTCTCTGGCAGTGTCATTGTTAATTACCTTATTTCTGGTAGGTAATGGGATAATGAAAAAAAGTCCCTTCCAAACTTATCTAAAATTATTTGGTGGTATCAGCATTGCCATGGTGCTGTTTTCAGTGATCATGGTTATGGCGATAACCTGGTTCATTCCGGGTGTCCCCTCGTCCTATACCACCACATACGTCTATGCTACAGGAAGTTCGAAAAGCTGTTCGGGGGCTGATGTTGACGATCCAGACCTTGGGACTAATATCAGAATTTGCTATCCAGAAGGTAACTACGAATATAACAACACCATCTACGTTGAGAAACGAAGTAACCTTTTAGGTGCGGTCGTGACGTACGCCAGAACAACCCCATCCCGATTTTGATTAACTTACAGCATAGAAAGCAATGCGTGATCCAGCGAAAGGTCATTCTGCGCCCGTAGGGGCCATAAGAATGCAGAAAAGAGATATACAGTGTACTCTGCGTGGACAAGCACGCCGGATGGTGATCGGAGAACCTTTCTGAACCCACGCATCGGCGGATACTGCTGTGCCCACTTTTCCCCTGAGGGACACGTGCACTCGCTAACTTATTGAGCGTTCGGTGATTTTTTATGAAGAAACTGTTTGTGCAGTTTTACCTCCTGCTGTTTGTCTGCTTTTTGGTGATGACCCTGTTGGTCGGTCTGGTATACAAATTCACCGCAGAACGCGCTGGCAGACAGTCGCTCGACGATTTGATGAAAAGCTCGTTGTACCTGATGCGCAGTGAACTACGCGAAATCCCGCCACGCGACTGGGGTAAGACGCTGAAGGAGATGGATTTAAACCTCTCATTTGACCTTCGCGTTGAACCGCTGAATAAGTACACACTGGATGCCCCAACCATGCAGCGTTTGCGCGAAGGCGATATTGTGGCACTTGACGATCAATACACCTTTATTCAACGCATTCCTCGCAGCCATTACGTGCTAGCCGTCGGCCCGGTTCCTTATCTCTATTTTCTTCATCAAATGCGCTTGCTGGACATCGCGCTGATGGCGTTTATTGCTATCTCACTGGCCTTCCCGGTACTGATCTGGATGCGCCCGCACTGGCAGGAAATGCTCAGACTCGAATCCGCCGCACAGCGTTTTGGTGAAGGACATCTGAGTGAACGCCTTCATTTTGACAGTGGTTCCAGCTTTGAGCGCCTGGGCGTAGCGTTTAATCAAATGGCCGACAATATCAATGCGCTGATCGCCAGTAAAAAACAGCTCATCGATGGTATTGCCCATGAGCTTCGTACCCCGCTGGTACGTTTACGTTACCGGCTGGAAATGAGTGATAACCTCACCGAGCAGGAATCTCAGGCTCTGAATCGTGATATCGGCCAACTGGAAGCGTTGATCGAAGAGTTACTGACCTACGCCCGCTTGGATCGCCCGCAAAATGAACTGAAACTCAGCGTACCGGACCTACCTGCTTGGTTAACCACCCATCTGGAGGATGTGCAAAGCGTGAATCCTGACCGTGTGGTGCAATTACGTCATCTCGAAACTGGCGACTACGGCGCGTTGGATATGCGCCTGATGGAGCGGGTCCTGGATAATTTGCTGAACAATGCCCTACGCTATTGCCAGTCTACAGTGCAAGCCAGTCTGCTGCTGAGCGGCAATCAAGCCACGCTGGTAGTGGAAGACGACGGTCCCGGTATTGCACCAGACGCACGTGAACAGGTTTTTGAACCGTTTGTACGCCTTGATCCCAGCCGCGATCGGGCGACCGGGGGTTGTGGGCTTGGGTTAGCCATCGTCCACTCAATAGCGTTGGCTATGGGAGGGACGGTCGTCTGTGGTGAAAGTGAACTTGGCGGTGCCCGTTTTACTTTCCGTTGGCCCGTCTGGCATAACATTCCTGAAATTTCAGCTGCCTGACCTATTCTGCTCGGTGGTCAGGCGATGGATGTTGTGTTATAAAAAAGTATGTTGTAACTAAAATGGTAAACCTATGGCCCGTTACGATCTCGTTGACCGCCTGAACGGCACCTTTCGCCAGATGGAACAAGAACTGGCGCTTCTGAACGAAAACCTGTTGCAGCAGACGCTGCTTATTGCCCGCGTATTCTCGTTACCGGAAGTGGTCAAAGAGGCAGAGCATGCCCCTCTGCAAAACATTGATGTTAAGCAGCACTTAGGCAAAGAGGCTGAAGCGCTGGCATTGCGTCATTACCGTCACCTGTTTATTCAGCAGCAGTCCGAAAACCGCAGCAGCAAAGCGGCCGTCCGCCTACCGGGTGTATTGTGCTACCAGGTTGATAATGCGGCGCAATGTGCTCTGGAAGAACAAATCCAGCGTATAAACCAGTTGAAAACCACCTTCGAGCGCATTGTTACAGTAGAATCAGGGCTGGCGCCGGCAGCACGTTTCGAATGGGTGCATCGCCACCTGCCGGGGCTGATTACACTGAATGCCTATCGCACGCTCACCGTTGTCAGAGATCCTGCCACCCTCCGGTTCGGCTGGGCTAACAAGCACATTATTAAAAACCTGAAACGCGATGAAGTACTGCAGCAACTGGAAAAAAGCCTGACCTCACCGCGCAGCGTACATCCCTGGACTCGTGAAGAATGGCAGCAGAAGCTTGAACGCGAATATCAGGATATCGCCGCCTTACCGCAGCAGGCCCGCCTGAAGATCAAAAGGCCGGTAAAAGTGCAGCCTATTGCCCGCGTCTGGTACAAAGGAGAGCAAAAACAGGTGCAATATGCCTGCCCGACACCACTGATTGCTTTGCTTAATAACGACAACGGTATGACCGTACCGGATATCGGCGAGTTACTGAATTACGATGCCGAAAACGTTCAGCATCGCTTTAAACCTCAGGCGCAGCCGTTGAGATTGATTATTCCCCGGCTGCACCTGTACGTTGCGGATTAACTGCCTGGCCGCATGCTGCCAACCATCAGCTCCGGACGTACCCAGCTGTCGAACTCCGCTTCGGTTAGATATCCCAGCGCCAGAGCGGAGGCTTTTAGCGTCAGCCCTTCTTTATGCGCTTTTTTGGCAATTTCAGCCGCTTTATCGTAACCGATATGGGTGTTGAGCGCGGTCACCAGCATCAGCGACTCATTGAGCAGTTGATCTATTCGTTCACGGTTGGGCTCGATTCCCGTCGCACAATGTTCATTGAAGCTTTCCATACCGTCCGCCAGCAGGCGTACCGACTGCAGGAAGTTGTGGATGACCATCGGTCGATAGACGTTGAGCTCAAAGTTACCTGACGCCCCGCCCATATTGATGGCGACATCGTTGCCCATCACCTGGCAGCAAAGCATAGTCAGCGCTTCACACTGGGTAGGATTGACTTTACCCGGCATGATCGAGCTGCCCGGTTCGTTTTCCGGAATTGAAATTTCGCCAATACCACAGCGCGGGCCAGATGCCAGCCAGCGTACATCGTTGGCGATTTTCATCAGCGATGCTGCCAGCCCTTTTAGCGCTCCGTGGGCATGAACCAGCGCATCGCAGGTGGCCAGCGCTTCAAATTTATTCGGAGCGGTAACGAACGGCGCGCAGGTAATGACCCGCAGTTCATCCGCGACCCGGCGGGCGTATTCGGGATGAGTGTTCAGTCCTGTACCTACCGCGGTTCCCCCCAACGCCAGTTCTGCCACATGCGGTAAACTGTTTTCAATGTGTCTGAGGTTATGTTCAAGCATTGCTACCCAGCCGGAAATCTCCTGGCCAAGCGTAAGTGGAGTTGCATCTTGCAGATGTGTACGACCAATTTTAACGATATCGGCGAAAGCGTGGGACTTATCACTGAGCGTTTTGGTCAACACATTTAATTGTGGGATCAAAGATTTACGCAGCGCCAGCAGTGCGGCAACGTGCATTGCCGTCGGGAAGACATCGTTCGAGCTTTGGCTTTTATTGACATCATCGTTGGGGTGTACTTTCCGCTCCATTCCCCGCTCACCGCCCAGCAACTCGCTGGCCCGGTTTGCCAGCACCTCGTTCATGTTCATATTGCTTTGCGTGCCGGACCCAGTTTGCCAGATGGCCAGCGGAAACTCATCGCGGTGTTTATCTGCCAACACTTCATCTGCAGCCTGCATAATAGCCCTGGCTTTATCCTCCGCCAGCAGCCCCAGATCCTGGTTAACCTTTGCCGCAGCGCGTTTCGTCAGCGCCAGCGCATGGATCAACGAGACCGGCATTTTCTCCGTTGAGATACGAAAATGCTCCAGTGAACGTTGGGTTTGCGCGCCCCAAAGCTTATCGGCAGGAACATCAATCGCCCCCATTGAATCATTCTCGCGGCGTACCGTTACCATTACCTGCTCCTTACATTAACAGTTGATTAGGTTATGTTTCGACATTGCCCATTTGCATTGGTCTTATGAGTATTAACGAGGTTAAAGCTGTCGTTTGGTGGTTCGTGCGGTAAAAAAAACCGCCCCGAAGGGCGGCTGACGTTACTTAACGCAGCGTGCGCACTGCGACGTCTGAATTTGCTTGAAGAAATCGTTGCCTTTGTCATCCACCAGGATAAACGCCGGGAAATCTTCCACTTCAATTTTCCAGATGGCTTCCATCCCGAGTTCCGGGTATTCCACGCACTCCAGACTCTTGATACTGCCCTGGGCCAGCACCGCGGCGGGGCCGCCAATACTGCCTAAATAGAAGCCGCCATGCTTATGGCAGGCATCGGTCACCTGCTGGCTGCGGTTGCCTTTCGCCAGCATGATCATGCTTCCACCAGCAGCCTGAAGCTGGTCAACATACGAGTCCATACGCCCGGCCGTGGTTGGCCCCAGCGAACCCGAAGCATAGCCTTCCGGCGTTTTTGCCGGACCTGCGTAATAGATCGGGTGATCTTTAACATACTGCGGCAAACTTTCGCCGTTATCCAGACGTTCTTTCAGTTTCGCATGCGCAATATCACGGCCAACGATAATTGTACCGTTGAGCGACAGTCGCGTGGAAACCGGATACTGGGAAAGCTGAGCCAGGATCTCTTTCATCGGACGATTGAGGTCAACGCGTACCGCTTCGCCCTCTCCCGCCTGGCGCAGCTCTTCCGGTATAAATTTGCCAGGATTATGTTCCAGTTTTTCGATCCAGATACCTTCACGGTTGATCTTGGCTTTGATATTTCGATCGGCTGAGCAAGAAACACCCATACCAACCGGACATGACGCGCCGTGACGCGGCAGGCGGATCACGCGGATATCATGCGCGAAATACTTCCCGCCAAACTGCGCGCCCAGTCCCAAATTCTGCGCCTCAATCAGCAGCTCTTTTTCCAGCTCTACATCGCGGAATGCCTGACCATGTTCGTTACCTTCTGTCGGCAGTTCGTCGTAGTATTTTGCAGAAGCCAGTTTGACCGTTTTCAGCGTGGCTTCTGCCGATGTTCCACCGATTACGAACGCGATGTGATACGGCGGACAAGCCGCAGTGCCCAACGTACGCATTTTCTCAACCAGGTAATTTTTTAATTTGCCCGGTGTTAGCAGCGCTTTGGTTTCCTGGTACAGATAGGTTTTGTTCGCCGAACCACCACCTTTGGCAATACACAGGAATTTGTATTCATCGCCGTCGACGGTATACAAATCGATTTGTGCTGGCAGGTTGGTGCCGGTGTTCACCTCTTTATACATATCCAGCGCGGCGTTTTGTGAATAGCGCAGGTTGTCTTCGATATAGGTGTTATACACACCACGAGCCAGCGCCTCCTCATCGCCCCCTCCGGTCCAGACACGCTGACCTTTTTTACCCACAATAATCGCGGTTCCGGTGTCCTGACAGGTCGGCAAAACGCCTTTTGCCGCGATGTCAGAGTTACGCAGAAATTGCAGAGCCACATACTTGTCGTTTTCGCTGGCTTCCGGGTCGCGCAGAATATCGGCTACCTGCTGTTGATGTGCGGGACGCAGCATAAACGACGCATCATGAAAGGCCTGACGAGCCAACAGGGTTAAGGCTTGCGGTGCAACTTTAACAATCTCCTGCCCTTCAAATTCGGCAACAGAGACATAGTCGCTGGTCAGCAGATAGTATTCGGTATCATCCTTTTTGAGGGGGAAAGGATGCTGATAATGAAAGGGTTTGTTTGACATTGTGCTCTCACTTACTGCTCGGTCTGGTTATTCTCTGGGCAGATGTTCCATTGCCCTGCTTCCCTGCCGCAGATCCGGTTGTAGAAGGAAGAGCTTTCTGCAACCGGAATTACTCAGGGTATTAAAAGCGAGTCACCATATCCTACACATTTTTTTAACAAAAACTGAGACAAGTACGACTTTTTACATGTGCAGGTTACTTCGCTCAGGGTTTCTTGGTTTAATAGCCGTAGAAAATTCAACATTGAAACAGGGCTTGATAATGCAAAAACTCATCAACTCAGTGCAGAACTACGCCTGGGGAAGTAAAACGGCGTTAACGGAACTCTATGGCATTGCCAACCCCACTCAGCAACCGATGGCTGAGCTGTGGATGGGGGCGCATCCGAAAAGCAGTTCGCAGGTTCTCGGCGCTGACGGTCAGACGGTTGCTCTGCGCGACGTTATCGAGCACGATAAATCCGCACTGCTGGGCGATGCCGTTGCCCAACGTTTTGGTGAACTGCCCTTCCTGTTTAAAGTGCTCTGCGCTGCTCAACCGCTTTCGATTCAGGTTCATCCTAACAAGCACAACTCTGAAATCGGATTTGCCAAAGAAAACGCCGCGGGGATCCCGATGGATGCGGCCGAGCGCAACTACAAGGATCCTAATCACAAACCAGAACTGGTATTTGCTTTGACGCCTTTTCTGGCGATGAACGCATTCCGCGAGTTCTCTGAAATTGTTGCATTGTTACAACCCGTTTCCGCCGCACATCCGGCTATTGCGCATTTCCTGGAAGAGCCGAGTGCGGAACGTCTGAGCTATCTTTTCGCCAGCTTGCTGAATATGCAGGATAAGGAGAAATCCCATGCGTTGGCGATCCTGAAATCGGCGCTGAACAGCCAGCAGGGAGAACCCTGGCAAACCATCCGTCTGATCGCCGACGTCTACCCGAACGACAGTGGGCTCTTCTCCCCGCTGCTGCTCAATGTGGTGAAACTCAATCCAGGCGAGGCTATGTTCTTATTTGCCGAAACCCCGCACGCTTACCTGCAAGGTGTGGCGCTTGAGGTGATGGCTAACTCGGACAACGTGCTGCGTGCCGGACTGACGCCAAAATATATTGATATCCCGGAACTGGTCGCCAACGTGAAGTTTGTCGCCAAGCCAGCAAACCAGTTACTGACCACGCCGGTTGAATCTGATGGTGAACTGGACTTCCCTATCCCGGTTGACGATTTTGCGTTCTCCCTGCATGAGCTTACTACCAGTGGCGCAGATATCAGCCAGCAAAGTGCGGCCATTTTGTTCTGCATCGAGGGTGAAGCCGTGCTGAGCAAAGGCGAGCAACGTCTGGTTCTGCGACCGGGTGAATCGGCCTTTATTGGCGCGAATGAATCGCCGGTTAACATCAGTGGCGCAGGTCGTTTAGCCCGGGTTTATAACAAGCTATAGCAAGATACTGATATTTTTAACA
This sequence comes from Citrobacter sp. Cpo089, assembly GCF_030332695.1. Classification (NCBI taxonomy): domain Bacteria; kingdom Pseudomonadati; phylum Pseudomonadota; class Gammaproteobacteria; order Enterobacterales; family Enterobacteriaceae; genus Citrobacter; species Citrobacter sp. Cpo089. Next base: position 60,279 of record NZ_JAOWHJ010000055.1, on the reverse strand, counting down.
ACTCTTGCTAAGCTGTAGTGAGTTAAAGACATGTCACTCCTCCAGGCGTCTTCAAACGCCTGGTTTTATTTTATGGATATCGAAATGAAAAAATCGCTGGTAGCTGCGGGTGTGGTGGTTGCGCTGGGTATCGTCTGGACGGGCGGCGCCTGGTACACAGGTAAGAAACTTGAAACGCATCTCGCCGAGATGGTGACACAGGCAAACGATCAGTTAAAACGTTTCTCCCCTGAGGCGGGCATTGAACTGAGTTATCAAAACTACCAGCGCGGGGTGTTCAATAGCCAACTGCAATTGGTGGTGAAACCAATCGCCGGGCAGGCAGATTCCTGGCTAAAACCGGGGCAAAGTATCGTCCTGAATGAAACCGTCGATCACGGTCCATTCCCGCTGGCTCAACTGAAATCACTGAATCTGATCCCGGCTATGGCCTCCGTGAAAACGACGCTGGTCAATAACGACGTTACCAAACCGCTGTTTGATATTGCCAAAGGTGAGTCGCCATTTGTCATTAACTCCCGTATCGGCTACAGCGGCGATACCCGTTCCGATCTCTCCCTCAAACCACTGAACTATGAGAAAGGCGACGAAAAAGTAGCCTTCAGCGGCGGGGAATTCCAGTTTACAGCAGACAAAGAAGGTAACGCTGTCTCGCTGACAGGCAATGCGCAAAGTGGCGTGGTCAATGCGGTCAACGAGTATGACCAGAAAGTACAGATGACTTTCAATAACCTGAAAACTGAGGGTTCCAGCAGTATTGCCAGCTTTGGTGAGCGCATCGGCGACCAGAAATTGTCACTCGATAAACTGTCGATTTCCGTCGAAGGTAAAGAGTTAGCGGTTCTGGAAGGCATGGGTATTGATGGTAAATCCGATCTGATCAACGAGGGTAAAACTGTCAACAGCCAGCTGGATTACACGCTGAACAGCCTGAAATTACAGGGGCAGGACATGGGTAGCGGTAAACTGACGCTGAAAGTTGGCCAGATTGACGGTGAAGCACTACACCAGTTCAGTCAGCAGTATAGCGCCCAAACCAAGGCGCTGATGGCGCAGATTGATGTGGTACAAAATCCTGAGCTTTATCAGCAAAAAGTCACTGAAGCCTTCTTCAATGCACTGCCGATTCTGATGAAAGGCGAGCCGGTTATCACCATTGCCCCGCTGAGCTGGAAAAATGCAAAAGGTGAAACCGCATTTAATTTGTCACTGCTGCTAAAAGATCCGACAGCAAATACTGAGGAACCACAAACGCTGGCTCAGGAAGTGGATCGTTCGGTCAAATCACTGGATGCTAAGCTGACGATTCCGGTTGATATGGCGACTGAGTTCATGACGCAGATTGCCAAAATTGAAGGGTATCAGCAGGAACAAGCGGCCGATCTGGCAAAACAACAGGTGAATGGCCTGGCGGCAATGGGCCAGATGTTCCGTATTACAACGATGCAGGACAACGTCATCGGCTCCAGCCTGCAATACGCAAACGGCCAGGTTACGTTAAACGGACAAAAAATGTCGCTGGATGAGTTTGTTGGCATGTTCGGTATGCCTTCTCTCGGCGAACCGGATGCCCCGGCTATTCCGCAACAGTAAATACGCGTGATAACAGGCCCGATAACCGTGTGCTTATCGGGCCTGTTTTATTTTGCCACCACCAGCCGGGCGGAAAGCGTCAGGTTACGCGAATGACCATCATCGTGCCCAATGCGCTGTAGCATGCGCTCAGCAAGGGTATATCCCATTTCACGCGCGGGCGTGCAGGCCCAAATAATGGGGATATCGTCCAGTGCATTTTCCGCTACATCGGCAAATCCGGCTAACGAGATCTGCTGTTCGAAGTAGCGATCTACGCCAATTTCACCACTCTGACGCCCTGCTCTCATCAGGCCAAACCAGGCACCAACGGCTATCGTTTCGTTGTAGCATACCACTGCGCTGATCGTTGGGTTACGACGTAACAGCGCAGTCACCTCTTCTGCGGCCTGCTTTTGGCTGGATGAACACTCCAGCACCCAGTCGCTATGAAACGGTAAACCATACTTTAGCAACGTCGTACAATAGCCGCCGACACGCTCCGCGCGGGTCAATGAAGAACTCTGCCCCCCCAACCACGCGATTCGCTGATGCCCATGGCGTATCAGATGTTCAACCAGCAATTGCGCTGCCTGCATGTTGTCAGGCCTGACGGTGTCAACGTCATCCAGGTAGCTGGCCCGAGACGCAAACACCACCGGAATCCCCTTATCGGCGGCAAGTTGTTGCAGGTCGTCGCTACTGCCGGCAGCTCCGGCGATCACCACACCATCAACCCCTTGATTAAGCAGCATAGCGAAACGCTGCGCCAGCTGTTCGCCATCTTTGCCGCCATGTAATAAAAATACCATGCGCCCCTGTGCTTCTAATGCTTCCGTCAGACCCGCCGTCAATTCGGCGTAAAACGGGGTGGAAAGGTCGCGCACGATCAAACCAATTACCCCGCTCTGCCCACCACGCAGCGCTGATGCCTGGCGATTACGCACAAACCCCAGTTGCTCAATAGCGGCATTCACCCGTTCGCCGGTCGCTGATGAAATACGGCCTTTTCCACTAAGCACCAATGAGACGGTACTAACCGAAACGCCCGCGGCCAGCGCAACATCATGGATAGTTATTTTTTTGGCTATAGCCATAAAAACGGAAAACTCCCTGATAACGTGACGGATAAAACGTTTTATCAATCACTTATATTTATACGCTCTATTATCGTTCGATAATGTGATTTGTACCGCACTAAAATTAGGTAAAACGTTTTATCTTCTCGCCATCATTAGTCAGCTAGCTTTTACGAGGAGTCGTTTGATGACGACGAGAACCACACCAAAAATTACGTTATGGGAATTTTTCCAGCAGTTGGGCAAAACCTTTATGCTGCCCGTGGCTCTGCTCTCATTCTGCGGGATCATGTTAGGGATCGGCAGCTCGTTAAGTAGTCATGATGTCTTAACGCTGATCCCGGCATTGGGTAATCCGGTACTGCAGGCTATTTTTACCTGGATGAGCAAAGTAGGCTCATTTGCGTTTAGCTTCTTACCTGTGATGTTCTGTATTGCCATACCTCTCGGCCTGGCTCGCGAGAACAAAGGCGTAGCGGCATTTGCCGGTTTTGTTGGTTATGCGGTGATGAACCTTGCCGTCAACTTCTGGTTAACTGCGAAAGGTATCTTACCTACCATAGATGCCGCGATCCTGAAGGCCAACAACGTGCAGAATATCCTGGGGATCCAGTCGATCGACACCGGGATCCTCGGCGCTGTAATTGCCGGGATCATCGTCTGGATGCTGCATGAACGTTTCCACAACATCCGCCTGCCGGATGCACTGGCCTTCTTCGGCGGTACCCGCTTTGTGCCAATTATCTCTTCGGTGGTGATGGGACTGGTCGGCCTGGTCATTCCCCTGGTTTGGCCGGTTTTCGCCATGGGCATTAACGGGCTCGGCCACATCATCAACAGCGCGGGTGAATTTGGTCCAATGCTGTTTGGTACCGGTGAACGTCTGCTGCTGCCGTTTGGTCTGCATCATATTCTGGTGGCGCTCATTCGCTTCACCGAAGCTGGCGGCACGCAGGAAGTCTGCGGTCACAGCGTAAGCGGCGCACTGACTATTTTCCAGGCTCAACTGAGCTGCCCGACAACACAAGGTTTCTCTGAAAGCGCAACCCGCTTCCTGTCGCAGGGTAAAATGCCAGCGTTCCTCGGTGGTTTGCCGGGGGCAGCGCTCGCGATGTACCACTGTGCTCGCCCTGAAAATCGTCATAAAATTAAAGGGTTATTAATTTCTGGCCTCATTGCCTGCGTGATCGGCGGTACAACAGAACCCCTTGAGTTCTTATTCCTGTTCGTTGCCCCAGTTCTGTATGTGATCCACGCCCTGCTGACCGGTCTTGGTTTCACCGTGATGGCGGTGCTTGGCGTCACCATCGGTAACACGGACGGTAACCTGATTGACTTTGTGGTGTTCGGCATCCTGCACGGGCTCTCAACCAAGTGGTATCTGGTCCCTGTTGTGGCGGCGATCTGGTTCGCGGTGTACTACGTGATCTTCCGTTTCGCCATCACACGTTTCAATCTGAAGACCCCGGGTCGTGACGTCGAAATTGCCAGCAATATCGAAAAAGTCATGGCGGGTGCACCGGGTAAATCCGGTTACAACGTCCCTGCCATTCTGGCGGCGCTGGGCGGTGCGGAAAACATTGTCAGCCTGGATAACTGCATTACCCGTCTGCGCTTGTCAGTGAAAGATATGTCGCTTGTTAACGTACAAGCGCTGAAGGACAATCGCGCCATTGGCGTAGTACAACTCAATCAGCATAACCTTCAGGTCGTTATTGGTCCGCAGGTCCAGTCAGTGAAAGACGAGATCGCCGTTCTGATGAACACCGTACAGGCATAAGGACAACAGTATGTTTGATTTTTCAAAGGTGGTGGACAGGCACGGTACCTGGTGTACCCAGTGGGATTACGTTGCCGACCGTTTTGGTTCAGCCGACCTGCTGCCGTTCACCATCTCTGATATGGATTTTGCCACCGCACCTTGCATTCTGGAGGCGCTGACTCAGCGCCTGTCACATGGCGTGCTGGGTTACAGCCGCTGGAAAAATGATGAATTTCTGGCGGCAATTAGTCATTGGTTTCTTACGCGTCATAATACCCAAATCGACCCTCAGTCGCTGGTTTATGGCCCCTCGGTCATCTATATGGTGTCGGAGCTGATCCGCCAGTGGTCTTCTGCGGGTGATGCGGTGGTAATTCATACACCGGCGTACGACGCGTTTTACAAAGCGATTGAAGGTAATCAGCGCCAGGTATGCGCTGTCGGACTTGAAAAGCGCGCTGACGGCTGGGTTTGCGACATGGTTGCGCTGGAAAAAGCGCTCTCCCGGCCTGAAAGTAAAATTCTTCTGCTTTGCAGTCCGCACAACCCAACCGGTAAGGTGTGGACGCGCGATGAACTGGAAACCATGGCGGAACTGTGTCAGCGCCACGGTGTAAAAGTCATCTCTGATGAGATCCATATGGATATGGTATGGGCAGACCAGCCGCACATCCCGTGGAGTAACGTCGCGCGCGACAGTTGGGCGCTGTTCACCTCCGGTTCAAAGAGCTTCAATATTCCGGCGTTAACCGGGGCTTACGGGATTATTGAGGATGAGCAGAGTCGCAACGATTACCTCAGTGCGTTAAAGGGTCGGGATGGTCTTTCCTCACCTGCAGTGCTCGCGCTTAGCGCACATATCGCAGCCTACCAACAGGGCGCTAGCTGGCTTGATGCGCTGCGGGATTACCTTGTCAGTAACCTGCATTACATCGCGCATGAGCTGAATAACGCATTCCCCGAACTGAACTGGCAGGTTCCGCAATCCACCTATCTGGCATGGATTGACTTGCGTCCACTCAACCTTGATGACCATGCACTGCAGGAAGCACTCATCCATCAGCAGAAAGTCGCCATCATGCCCGGATACACATACGGAGAAGAAGGACGAGGTTTTGTGCGCCTCAATGCCGGATGTCCACGTTCCAAACTTGAAAAAGGCGTTCAGGGGTTGATTAACGCCATCCGCACAATACGTTAAATAGTCTTGCGCAATGAAGAACTCATTGCGCAACTCCTAATATAAAAAAACAAATCTGTTTTCTATCGTTTTTTTAGTACCAATTCCTCCCTGACTTTTCCTGCCAGTAAAAATCAACAGCAATAAAAATCAAAAAGACAAAATACAAAGCTGAGAAGATAGCCGAAATATAGCGCTGTTTTATATACATAAAAATCATGAATACAACACAAATAAACATTCACAAAAAGAATTTAACTTTTTTTTTACTCCTGTCCTTAACGACATCCATTTTTCTTTGGTATATCCCTTTTAGTAATCAGCGTTATAGCCTCTCTTTTTATCCGGTTATTGCAACCTTTGCTGGTGTATTGCACATTCAGACGGGGTGCTTTATGACGATGAATTACATGAGTTATCGGCGCAAAAAATATCTTTTACCCCTGGCCTGCGCGTTTTATTTCTCGGGGGTTTTCTTATTTCTTGCGCTCTATATTTATTTTTATAAAAACGGCCTTCCTGGTGTCATCTACAATGACATTGCTATTTTATACTTTATGAGGAACATGTTAATTACGGGGCTGTTTTTTGCAACATACTATTTATATACGTTTAAGAATAAAAAAGAAAAGCATGGTAAAACAGTTATTTACGCCACTTATTTATGGTGCATGTTGCATCTGGTAATGGCTATCCTCTACTCCATCCGTATTACGCCAATATCGTTTCAGTTGGTTGATACAGAAACGTTTGAATGGCTTAGACCCTGGCGTGGTAGCTTTATTTATGTCCTCATTATCTTGTGGACCTGTATCGTTTTATTAGGGGCAAAATTAACCCAGCTAAAAACACAGTTTTGGGTAAGTATGTCACTGGTTGCCCTGAGCAATCTGTTAAGTGTCATCATTATGCTGAAGTACACGCATATAGACTCCGCTGGATGGTATCTCGCCAGAGGCCTGGAGTGCCTTAGCGCAATGGCCGTGATGATCGTGCTCATGTCTGATATTTTCAAGCGCTACAAAGCCTCACGTCAGGCCTATGAATTATCCTATGAAAATTCAGTCCGCGACCCGATGACCCGACTTTTCAACCGTGGCTATTTTTATAACGCACTCAGCAATGAGATTAAAATGACAGCAACCCATAAACCCCTGAGCATTGTATTTTGCGACATTGATTTCTTTAAGTCGGTCAATGACACCTGGGGACATTTGCAGGGTGACAGAGTGATAATTAAACTGTCAGAAATTATGCAGCGACTGAGTCGGCGTAACGACATCGTGGCGCGTATTGGCGGAGAAGAGTTTGCTATTTTGCTACCTGAAACTAACGCTGATGCAGCATTTAACATCGCAGAGCGAATCAGAAAACACGTAGAACAACAAACTCAGACCACGACTAAAGGTGATTTTCCACGCATCATCACCATCAGCCTGGGTATCGTAACCTCAGTTGATAACCGTTCAGCCCCTGAACAACTTGCTGATTGCGCAGACCGCGCCCTGTATATGGCAAAAAACCGAGGCCGTAATTGCGTTGTGGCCTATTCTGGTGAAGAAGTTTAATAGCAAAGGAAAAGATCACCACCAGGGCGATCTTTTCCTCATGATCAGTTGGTAATTTTCATGTGCAGCTGGAATGCGTTGGTTTTTCCCTCATCCTTCGCCGCGCCTTTTTGATATATTCTGATGGTATACTTACCGCTGGCAGGCAGTGTATTTTTATAAGTGTCACCACTCATCATGCCATCAAAAATGAATTTTTCGCCCGGCGCAATAATACTCATGAAAGGATGAGGCCAGGCGCTTTTCAAAACTGCTTGCATGGTCTGCCCTTTTTTGGCGACAAACGTATAATCTTTTGTTTTATCGCCCGTAATTGTCCCCTTGATATCTGCGCCACTGGTACCTTTCTTAAACTGGATTACATGCGTTTCATCCGCTTTATACGCCGCATGCGTAGGCACAGTTGCCAGCAGCAAACTTCCACAGAACATTGTACTAACAATTAGCTTTACACTTTTCACTTTATTAATACCCTCAGTCGTTATTGTATTTTTATAACATACCTCGCTGCACATTCATAAACTGGAAAGTGTCCATTTTTCGCTATTAGCAATGTTACTCAATAAATATCTGAATAAAATAACACTGACAGGCAGTAATTATATAAAAACGAGGTAAATAATCTTAAAATAAAATCCCTTCATTACACACATGCTGCAGGAAATGCGTTATTGCTTACTTTACGCCCATCTTGCCACCGCAAGGCAAAAGCAGCGTGATACGGTCTCAAGGATCAGGCCGTCGGAACACCACTCTGTTGGAGCGCTAACAGCATGGTCAACAATTTGGCGATACTTGCTTCCCCATAACCCCGAACTCTGCACTGCTTTTTTTAAAGTTTTTAGAGGAACATTTTTCTGTTGTATAATGGCCTGCACTTTACCTAAATACACGAGTGCGACCATGATTGATACTTCCCTCCCCCTGACCGACGTCCATCGCCACCTTGATGGTAACATCCGTGCACAAACGATCCTGGATCTGGGTCGTCAGTTCAACTTAACGCTTCCGGCACAAACGTTGGAAACGCTGATCCCTCATGTGCAAGTCACATCAACTGAGCCGGATTTAGTGAGCTTTTTATCCAAGCTCGACTGGGGCGTGAAGGTACTGGCCTCGCTGGATGCGTGTCGTCGCGTGGCATTTGAAAATATTGAGGATGCCGCACGTAACGGCTTGCACTATGTTGAACTGCGTTTTTCCCCAGGATACATGGCGATGACGCATCAGCTCCCGGTTGCAGGTGTGGTTGAAGCCGTCATCGCAGGTGTACGCGAGGGTTGCAAGACCTTTGGCGTCGAAGCACGCTTAATTGGCATTATGAGCCGTACTTTTGGCGAAGCCGCCTGCCTGCAGGAACTGGATGCGCTGTTAGCCCACCGAGACCATATTACGGCACTGGATCTTGCCGGTGACGAACTGGGGTTCCCGGGCAGCCTGTTCCTGTCCCATTTCAACCAGGCTCGCGACGCCGGCTGGCGTATTACCGTTCATGCGGGCGAAGCCGCGGGACCAGAAAGCATCTGGCAGGCCATTAAAGAGCTAGGCGCTGAGCGTATTGGTCACGGCGTTAAAGCCGTTGAAGATCGTGCGTTGATGGATTACCTCGCCGAGCACCATATCGGCATCGAATCCTGCCTGACATCAAACATTCAGACCAGCACCGTTGCCTCACTAGCGAACCATCCGCTGAAAACGTTCCTTGAGCATGGCGTTATCGCCAGTTTGAATACGGACGACCCGGCTGTTCAAGGTGTGGATATTATTCACGAGTACACCATTGCCGCCCCCGCGGCAGGGTTAACGCGTGAACAGATACGTCAGGCCCAAATCAACGGTCTGGAAATGGCATTCCTGAGTAACGAAGAAAAACGAGCCTTGCGCGAGAAAGTCGCCGCAGCGTAACAGGTAAAGTGCCGGATGGCGCTAACGCTTATCCGGCCTACGTTGGTTTTGATTGTAGGCCGGATACGATGCCAGGAAGGTATCGCCTTGCGCCATTTACCTAATCAGGCAAGGCACAGCGTCGAACGATGTTTCGCGGATTCGAGGCCCAGCTCAATCAGCTCCATAATTTGGATAGCCTGTCTCGCCGGTACCGGGTTTTCACCGTTACCATTTAGCGCATCACGAATGCCAGCATAGTACGCCGGATAGTTGCCCGGTACAGTAAGCCAGGTTTCTTCGACCTGCTCTTCGCCTTCTACTCGCGTCAATACGCCATCGCGCATATCATAACCCCAGTCTTCCTGTGGCAGTCGTTCGCCATTTTTCAGGCGCTCTTCCTGCGGGTCAAGACCATACTTCACATAGCTGCCACGCGATCCGTGCACAATATAGCGGGCCGATTCTGCGGCAGCGAGCATGGTGCCATGCAAGATCACACGACGCTGCGGATACGTCAGGATGGCATGGAAGTAATCCGTCGCCTGCGCGCCCGGGCGCAGCTGGGCAAGGTCTACCGTCAGGCTGACGGGCAAACCAAACAGGTTAATCGCCTGATCCAAAAGATGCGGTGCTAAATCGTACCAGATACCGCTTCCCGGACCGCCCTGTTCACGCCAACGATCACGAACCTGCGGGCGGAAACGATCGAAATGGGATTCGAAATACGCCACCTCTCCCAAAACACCATCCACCAGCAGAGCTTTCAGCGTCAGAAAATCACTGTCCCAGCGACGGTTATGGAACACAGACAGCACGCGCCCGAGGCTGCGCGCCAGCGCATCCAGCTCACGAGCTTGTGACAGTGTCACGGTAAAAGGCTTATCAACAACCACGTGTTTGCCCGCTTCCAGCGCAGCTTTCGCTAACGGAAAGTGCGTGTCGTTAGGCGTGGGGATCACAATCAGGTCGATCTTTGGATCGTTAAAAAGATGCTTAGGCTCAGCAACAACCGCCACCGTAGGCCAGTCTGCCTTCACTTTTGCTTCATCACTACTGGAAACCGCAGCCAGTTCCAGGCCCGGCGTGCCCACAATCAGTGGGGCATGGAAGGTTTTGCTGGCATAACCATAGCCAATTAGCCCAACGCGGATGTTGTCACTCATATTATTGCCTCTCAATTCAGGACTGACCTATTTCACACCATACCTTGCAACGTCTCAATAGTTTAATAACCTTTGCGCTACAAAGGTTGTTTTTTAACTTAAGTCAAACATATGCCACTTATGCTTAACTTGCAGCGAAAAAGAGGTAGAAATCGTTCCCAATCATCTTGCTGTATTAATGAGAGATTAGTAACATTTGCAGCCTGTGTTTATGGATAAATCAAAGCAAATGTCATCAGTAATGAATCGTCTTATTGAATTAACAGGTTGGATTGTTCTCGCCGTCTCCGTGATCCTGCTGGGTGTTGCCAATCATATTGACAATTACCAGCCGCCAGAGCCCGTTGCCGCAGTGCAGAAGAAATAAGCATCCGCAGCCTTTTATTGCCCGGCAATTAACATTGGTAGTTGCAGGGCTTGCCAGGAAAAGATCGCTTTCTGTCAAAAAAAGGGAATTATGCCGCATCCCGCTCCGCTGCATATTGCCAGCGATCGCTAAGCGCGTTACCCTTGCCAAAGACGCGCATAGCGCCTGCTTTTCACAGGTATGAACACTCTTCTTAAATTTGCACGTAAATCCGCTTTTACCTGTGCACGTTGTTTATTTTTATATTTTCTACTCCGTTGGTATTATTTTATTAATATGGATCTGCATTTATGACTGTTCAGGATTACTTATTAAAATTCCGCAAAATCAGTTCACTCGAAAGTCTGGAAAAGCTGTTCGACCATCTAAACTACACGCTCACCGACGATAGCGACATCATCAATATGTACCGTGCCGCAGACCATCGCCGTGCGGAGCTTATATCCGGAGGCCGTCTGTTTGATGTTGGTCAGGTACCTAAATCAGTCTGGCATTACGTGCAATAAAGAAGAAAGTAGCGCTCAACGTTAAAAGCTTTATAATAATTGCCCCAAAATGAATGGCATGATTGATTGCGCGCGTAAACCTGGAGAAGAGATGACTACCACACCGGCACAACGTATCGGAGGCTGGCTACTTGGGCCACTGGCCTGGCTGTTAGTCGCGTTGTTGAGCGCTTCGCTGGCGTTATTACTTTATGTCACTGCGCTGGCTACACCGCAAACCTTCAAAACGCTGGGTGAGCAAAGTACGGCAAACTTGCTGTTATGGGGCGTCTCTTTTGTTACCGCAATCGCCATGTGGTATTACACACTGTGGCTGACGATTGCGTTTTTCAAACGCCGAGCCTGTGTGCCTAAGCATTACATTCTGTGGCTGCTGATCTCCGTGTTGCTGGCGATTAAAGCGTTTGCGTTTTCACCCGTTCCAGACGCTTTTGCCGTGCGCCAACTGCTGTTCCCATTACTGGCCGCAGCACTGTTGGTGCCCTACTTCAAACGATCGCAGCGCGTTAAATCGACGTTTGTGAACCCGTAATAACCCTACAGTTAACCTGTTGTCGCCTGTTGTAGATTGTCAGATAATAGGCGGCTTTTTTATTTCAGGCCGAAAAATGACTGATTACCTGCTGCTGTTTGTCGGAACTGTACTGGTCAATAACTTTGTACTGGTCAAGTTTCTGGGCCTCTGCCCGTTTATGGGTGTTTCCAAAAAACTGGAAACCGCAATGGGTATGGGCCTTGCCACGACGTTTGTCATGACGCTGGCCTCCATTTGCGCATGGCTGATTGATACCTGGATCCTAATCCCGCTCAATCTCATCTATCTGCGCACGCTGGCTTTTATTCTGGTTATCGCCGTCGTCGTGCAGTTTACCGAAATGGTTGTGCGTAAAACCAGCCCTGCGCTGTACCGCCTGCTGGGAATCTTCCTACCGCTGATCACCACTAACTGCGCAGTGTTAGGTGTGGCGCTACTGAACATCAACCTCGGCCATAACTTTTTACAGTCGGCGCTATACGGTTTTTCCGCCGCCGTCGGCTTCTCGCTGGTGATGGTACTGTTCGCTGCGATCCGCGAACGTCTCGCCGTAGCGGATGTCCCAGCGCCGTTTCGCGGCAATGCGATTGCGCTGATTACTGCTGGTTTAATGTCATTGGCCTTTATGGGCTTTAGTGGTTTGGTGAAGTTGTAATGAATGCTATCTGGATTGCCGTTGCCGCAGTGAGTCTACTGGGTCTGGCGTTCGGCGCTATTTTGGGGTACGCCTCGCGACGTTTTGCCGTTGAAGATGATCCGGTCGTGGAGAAAATTGATGAAATTCTCCCGCAAAGCCAGTGTGGACAGTGCGGCTATCCGGGCTGTCATCCTTACGCTGAAGCGATAGGCTCTCAGGGTGAAAAAATTAACCGTTGCGCCCCCGGTGGCGAAGCGGTGATGTTAAAAATTGCCGCTCTGCTGAACGTCGACCCGCAACCTATTGATGGCGATGAACAAGGCGTTACGCCGGTGCGAATGCTGGCGGTCATTGATGAAAATAACTGTATTGGGTGCACTAAGTGTATTCAGGCCTGCCCGGTCGATGCGATCGTGGGCGCGACCCGCTCCATGCACACGGTAATGAGCGATCTCTGCACCGGGTGCAACCTGTGCGTTGACCCGTGCCCGACGCAATGTATTGAATTACGCCCGGTAGCCGAGACACCCGATAGTTGGAAATGGGATTTAAACACCATCCCTGTGCGCATCATTCCCGTGGAACAACATGTTTAAGTTATTCTCTGCATTCAGAAAAAATAAAATCTGGGACTTTGATGGCGGCATTCATCCACCAGAAATGAAAACCCAGTCAAACGGAACGCCGTTGCGACAGGTTTCGCTGGCGCCGCGTTTCGTTATTCCGCTGAAACAACATATTGGTGCGGAGGGTGAACTGTGCGTAAACGTGGGTGACACCGTGCTGCGTGGTCAGGCCTTAACCCGCGGGCGTGGCAAAATGCTTCCAGTCCATGCGCCAACATCAGGCACCGTGGTTGCTATTGCGCCGCATTCCACCGCACATCCTTCGGCACTCGCTGAGCTGAGCGTCATCATAGACGCCGATGGCGAAGACCGCTGGATTGAGCGAGACGGCTGGACCGACTACCGCTCCCACAGCCGGGAAGAGCTGATTGCGCGTATTCATCAGTACGGCGTAGCCGGACTGGGTGGCGCGGGTTTTCCCACCGGCGTTAAACTGCAGGGCGGTGGAGATAAAATTGAAACCCTGATCATTAACGCCGCCGAATGCGAGCCGTACATTACGGCAGATGACCGCCTGATGCAGGACTGTGCCGCTCAGGTCGTCGAAGGTATCCGCATCCTGGCGCACATTCTTCAGCCACGCGAGATCCTCCTTGGTATCGAAGATAACAAACCGCAGGCAATATCTATGCTGCGCGCGGTGCTGGCTGATTCACACGACATTAGCCTACGCGTGATCCCCACCAAGTACCCGTCCGGCGGGGCCAAGCAGTTAACACAAATCCTGACCGGCAAGCAGGTTCCCCACGGCGGACGCTCCTCTGATATCGGCGTATTGATGCAAAACGTCGGAACCGCCTATGCAATTAAACGGGCAGTAATTGACGGAGAGCCGATCACCGAACGTGTCGTGACGCTTACCGGTGAAGCCGTCAGCCGTCCGGGCAACGTCTGGGCGCGTTTAGGCACGCCGGTTCGTCATCTGCTCAACGATGCGGGCTTCTGCCCTTCCGCCGACCAGATGGTGATTATGGGCGGGCCGCTGATGGGCTTTACGCTGCCGTGGCTGGATGTCCCGGTGGTGAAGATAACCAACTGTCTTCTGGCACCCTCTGCCAGTGAAATGGGTGAAACACCGGAAGAGAAAGGCTGCATTCGCTGTAGCGCATGCGCCGATGCCTGTCCGGCGGATCTCCTGCCACAACAACTTTATTGGTTCAGTAAAGGGCAACAGCACGACAAGGCAACGGCCCATAATATCGCCGACTGCATTGAGTGCGGTGCCTGCGCCTGGGTATGCCCAAGCAATATTCCGCTGGTGCAATATTTCCGTCAGGAAAAAGCCGAGATTTACGCCATTAGCCAGGAAGAAAAACGCGCCGCTGAAGCGAAAGCTCGGTTTGAAGCCCGCCAGGCGCGCCTTGAACGTGAAAAAGCAGCGCGTCTTGAACGCCATAAGAGCGCTGCTGCTCAGCCGGCGGCCAAAGATCATGATGCCATTGCTGCCGCGCTGGCTCGTGTAAAAGAAAAGCAGGCTCAGGCGCTACAGCCAGTGGTCATTCAGGCAGGCGTAAAACCTGACAATAGTGCCGTGATTGCCGCACGCGAGGCGCGTAAGGCGCAAGCTCGTGCCTCCCGTAAGGAAAATCCGCCGCAAAGTGATGGCAGCAGCACGGGTACAGACCCGCGTAAAGCCGCCGTGGAAGCGGCAATTGTCCGTGCCAAAGCCCGCAAACTTGAACAAGAACTGGTAACGGAAACGGCCGAACCGGCTGATCCGCGTAAAGCCGCCGTGGAAGCGGCAATTGCCCGCGCCAAAGCCCGCAAACTTGAACAAGAACAGGTAACGGAAACGGCCGAACCGGCTGATCCGCGTAAAGCCGCCGTCGAAGCGGCAATCGCCCGCGCCAAAGCCCGCAAACTTGAGCAAGAAGCGGTAACGGAAACGGCCGAACCGGTTGATCCGCGTAAAGCCGCCGTGGAAGCAGCAATCGCCCGCGCCAAGGCCCGCAAGCTCGAGCAGCAGGCGGTAACTGAAACAGCCGAGCCGGTTGATCCACGTAAAGCCGCCGTCGCGGCCGCTATCGCACGCGCTCAGGCTAAGAAAGCCGCACAGCAGCAGGTTGTAAACGAGGAATAAATGGTATTCAGAATAGCAAGCTCCCCTTATACCCATAACCAGCGCCAGACATCGCGTATCATGATGCTGGTATTACTTGCTGCATTGCCGGGGATCGCCGCTCAGCTGTGGTTCTTTGGCTGGGGCACGTTGTTCCAGATAGTTCTCGCATCCATCAGCGCTATTGCTGCCGAAGCGGGTGTGCTTAAACTGCGTAAACAACCCATTGTGCCGATTTTAAAAGACAACTCTGCGTTACTCACCGGGTTGCTTTTGGCCGTCAGTATTCCGCCCCTCGCGCCATGGTGGATGGTGGTATTAGGCACGGTATTTGCGGTTATCATTGCGAAACAGCTGTATGGCGGGCTCGGGCAGAACCCGTTTAACCCTGCCATGATTGGTTATGTCGTGCTGCTCATCTCATTTCCGGTACAGATGACCAGTTGGCTGCCGCCGCATGAAATTGCGGCCACGGTGCCTGGTTTTTTTGACGCCCTGAACGTTATCTTTAACGGACATACCGCCAGCGGTGGGGATATGAATTCGCTGCGTATGGGCATCGATGGTATCAGTCAGGCAACGCCTCTTGATACCTTTAAGACATCCCTGCATGCAGGACGTACCGTTGAGCAGGTGATGCAATACCCGATCTACAGCGGCATGCTGGCAGGCGCTGGCTGGCAGTGGGTGAACCTTGCCTGGCTGGTGGGCGGTATCGTGCTGTTATGGCAAAAAGCGATTCGCTGGCATATCCCGGTTAGCTTCCTGCTGTCACTCGCCGTTTGTGCCACTTTGGGCTGGATATTTTCGCCAGAATCGCTGGCCTCGCCTCAGTTGCACCTCCTTTCCGGCGCGACAATGTTAGGTGCGTTCTTTATTCTTACCGATCCCGTTACGGCATCAACAACCAACCGCGGTCGCCTGATTTTTGGCGCACTTGCTGGCCTGTTAGTATGGTTGATTCGCAGTTTTGGCGGTTATCCTGATGGCGTGGCTTTTGCCGTATTGCTGGCGAATATCACGGTTCCCCTGATTGATTATTACACTCGCCCTCGCGTGTACGGACATCGCTAAGGAGTCCCTATGCTGAAAACGATTCGTAAACACGGTATTACGCTGGCGCTGTTTGCCGCGGGCTCGACGGGGTTAACTGCAGCAATCAATCAATTAACCAAGTCAACCATTGATGAACAGGCCGCGATACAGCAAAAAACGCTGTTCGATCAGGTTCTGCCTGGCGATCGCTACAATAATAACTTGTCTGAAAGTTGTTATCTGGTCAATGCGCCGGCGTTAGGCAAAGGTACGCACCGTGTATATATTGCCCGCCAGGACGATCGCCCCGTTGCAGCAATTCTTGAAGCTACGGCGCCAGATGGTTATTCCGGAGCGATTCAACTACTGGTGGGTGTCGATTTCACGGGTACCGTGTTGGGTACGCGGGTTACCGAACACCATGAAACGCCGGGGCTGGGCGACAAAATCGAACTGCGACTGTCCGACTGGATCACCCATTTTAGCGGTAAAACAATCGCGGCGGGTAATGACTCTCACTGGGCAGTGAAAAAAGATGGCGGCGACTTTGACCAGTTTACTGGCGCAACCATTACACCCCGTGCGGTAGTTAACGCGGTTAAACGTGCCGGCATGTATGCGCAGACACTGCCTGCGCAACTCCCTCAACTTAGCGCCTGTGGAGAATAACCATGAGCGAAATTAAAGACGTTATTGTCCAGGGGTTATGGAAAAATAACTCCGCGCTTGTGCAGCTACTCGGGATGTGTCCGCTGTTAGCCGTCACCTCTACCGCCACTAACGCGCTGGGTCTGGGACTCGCGACTACGCTCGTCCTGACGCTGACCAACCTGACGATTTCAGCACTCCGTCGCTGGACACCGCCTGAAATTCGCATTCCGATTTATGTCATGATCATCGCCTCCGTGGTGAGCGCGGTGCAGATGTTGATCAATGCCTACGCCTTCGGCCTGTATCAATCTCTGGGCATCTTCATCCCGCTGATTGTGACTAACTGTATTGTTGTTGGCCGTGCAGAAGCCTTCGCCGCCAAAAAGGGCCCTGCGTTATCCGCACTTGATGGTTTCTCTATCGGCATGGGCGCAACCGGTGCCATGTTTGTTCTGGGTTCGCTGCGTGAAATAATTGGTAACGGTACACTGTTTGATGGTGCAGACGGTTTGTTGGGTAGCTGGGCCAAAGTCTTGCGCGTTGAGATCTTCCATACTGATACGCCGTTTCTGCTGGCCATGCTGCCACCGGGCGCGTTTATTGGCCTGGGTCTGATGCTGGCAGTGAAGTATCTGATTGATGAGAAAATGAAGAAACGTCGTGCCGAGGCAGCTGTCGTGGACAGTCCCGCGGGTGAAACAGGGAATGCGTAATGAACAAAGCAAAACGTCTGGAAATACTGACGCGCCTGCGGGATAACAACCCGCATCCGACAACCGAGCTTAATTTTACATCGCCGTTTGAACTGTTGATTTCAGTCTTACTCTCCGCACAAGCGACCGATGTCAGTGTCAATAAAGCGACGGCTAAGCTATATCCCGTCGCCAATACGCCTGCCGCGATGCTGGAGCTCGGTGTTGAAGGTGTTAAGTCCTACATCAAGACAATCGGTTTGTTTAACAGCAAAGCGGAAAACGTAATTAAAACCTGCCGCATTCTGCTGGAACAACACAATGGTGAAGTACCTGAAGACCGTGCGGCGTTAGAAGCTCTCCCCGGAGTTGGGCGAAAGACAGCTAATGTGGTGTTAAATACCGCCTTTGGCTGGCCCACTATCGCTGTAGATACCCACATTTTTCGCGTCTGTAATCGCACGCAATTCGCCCCGGGTAAAAATGTCGAGCAGGTTGAAGAGAAGCTGCTGAAAGTCGTACCTAGTGAATTTAAAGTCGATTGCCATCACTGGTTAATTCTTCACGGCCGCTACACCTGCATCGCCAGAAAGCCGCGCTGTGGTTCCTGTATTATTGAAGATCTCTGCGAATTAAAAGAGAAAGTCGATATCTAATACTGCCGGGGCATCCTCCTCGGCCCTTACATACATAACGATTAGTTATGCACTCCCCAGCGTTTATTTTCCCGACAATGATGCCATTCAATTGCTCATATCTAATGCAATATTCTTGTTAATTAACACCTGAGCAGGTTAATCGTTTTTTTAGCAAAAGAAATTTCTATCTATACGTGATCCAGATCATCCAGCTAACACAATGTTAATAAATTTTTATTTTTTAGTTAAGGTGACAATTGGATGACCTAACTGCACAGTTTCCAAACAAAACATTACACTGCCTATTTTTCAGATAATGGCCTATATCACTGGATTCAACCTTAAATAGCAGAACATATCGCCACATTGCGGTTTTGACGGTGATTAAACAGTGTAAAAATCTGCCATTTTAGAAATGAAGAAATTTAACGCTAGATAACATTTCACCGCCCCGACGATTTCACCAGTCATGATATATGTAACAGATTATTACAAACCACTTGTCTGAAGGGTCAAGATAGTGAACATTACTTGCCGTTTCCCCTCCCACTATAACAATCGGACGGATGAACTTGACTCATCACGTACCTGAACACCCCCGTTGATATGGGATGTAAAAAAAGAGGTAAAAGTGTCTACTGCAAACAATAAACCAACAGAAAGCGTAAGTTTAAACGCCTTCAAACAACCAAAAGCGTTCTATCTCATTTTCTCTATTGAGCTGTGGGAACGTTTTGGTTATTACGGCCTGCAAGGGATTATGGCCGTCTACCTGGTTAAACAGCTGGGTATGTCAGAAGCGGATTCCATCACCCTTTTCTCGTCCTTTAGCGCCCTGGTGTACGGTCTGGTTGCCATTGGCGGCTGGTTAGGTGATAAAGTTCTGGGAACAAAACGTGTCATTATGCTGGGTGCCGTTGTGCTGGCCATCGGTTATGCGTTGGTAGCATGGTCCGGTCACGATGCGGGTATCGTTTATATGGGCATGGCGGCCATCGCTGTCGGTAACGGCCTGTTTAAAGCAAACCCATCCTCCCTGCTCTCTACCTGCTATGCCAAAGATGACCCGCGTCTTGATGGTGCATTTACCATGTACTACATGTCCGTCAACATCGGTTCATTCTTCTCTATGCTGGCAACGCCATGGTTAGCTGCGCGTTACGGCTGGAGCACCGCGTTCGCTCTGAGCGTCGTGGGTATGCTGATTACCGTTGTTAACTTCGCATTCTGTCAGCGCTGGGTTAAACAGTACGGTTCTAAACCTGACTTTGAACCGATCAACTTCCGTAACCTGCTGCTGACCATTGCTGGCGTTGTGGTACTGATCGCGATTGCAACCTGGTTGCTGCACAACCAGCAGATCGCACGTATGGTTCTGGGCGTCATTGCGCTGGGTATCGTGTTCATCTTCGGTAAAGAAGCCTTCACCATGCAAGGTGCTGCGCGTCGCAAAATGATCGTCGCCTTCATTCTGATGCTGGAAGCGATTATCTTCTTCGTGCTGTACAGCCAGATGCCGACCTCACTGAACTTCTTTGCGATTCGTAACGTTGAGCACTCTATTCTTGGCATTGCTTTCGAACCTGAACAGTACCAGGCACTGAACCCGTTCTGGATCATCATTGGTAGCCCAATCCTCGCCGCTATCTATAACAAGATGGGCGATACCCTGCCGATGCCGACCAAGTTTGCGATTGGTATGGTGCTGTGTTCCGGTGCATTCCTGATCCTGCCACTGGGCGCGAAATTCGCTACCGATGCGGGCATCGTTTCCGTTAACTGGCTGATTATCTGCTACGGTCTGCAAAGTATCGGTGAGCTGATGATCTCCGGTCTGGGTCTGGCAATGGTGGCGCAACTGGTTCCGCAACGCCTGATGGGCTTCATCATGGGTAGCTGGTTCCTGACCACTGCCGGTGCAAACATCATCGGTGGCTACGTCGCTAACATGATGGCTGTACCAGAGAACGTGACTGACCCGCTGATGTCCCTTGAAGTCTACGGTCGCGTGTTCCTGCAGATTGGTGTCGCAACGGCTGTTATCGCTGTTCTGATGCTGCTGACGGCTCCGAAACTGAACCGTATGACTCAGGACGATGACGTCAATGAGAAAGCCTCTAAGGCCGCGACAGCGTAATTCTCAGGGAAACTCATTTTCAGGCCGCTAACTGTTGTTAGCGGCTTTTTTTTTGCCTGAGGTAGCACTACCATACGATATACCTCAGTCAAAAGGAGTTACCGATGAAACTGTTCTACAAACCGGGCGCATGTTCTCTCGCTTCCCACATCACACTTCGTGAGAGCGGTAAAGATTTCACGCTGGATGGTGTTGATCTGATGAAGAAACGTCTGGAAAATGGCGATGATTTTTTCGCGGTAAACCCAAAAGGGCAAGTTCCCGCACTGTTGCTGGATGACGGTACGCTACTTACCGAAGGTGTCGCCATCATGCAATACCTGGCGGACAGCGTGCCAGACCGCCAGCTCCTAGCCCCTACCAGCAGCCTCTCCCGTTACAAAACTATCGAATGGCTTAACTACATTGCGACAGAACTGCATAAAGGCTTTACGCCACTGTTCCGTCCCGATACGCCGGAAGACTTCAAGCCAACCGTTCGCGCGCTACTGGAGAAAAAAATGCAGTATGTGAACGACTCGCTGAAAGATAACCAATGGATCTGCGGCCCGCGCTTCAGCATCGCCGATGCATATCTGTTTACCGTACTGCGTTGGGCCTATGCGGTTAAGCTGAATATGGTAGGATTAAGTAATATTGACGCCTATATGGCGCGAATGGCTGAACGCCCGGCGGTTGCTGCTGCGCTTAAAGCAGAAGGCTTAAATTAATTGTTGTTGCCGGGTGGCACTTGCACATACCCGGCCTACAGCTAAAAATATGCCCGATAAGCGTGAGCGCCATCGGGCATCGATTACAGCTGAGTTGCGCTAAAGTAGTGTTCAGGCTTGGCGATACGGTCCTGCGCGGCCACGACCTGTAGCTCATACTCATGCATCTCTTTGGTAGTGATCATCACTTCGTACACCGCCGCAGTCACATGCTCAAGCGCCTGCTGTAAAGACGCGCCCTGCAGCAGTTTCACCAGTAACAAGCCACTCGTCACATCACCCACACCAACCGGTTGACGTGCGTCAAAATCGACTAACGGGCGACTGATATGCCACGCTTGTTCAGCGGTGACCAGCAGCATCTCGAAACGGTCGGTGCTGATACCTGCGCGTGCCAGATGCTTCACCAGTACAATTTCAGGTCCCTGAGCGATCAGTTCACGCGCTGCTGCAACGGCCTCACCGACATTGTTCACCGCATGCTCGCACAGAATTTCGAGCTCAACCAGATTTGGGGCAATAATGTCACTGGCCGGAAGCGCATGGCGTACATGAAATTCCGCCACTCCGGGTGCGACGATACACCCCTTTTCAGGGTGTCCCATCACAGGGTCGCAAAAGTATTTTGCCTGCGGGTTTGCCGCTTTTACTTTGCGAACAATACCCAGAATATGTTCGCCCTGTTCTGCTGAGCCAAGATAGCCGCTCAGTACTGCGTCGCAGGTCTGGAGTTTATCAATATCAGCAATGCCCTGAACAATTTCAGTCAGGTGGCTCGGCGGCATAACGCAACCGGTCCATTTGCCATACTGCGTATGGTTTGAAAACTGAACGGTATTCAGCGGCCAGACATTTGCGCCAAGACGACGCATCGGAAATTCTGCTGCACTATTGCCCGCATGACCAAAAACAACGTGGGACTGGATGGCGAGGATATTCTTCATTTTACTTACCACAACCCTGAAAAAATAAAGGGGCGTAGTTTCCCACGCCCCTGCTAACTCAATCTTACTTCCAGCAAATCAGACAATAGTTCTTCTTGCCACGGCGCAGTAAGGTATAGCGCCCGAACAGGATATCACTCTCCTGGAAGAAATATTCCGGATCGGACTGCTTCTCACCGTTGATGGTCACCGCGTTTGACGCAATGGTCTTACGTGCCTGACCGCGAGAAGGCTGCAGCTCAGAGTCCACCAGCGCCTGCATCAAATCGGCACCTTTGTCCATCTCGATCATCGGCACGCCATCCTGCGCCAGCTGTTCGAAATCTGCTTCACTCAAATCGCTGAGATTGCCGTTGAACAAGCTTTCGGTAATGCGTTTTGCCGCGACCAGACCTTCTTCACCGTGAACCAGACGCGTAACCTGTTCGGCCAGAACATACTGGGCACGCGGCGCTTTACCGCTGTTTTTATCTTCTTCTTCCAGCGCATTGATCTCTTCAATGTCCATGAAAGTGAAGAATTTCAGGAAGCGATAAACGTCCGCATCGGCGGTGTTGATCCAGAACTGGTAGAATTTATATGGACTGGTTTTCTTCGGATCCAGCCACACTGCGCCGCCTTCCGTCTTACCGAATTTGGTGCCGTCAGCTTTAGTAATCAGCGGAACGGTCAGACCAAACACCTGATTCTGGTGCAGACGACGGGTCAAATCGATACCCGAAGTAATGTTACCCCACTGATCAGAACCACCAATCTGCAGTGCCACGCCGTGCAGTTTGTTCAGGCAGGCAAAGTCATAACCCTGCAGCAGGTTGTAAGAAAACTCGGTAAAGGAGATCCCCTGATCGTCACGGTTCAGACGCTGCTTAACCGCTTCTTTGTTGATCATCTGGTTAACGGAGAAGTGTTTGCCGATATCGCGCAGGAAAGTCAGTACGTTCATACCGCCAAACCAGTCGTAGTTGTTCGCAGCAATCGCCGAGTTGTCGCCACAGTCGAAATCGAGGAACGGTGCAACCTGTTTGCGGATTTTATCCACCCACTCCTGCACGGTGTCTTCGGTATTCAGTTTACGCTCGGCGGCTTTAAAGCTCGGGTCACCAATCAGACCGGTTGCGCCACCTACCAGTGCAACAGGCTTATGGCCTGCCTGCTGGAAGCGTTTCAGGCATAACAATGGAACCAGATGCCCCAAATGCAAGCTGTCAGCGGTAGGATCGAAGCCGCAATAGAGCGCGATCGGGCCTTGCGCCAGTCGCTCTGCTAACGCTTCCTCGTCCGTCACCTGGGCCACCAGCCCCCGCTCTTGCAATTGTTTAATCAAGTTACTGCTTGCCATCAAAATCTCCATGTATAAAACGACTGCACCTTTGCCGGTACACGACTTTTCGCCTGATGCGAAAGAAACATAGAATAAAGCGCCGGATTGATCAGCACCAGCGCTTAAAACAAGAAATTTGCATCTTTAGGGGGCCAGGCGATCAATTTTCCACGCGTTATCTTCGCGTTGGTATAAAAAACGATCGTGCAGACGGTTTTCACCGCCCTGCCAGAACTCCATTTGTTCAATACTCACGCGAAAGCCGCCCCAGAAACTGGGCAGAGGAACTTCCCCTTGCTGAAACTTCTGCTTCAGTTCGAGGAATTTGCTTTCGAGAATACCGCGCGCGGAGATCCGACTGGATTGTTTTGAGACCCAGGCGCCAATCTGACTGTCACGTGGGCGACTGTGGAAGTATTTCACCACTTCGAGTGTGGAAAGACGCTCTGCCTTGCCGATCACCATCACCTGCCGTTCCAGCGTATGCCAGGGAAATAAAAGGCTGATGCGTGGATTTTTCTCGATCTGATGCGCCTTACGGCTGCCAAGGTTGGTATAGAACACCAGCCCTTTGTCATCATAATGTTTGAGTAACACGATACGCTGATAAGGCTGGCCATTTTCATCAACGGTCGCAACGACCATTGCGGTGGGATCGGCCAGTTTGGCATCACAGGCTTGCCCCAGCCAGCGCTCAAACAGCGCAAGGGGTTCGGCGGGAAGATCGCGGCGGCGAAGACCGCCTTTCGTGTATTCACGGCGCAGATGCGCGATTTGCTGCAATTCGTCGTTATCAGACATGATGTTTGGCTACGGATTGTCAGTGGGTGACGCTATTGTGCGCCGCCCAAGTGAAAATCTCAACGCTTCGGGTTCTGTAACTGACAGTTATTTAGCACAATTCTGTCTCGTTTATAGACCGTTGCCTCGTCGCCTTTAGACCAAAATACGTAGATACCATCGGTATAACGTGCACCTGATGCCGACACGCCCTGTTTGAGGTTCAATAGCTGATTATCATAAACAAAGCTTGCCGTCTGGCGGGTATTGTTCAGCTTCACGGTCAGCGGTTTTTCGTCGCAGCGGTATTCAAGCGTATCCGTTTGCATACGCTCGACAAATTGGTTGTACACACTACAACCGCTAAGCAGTACGGGCAGACACACTAACAACAGTTTTTTCATAGCCATATCCTGAAGACTTTCCTGGTCCTGGAGGGTAATGGCACCCTCCCTAATATCCTTAGTTTACCGGCATACCGCGCTGAATAATTTCAGTTAACTCTGAGTTCGCGGATTGGCAGGATAAATTGCCCCTAAAACACTCGGCTCTGACGCCCCAGTCACAGACGGTAAATTTCCCGGCAATCCGGCCAGTGTTCGCCACGCCAACCATGCAAAGGCTAACGCTTCCATATCATCACCGCTGATCCCGGCTTCATCGGTTGAGGTGACCTCTGTACCCGGTAATAATGCCGCCAGACGCATCATCAGCAGTGGATTACGACTGCCACCACCACATACCATGAGTCGATCACAGCCGCCGCTTAACAAGACCTGCTCTGAAATGGTTACTGCCGTCAGTTCGGCAAGCGTCGCCTGTACATCTCGTGGGCTAATTCCCGGAAACTGCGCCAGATGACGCTCTATCCAGCCGTAATTAAAATACTCACGGCCGGTGCTTTTCGGCGCAGGCGCGGAAAAATAAGGGTCGTTAAGCATATTCTGCAGTAACGGTAAGATCACCGTTCCTGAAATGGCCCACTGCGCATCTTTGTCGTAGGGCTGGCCACATTGCCTCCAGATCCAGGCATCCATCAGCATATTGCCCGGCCCGGTGTCGTATCCGCGAACGGGTTGTTGCGGAATAAGCAGAGACAGATTGGCAATCCCGCCGATATTTAACACCATTCGCCGTTCCGTTGGATGTGCCAGCAGTGCCTGATGAAACGCAGGAACGAGCGGTGCACCCTGCCCGCCAAGGGCGATATCACGTCGACGAAAATCGCCGACTACGGTTATCCCGGTACGCGCGACAATCTGGTTGTTATCACCAATTTGCAGCGTGTGCGGCGCAGCACCGTTCGGTTCATGCCACACGGTTTGCCCGTGACAACCAATCGCAACGATATCCTGCGGTTTCAATTTTTCTTGCACCAACAGCGCATTCACCGCCTCAGCAAATAGATAACCGAGCTGTGCATCTAACTGACCAAACTGAGAAAGTGTAAGCTGCTGCCCCTGGCAGATATCCAGAATCGCTTGTTTAACATGAATGGGGATGGGCCAGGTCAGACTCGCCTGCTGCGCAACCATCGTTTCATCTATTGTCGCCAGCACAACATCGACGCCATCAAGGCTGGTTCCAGACATTACACCGATAAAACGGCCCGATTTCATAGGTCATCCTTTTAAGCAAATTAGCCTTGACACTCAACCATAAAGTGTCGACTAATGCCATGCTTCCTTAATGATTTTTGGTGGCTAATCATTACAATGATCGTTTAATTACATCAATTACATGAATGATTCGTTTATACTCGGTTGATCCAATTTCGGTTAAGATTTTCATATTGTTCCAGTAGAACATGTGACCTTAGGCTCACAAATGCCATATAATTTAACCATGAAGGGTGTTTTATTAGCGTTTCGTGGTGACAAAGGAGATTTGTAAATGATTAAACGTGTGCTGATTGTTTCATTAATGGGCGTATCTTTAGCGGGTTGCGTTAACAATGATAGCCTTTCAGGCGACGTATATACCGCATCCGAAGCGAAACAAGTTCAGAACGTTACCTACGGTACGATTGTTCATGTTCGTCCAGTGCAAATCCAGGGTGGCGATGACGCAAACGTGATTGGTGCTATTGGTGGTGCGGTACTCGGCGGGTTCCTTGGTAACACCGTCGGCGGCGGTACGGGTCGTTCATTAGCGACGGCTGCAGGTGCAGTTGCCGGTGGCGTAGCGGGTCAAGGCGTACAAGGTGCGATGAATAAAACCCAGGGTGTGGAACTGGAAATCCGTAAGGATGATGGTAATACCATCATGGTGGTTCAGAAACAGGGTGCGACCAAGTTTTCAGCCGGCCAGCGCGTTGTTATGGCTAACAACGGCAGCCAGTTTACCGTGTCTCCACGCTAATCGAATTCACGTGTGGTCAGGCTCTGGCCACACGTAACTTATCGTTTCAATCCTGTGACTGCAGTTCAATAATATTGTGTTCGAGTTTGGCAACCAGCTTAATCAGCAGATCAATTTCCTCAGCTGAAATCCCTTCCAGAATTTCTCCACGTGTTTTGTTGATCACCGCTTCCATATCAGCGATCAGCGGCTCAGCCTTCTCTGTCAGTTTAATTCTCTTAGCTCGACGATCGCTGGCGCAAGTCTGTCGTGAAATGAGTCCCTTTTCTTCCAACTGGTCAAGCGTACGTACCAGCGAAGGCTGCTCGATGCCAATCGCTTTAGCCAGCTGAATCTGCGATTGATCCGGCGGCAACTGATGAATGTTGTGCAGCGTAACCCAATGCGTCTGCGTCAACTCCAGAGGTTTCAGGCGATGGTCAATCAGAGCACGCCAAATGCGCACCAACCGTGCCAGATCAGAACCTAATGGCGATTCCAATTTCATCTCCTTATAATTAGCTTGCTAAGTTATTGTGCTGATTTTAGAATAGTGTGCAGCATTTGTATTCCCAAAACAAATGTATTGCCAAATTTGCTTACCGGCTGACATTTTTTCAGACATTATGCGTTACAGAGACTCATTGTCTCTTTTTTGCTAAACCTATAGCAATGCTCTCTTCCGTCAAGGATTTTGCCCGTGAAGTTTATGTTTAATGCAACAGGATTGCCCCTACAAGATTTAATGATCGGCGCATCTGTCTACTTCCCTCCTGTTTTCAAGTCGATTGTAGCAGGATTTATTCTCTGGCTGGTTGTTCATCGCCTGCTGCGCGACTGGATTTACTCCGGCGAAATCTGGCATCCCCTGCTAATGGATCTGTCGCTCTTTACGCTTTGCGTATGTCTGGCCTTTGTTATGCTGATAGCGTGGTGATTATGTCGCTTAAAACCGTTAAATACTTCTCCACTATTATAGTCGCTGCAATCGCAGTTTTCGCCGGATGGTGGATGTGGAATTACTATATGCAATCGCCCTGGACACGTGATGGCAAAGTACGTGCTGAGCAGGTCAGCATCACGCCGCAAGTGTCAGGCAGCATTAGCGAACTCTATATAAAAGATAACCAGTTTGTGAATAAAGGCGATGTCCTTTTTATTATCGACAAGACGCCATTTCACATTGCTGAACTGAATGCGCAAGCGCAACTGGCAAAAGCGCAGTCTGACCTGGCGAAAGCCAATAACGAAGCCAACCGCCGCCGTCATTTATCGCAAAATTACATCTCAGCCGAGGATCTGGATACCGCAAATCTCAACGTAAAAGCCATGCAGGCAAGCGTTGAAGCGGCTGAGGCCAGTTTGCGCCAGGCCCAGTGGCAACTGACGCAAACGGTGGTCAAAGCCCCCGTAGCGGGTTGGGTCACAAACCTGTCTACCCGTACCGGTGATTACGCCTCAACCGGTAAGCCCCTGTTTGCCCTTGTCGACAGTCACTCTTTTTATGTGATGGGATATTTTGAAGAAACTAAGTTACGCCACATTCGCGAGGGTGCGCCCGCCCTTATCACGCTCTACAGCGGTGATATAAAGTTACAGGGTCACGTTTCCAGTATTGGCCGTGCCATCTACGATCAAAGTGTGGAAAGTGATTCCGGCCTGATTCCCGACATCAAACCCAACGTGCCGTGGGTGCGTCTGGCGCAGCGTGTCCCGGTACGCATCGAATTCGACGCCCTGCCGCGGGAGGTCACGCTGGTGTCAGGTACAACCTGCAGCGTATCCATCGGCCAGCGTAAATGAAACTGCCCCGCCTGGCACCAGGCAATTTGCCGTGGTTTAAAGCCACGGCGGCACAGTGGCGTTATGCGCTGCGTAACACCATTGCGATGTCCCTGGCGTTAACTTTTGCTTATTATCTGAATCTGGATGAGCCCTATTGGGCGATGACCTCGGCGGCGGTGGTTAGTTTTCCCACCGTTGGCGGGGTTATCAGCAAAAGTCTGGGTCGCGTGGCGGGTAGCCTACTGGGAGCCACCGCCGCATTGATTATTGCCGGTCATACTCTCAATGAGCCGTGGCTGTTTTTGCTGAGCATGTCAGTGTGGATCGGTTTTTGTACCTGGGCATGTGCGCACTTCACCAATAACGTTGCCTACGCCTTTCAACTGGCGGGTTATACGGCGGCGATCATTGCGTTTCCCATGGTCAATACCGTGGAAATTACACAGTTATGGGATATCGCGCAGGCACGTGTGTGTGAAGTCATCGTCGGTATCCTGTGTGGCGGCGTGATGATGATGATCCTGCCCAGCACCTCCGATGGCACCACGTTACTGACTGCATTGAAAAACATGCATTCACGTTTACTGGAACATGCCAGCCTACTCTGGCAACCAGAAACCACGGATGCCATTCGCACAGCCCATGAAGGAGTTATCGGGCAGATTCTGACCATGAACCTGCTGCGTATTCAGGCTTTCTGGAGTCATTATCGTTTTCGTCGCCAGAATGCTTTGCTCAATTCGCTGTTGCACCAGCAGTTACGCATGACCAGCGTGATTTCCAGTCTACGCAGGATGCTGCTGAACTGGCCTAATCCCCCGTCCAATACCCGGGAAATCATCGAACAGTTGCTCAGCGAACTAATCAAATCCAATGCGAATAGCTACACTGTCGCACGTATTATTGCCCCACTGCAGCCCGTCGATGCCCGCGACTATCGACACGTCGCCTTCTGGCAACGACTGCGTTATTTTTGTCGGCTCTACCTGCGCAGCAGCCATTATCTGCATTTACTGGAAAATGGTGTTACCGCCGAGCGTATTAATATCGCCCGCACGCCGGGGCTTGCCCGTCATACCGATAATGCGGAAGCTATCTGGAGCGGGTTGCGTACGTTCTGCACTTTGATGCTTATCGGCGCATGGAGCATTGGCGCACAATGGGAATCAGGCTCTGGCGCACTCACGCTCGCTGCGATCAGCAGCGTGCTATATTCCGCCGTTGCCACACCGTTCAAGTCGCTTTCTTTGCTGATGCGTACGCTGGTTCTACTGTCGCTATTTAGCTTTGTGGTTAAGTTTGGCCTGATGGTGCAAATTTCCGACCTCTGGCAGTTTATTCTCTTTCTTTTCCCGCTACTCGCCACCATGCAACTGTTGAAGCTACAAATGCCTGCCCTGGCAGGTCTTTGGGGGCAGTTGATTGTATTTATGGGTTCGTTTATCGCGGTGACCAATCCGCCGGTATATGATTTTGCTGATTTCCTGAATGACAATATGGCGAAAATCACCGGCGTGGCGCTATCATGGCTGGCCTTCGCCATTCTGCGCCCCGGATCGGATGCACGGAAAAGTCGCCGCCATATTCGCGCCCTGCGCCGGGATTTTGTCGATCAGCTCAGCCGACATCCATCACTCAGTGAAAACGAATTTGAATCACTGACCTATCATCACGTCAGCCAGCTCAGCAACAGTCAGGATGCGCTGGCGCGACGCTGGTTATTACGTTGGGGGGTCGTTTTACTGAACTGCTCGCACGTGGTGTGGCAACTGCGTACCTGGGAGGCGCGTTCCGATCCGCTGGCTCGCGTCAGGGACGTGTGTATCTCGCTGCTGCGCGATGTAATGAGCGAGCGTGGCGTCCAGCAACGACCACTGAATGCCACACTGAATGAGCTACAGCGCATCTGCGATACGCTTGCCCACCATCATCAACCCGCTGCGCAGGAACTGTCGGCACTGGTCTGGCGGCTACACTGCTCGCTTTCACAACTCGAACAGGCGCCGCCGCCGGGCACTCTCAGTCGTTGATTATTTGATAACACCACAGGCATAGCGTGCTCCGCCACCGCCAAGCGGTTTCGGTTGATCGGACATATTATCGCCGCCCACATGGATCATCAACGCTTTACCTTTAACCTCATCGAGCGTTTTAAGCCGCGGCGCAACGACCGGCGTTGTAGCGTTACCGTCGTTATTCACCACCAATAGCGGCAGGTCGCCCATATGACCTGCGCCTTCCGGGCCTTCATGTTTGCCGGTTTGGTGCGGATCATAATGGCCGCCAGCCGATTCTGCGGCTGAGGCTTTCCCATCTTTAATTGCCGGTTGGCAGCTGCCGTTCATATGCACATGGAAGCCATGTTCACCTGGCGGCAACGCCTTCAGATCGGGCGTAAACTCCAGCCCCTTTGCGGTTTCAGCAATAGTGACCGTACCAATCGCCTGGCCGACGCCTTGCGATGTGACCAGATTCATCGTCACTTTTTCTTCACTGGCAGCCTGCGCACCTGCACAGGCGAGTAGAGTGATAATGGCCAAACTCAAACGCTTCATAAGACCTCCGTCCAAAAGGTGTCTGATTGTTAAGTGTAAACCAGTGACACAAATTTGAACGGAGATGCGCCAAAAACGCGATTAGGGTACGTCGTAACCCAGCGCCGCTTTACGAATGCGGAACCATTGCTGGCGAGACATGTTCAGCGATTCAGACTCAATGGCAGCACGTACACGCTCTATTTTTCCTGAGCCAATAATCGGCAGCGGCTGAGACGGCAGACGTAAAATCCAGGCGTATACCACCTGTTCAATAGACTGCGCATTCAACTCTTCTGCGATCACGGCAAGCTCATTACGTAAAGGCTGGAAAGCATCATCATTAAACAGGCGACCACCGCCGAGACAGGACCAGGCCATCGGGTGAATACGTAACTGTTGCAGTTGATCTAAAGTACCATCCAACAGGAGCGGCTGATGTACTGGCGAAATTTCTACCTGGTTGGTCGCCAGAGTAAACGGCAGACGCGATTGCAGCAGCGAAAACTGTGAAGGGGTAAAGTTGGAGACGCCAAAGTGACGCACTTTGCCACTATGGTGCAATTTTTTAAAAGCGTCGGCGACATCGTCAGCATCCATAAGCGGATCGGGACGGTGGATCAGCAGCAGATCAATATGATCGGTCGCCAACAGCCTCAGCGACTCTTCTGCACTGGCAATAATATGTGCACTGTCGGTGATGTAGTGGCCCAGCGCATTTTCCGCGCGCGCCGTCGTCGCGATCCCGCATTTGGTCACAATCTGCATTTTTTCACGCAAATGCGGAGCCAGCTTCATTGCCTCACCAAACGCCGCTTCACACTGGTATCCACCGTAAATATCGGCGTGATCGACGGTGGTCACGCCAAGATCCAGATGCTCTTCAATAAAGCTGACTAGCTGGCGCGCGGACATATTCCAGTCCATCAGGCGCCAGTACCCCATCACAAAGCGAGAAAATTCCGGGCCTTGCGGCGCAATAGTAATACGCTGAACCATAGCAGCTTCCTTTTAAGTGAATGTGCATCGAGTATACGCAATTACGCTTTTAAAAGAGTGAAGGTTGTTGCGGTTCTTCCGAAGGGTTGGCTTTGTTTGCTCGTAATTTACGCATCAGGCGCTGACGACAAAGCCGCAGCACTTCCTGCTTTTGGGTATCGCTCATCTTTTGCCAGTTAAAACGCTCATCCCGACTGCGAAAACAGCCACGGCAAAAGCCGCGTTCGTCAGACTGACATATTCCACGGCATGGGCTCTGGACGGGGAAAAACTCCAGCTGTTCGGCCACATCCCCTCCTTTAATAAGATTGATATACATATTGAAGACGTTAACTGAATTTCTCGCAAGCGCTATTGCATTAGACCGACTGGTCTATTACACTCGTTTTCATGAACAAAATCACTGAACACGATACACGCGAACATCTGCTGGCGACTGGCGAACTGCTGTGTATGCAGCGCGGCTTCACCGGCATGGGTTTAAGCGAACTACTGAAAACCGCTGAAGTACCCAAAGGTTCGTTTTATCATTACTTTCGCTCTAAAGAAGCGTTCGGTGTCGCGATGCTGGAACGCCACTATGCGGCCTATCATCGGCGACTGGCTACGCACTTTGATACGGGAGCGGGAAACTACCGCGACCGCATTCTGGCCTACTATCAGGAAACCCTGAACCAGTTTAGCCAGCACGGCATTATTAGCGGCTGTTTAACAGTAAAACTGTCTGCCGAAGTGTGCGATCTGTCAGAAGATATGCGCACTGCGATGGATAAAGGCGCGCGGCACATTATTGTGCTGTTAGCGCAGGCGCTGGAGAAAGGTCAGGCCAGCCATTGTCTGTCTTTTGTTGGCGAGCCGTTACAGCAGGCGCAGGTACTGTATGCGCTGTGGCTTGGCGCCAACCTGCAGGCCAAGATTTCTCGTAGCGCCACTCCGCTGGAAAATGCGCTGGCGCACGTTAAAAACATCATCACAACGCCTGCCGTTTAACAGGCGTTTTTATTTTCTTTATTACTAGACGACCGGTCTATTCAGGAGTATCACATGTCATCTGAAAAACTGTTTTCCCCACTGAAAGTGGGTGCCATTACGGCAGCAAACCGCGTATTTATGGCGCCACTGACGCGTCTGCGCAGTATTGAGCCTGGCGACATCCCTACTCCGCTGATGGCCGAGTATTACCGTCAACGCGCCAGCGCGGGTCTTATCATCAGCGAAGCGACGCAGATTTCCGCACAGGCGAAAGGCTATGCCGGAGCACCCGGCTTACACAGCGAAGCGCAAATTGCCGCATGGAAGAAAATCACTGCTGCCGTACACGCTGAGCAAGGTCATATTGCTGTCCAGTTGTGGCACACCGGACGCATCTCTCACGCCAGTCTGCAGCCAAACGGCCAAGCTCCAGTTGCACCTTCCGCGATTAGCGCTGGAACCCGCACCTCGCTACGTGATGAAAACGGCCTGGCAACGCGTGCCGATACTTCAATGCCACGTGCGCTGGAAACAGAAGAGATTCCGGGTATCGTTAATGACTTCCGTCAGGCGATAGCCAATGCGCGTGTGGCAGGTTTCGATATGGTTGAACTGCACTCTGCCCACGGCTACCTGCTGCACCAGTTCCTGTCGCCAACGTCTAACCAGCGTACCGATCAATACGGTGGCAGCGTCGAAAATCGTGCGCGTCTGGTGCTGGAAGTGGTTGACGCCGGTATTAAAGAATGGGGTGCCGATCGCATTGGTATTCGCGTCTCCCCGATTGGCACTTTCCAGAACGTTGACAACGGTCCGAACGAAGAAGCCGATGCGCTGTATCTGATTGAACAATTGGGCAAGCGCGGAATCGCTTACCTGCACATGTCTGAGCCGGACTGGGCCGGTGGCGAGCCGTATTCCGATGCGTTCCGCGAAAAAGTTCGCGCACGCTTCCACGGTCCTATCATTGGTGCTGGTGCTTACACCCCAGAAAAAGCAGAAGCGCTGATCGAGAAAGGTCTGATCGACGCCGTTGCTTTTGGTCGCGCCTATATTGCTAACCCGGATCTGGTGGCGCGTCTGCAACGCAAAGCAGAACTGAATCCGCAACGTGCCGAGAGCTTCTACGGCGGCGGCGCGGAAGGTTACACCGACTATCCTACCCTCTAACGTCACAATCTCCGTTCTGCCATTGATAGCGGCGTAACAACGCCGCTATACTAAAACAACATTTTGAATGTATTAGCCATTTTTGAAGGGGAAAAAGATGCGTTTACTCCATACCATGCTGCGCGTGGGTGACCTGCAGCGTTCCATCGAGTTTTATACCAACGTGCTGGGCATGAAGCTGCTGCGTACCAGCGAAAACCCTGAATACAAGTACTCTCTGGCTTTTGTCGGCTACGGTCCTGAAACCAGTGAAGCAGTAATCGAACTGACCTATAACTGGGGTGTCGACAAGTATGATCTGGGTACTGCCTATGGCCATATAGCCCTGAGCGTAGACAACGCGGCTGAAGCCTGTGAACGTATTCGCCAGAATGGCGGTAACGTAACGCGTGAAGCAGGTCCAGTAAAAGGCGGCACCACAGTGATTGCGTTCGTTGAAGATCCGGACGGCTACAAAATTGAGCTGATCGAAGAGAAAGACGCCGGGCGCGGCCTGGGCGATTAATCTCCCCCTCGGGCGCAGATCGTCTGTGCCCATAGTTTTATACTCATCATTTTGCCATAATACGCGCTGCAATTTTCCCGTATTAAGAGACCCAGATGTCCGATAACGCTCAACTTTCCGGTCTGTGTGACCGTTTTCGTGGTTTTTATCCTGTCGTCATTGATGTCGAAACCGCAGGGTTCAATGCCAAAACCGATGCGCTGCTTGAGATTGCCGCCATCACACTGAAAATGGATGAACAAGGCTGGCTGATGCCGGACACGACGTTACATTTCCACGTAGAGCCGTTTGAAGGTGCCAATTTGCAACCGGAAGCGCTCGCCTTTAACGGTATTGACCCTAACAATCCGCTACGCGGTGCGGTCAGCGAATATGATGCTCTGCATGCCATCTTCAAAATGGTGCGTAAAGGCATTAAAGACAGCGGCTGCAATCGGGCGATCATGGTGGCGCATAACGCTACGTTCGACCACAGTTTCATGATGGCTGCAGCAGAACGCGCCTCACTCAAACGTAATCCATTCCACCCATTTGTAACCTTTGATACGGCGGCATTAAGCGGCCTGTCTCTGGGGCAGACTGTGTTATCAAAAGCGTGCCTAGCGGCGGGAATGGAGTTTGACGGGAATCAGGCGCACTCGGCGCTGTATGACACCGAACGTACGGCCGTGCTGTTTTGCGAAATCGTTAACCGCTGGAAACGTCTCGGCGGTTGGCCTCTTCCCGTGCCTGAAGAAGCGTAACGGCGATATAAAAAAAGCGACCATTTCAGGTCGCTTTTTTACTTCTGCTGGTATTACTCAGCGTCCGGCTCTTCGGTTTTGTATTTCGCTGCTGTTTCTTTAATCAGCTGCTGCAACTCACCGCGCTGGTACATTTCGATCAAAATGTCACAACCGCCAACCAGCTCACCATCAACCCACAGTTGCGGGAAGGTCGGCCAGTTTGCGTATTTCGGCAGTTCGGCGCGAATATCCGGGTTCTGCAGAATATCAACGTAAGCAAAGCGTTCACCACAGGCTGACAGCGCCTGCACAGCCTGTGCGGAGAAACCGCAGCTTGGCAGTTTAGGGGAACCTTTCATGTACAGGAGAATCGGGTTTTCAGCGATCTGGCGCTGGATTTTTTCGATAGTGGTGCTCATTATCTTGCTTCCTTAAACTTCTTTTACGGCAGTAGTCTGACATTGTAACGGGTCAGACAGGCAACGGAAAATAACATTTTCATTACGCGTTATTATTTTATCCCCTGACGCTAAAAGTTGCATTCACAATCTCACTTATCCCCTTCAAACATGTGGATTTGATTATCCGTTCACCAACTCAAACGTTAATTGCTGTTTTTTTTTGCGGTCGGTTACGAAACATAGTTTTAAACAAAAAAAGCTATTAACTTTCCCTCTTTCTATAGATTAGAATCATCAAGTTTTGAAAATCACACGCAGGCACGATAGACCTGCCTTACCAGAGGACTGCTCAGTGGCGCGGATAAACCGAATCTCGATCACGCTCTGTGCTTTGCTTTTTACTACACTGCCCTTTACGCCTATGGCTCATGCTTCCAAGCAGGCCAGGACGACACCTACCAATTCTCACACCATCAAAACGGTAGATAAAAAGAAAAGCGCAACAACCAGCCAAAAAACAACAAAGACCAGTAAGAAAACGGCGACAAAGACCACCAGCAAAACCAGCACCAAAACCGCTTCCTCTTCTAAAAAACGCACTGCCACTCCGGCAAAGTCGACTAAAACTGCAAATCGCCGTGGTAAAACTGCCGCAGCACAAACCGCAGCCGTTACCTGGACGGAAAAATGCACACCGCGCAAAGGTCATAAACCACGCTGCGTGAAGGTGAAAACCACTGCACCGACTACGCTTGCTGACGCACATAAAGTGAAAGTGCAGAAAGCGACTAAAACAGCGATGTCCACCTTGATGAACCAAATCGGTAAACCTTATCGTTGGGGCGGCTCCTCGCCAAGAACCGGGTTTGACTGCAGCGGTCTGGTTTATTACGCCTATAAAGATCTGGTGAAGTTCCGCATTCCGCGTACCGCGAATGAAATGTACCATCTGCGTGATGCCGCACCAATTGAACGTGGCGAACTGAAAAATGGCGATCTGGTATTCTTTCGTACCCAGGGTCGCGGCACAGCCGATCACGTCGGCGTCTACGTCGGCAACGGTAAGTTTATTCAGTCACCGCGCAGCGGGCAGGAAATTCAAATCACCTCTCTGAGCGAAGATTACTGGCAGCGCCACTATGTTGGCGCTCGTCGGGTAATGACGCCAAAAACAATTCGCTAAAAACTTACCCTACAGAACATACTGTAGGGTAAGTTCTTCTTTTGCATAACCTTTCAATTTGCTACCCTATCCTTACTCACAATGAGGCTATTGTGTGTACTCAATATAAATAATAAGGAGAGAAGCAATGTCGTTTGAATTACCTGCATTACCGTATGCCAAAGATGCTCTGGCACCGCACATTTCTGCCGAAACGCTGGAATATCACTATGGCAAACACCATCAAACTTACGTGACCAATCTGAACAATCTGATTAAAGGCACGGCGTTTGAAGGCAAATCACTGGAAGAGATCGTTCGTAGCTCTGAAGGCGGTGTATTCAATAACGCAGCACAAGTATGGAACCACACGTTCTACTGGAACTGCCTGGCACCAAACGCAGGTGGTGAACCGACCGGAAAACTGGCCGATGCAATCGCCGCTTCCTTTGGCAGCTTTGCAGATTTCAAAGCGCAATTCACCGATGCCGCTATCAAAAACTTCGGTTCTGGCTGGACCTGGCTGGTTAAAGGAACGGATGGCAAACTGGCTATCGTCTCCACCTCCAACGCAGGTACTCCGCTGACCACCGACGCGACGCCGCTGATGACCGTTGACGTATGGGAACACGCCTACTACATCGATTATCGCAATGCTCGTCCT
This sequence comes from Citrobacter sp. Cpo089, assembly GCF_030332695.1. Lineage (NCBI taxonomy): Bacteria > Pseudomonadati > Pseudomonadota > Gammaproteobacteria > Enterobacterales > Enterobacteriaceae > Citrobacter > Citrobacter sp. Cpo089. The sequence goes on along the minus strand of NZ_JAOWHJ010000055.1, from coordinate 23,173 downwards.
GGCTACCTGGAACATTTCTGGGCACTGGTGAACTGGGAATTTGTTGCGAAGAACTTCGCAGCATAAAAAAGATAACGCAGAAGGACTTCCTTCTGCGTTTTTGCATTAATTCGCGGTAGTGAAAGCCTCTTCAGGCTGTCTTCTTGCGGAAATGAACACCAGCAGCAGCGCAAGACCCGCCACAATCGCCCCCATTACCGGCACAAAACTGTAGCCCAGGCCGCCAGATATTACCGCCCCACCGGCCGCAGCCCCCAGTGCGTTCCCCAGATTAAACGCGCCAATATTGACTGACGATGATAATCCAGGTGCTTCGCTGGCAACGCGCATCACACGCATCTGCAACGGTGGAACGACCGCAAACGTCGCCGCGCCCCAGACCACCATACTGACCGCCGCTCCCAACTCATTACGCGCAAGGAAAGGAATGGCCAGCATAATAACCATCAGCAGCAGTAAAAAGCCTTTTAGCGTACCGTTGACTGAACGGTCAGCCAGTTTGCCGCCAAAATAGTTACCGATCGAGAAGCCAACACCTATCAACACCAGCATCCCGGTAACAAATGCCGGTGTAGCATGAGTGATAGTATGCAGAACCGGCGAGATGTAGGTATACAGCGTAAACATCGCCCCAGCACCCAGTACGGTAGTCAGTAACGCCGACAGCACCTGCGGGCGCATAAGTACCGCCAGTTCGCTACGGACATCCGGGCGCTCTCCTGCTCCACCCTTGGGTAATGAGAAGAACAGGCTGACCATCGCAATGACGCCCAGCCCTGCAGTGGCCATAAACGACATGCGCCAGCCGATGGTTTCACCAAGCCAGGTCGCCGCCGGAACGCCGCCAATATTGGCGATAGTTAACCCCATAAACATCGTTGCCACAGCGCTGGCCTGCTTATGTTTGGGTACCACACTGGCTGCAACCACAGAACCGAGACCAAAAAAGGCTCCATGGTTAAGACTGGTCAAAATACGCGATAGCATCAGCGTGGTGTAATCCGGCGAGATAGCCGAAAGCACATTACCCAGCGTGAAAATCGCCATCAGGAATATCAAAGCATTACGTCGCGCACGATGAGACAGCAGCAATGTCATCAGCGGTGCACCTACCATCACACCTACTGCATAAGCGCTGATCAGCATGCCAGCCGCCGGAATCGAGACGTCCACACCTTTGGCAATGACGGGCAATAACCCCATTGGCGAAAACTCGGTGGTGCCAATACCAAACGCCCCGATTGCCAGCGACAGTAGAGGGTAATTGATTTTCATATTTCGACTCCGTATCGTCGAGCCGTGGCACGACATAAAATAAGAGTCAAAAGCATGACATTGATCGCAAAATTAATAAAGTTAACAAAACTGCAAAAGACTTTTGCTTATTCGCAAACAATAGAGGGGAAAAACGAGTCGAAGGGATGAGGGAGAGCTAACTCCCTCGGGGAAATCAATGCAGCGCTGCGGTCAGACCACCCGCGACGATCAAACCCAGAACAATAATGGTAGTCACTAACGAAAATTTCAGATCGGTGCTCATCAAGTTTTCTCCTTTTTATTCCCACACAAAAAGTGATATTGCGCATTTTTACACACTTGAAAGCAAAAATCTCTCACGATTTATATTGATAACTGCTTTTAACTCTTCCCCTTTTCGTTAAGATCAGACAAAATTCCACGCTTACTTGATTAGCGTACCGGCCATTGACCCCTTCCTGACGTTCCGTGTCGTTTTCCCGGCGTGCCGCAACCCTTACGTTGCGATAAGGGTGTGTAAAGGCAAACGTTTACCTGGAGTATTCTCAGGAGCTTAGGATATGGTCTGGAGTGAGATGTAATGGCAACAATTAAAGATGTAGCGAAGCGAGCAAACGTTTCCACTACAACCGTATCACACGTAATTAACAAGACGCGCTTTGTCGCGGAAGAAACACGTAATGCTGTCTGGGCAGCAATCAAAGAACTGCACTATTCTCCGAGCGCAGTTGCCCGCAGCCTGAAGGTAAATCACACCAAGTCTATCGGCTTGCTGGCGACCAGCAGCGAAGCGGCCTATTTCGCCGAAATTATCGAAGCCGTTGAGAAAAACTGTTTCCAGAAAGGCTATACCCTGATCCTGGGTAACGCATGGAACAGTCTCGAAAAGCAGCAGGCTTATCTGTCGATGATGGCGCAAAAGCGCGTTGATGGTCTGCTGGTGATGTGTTCTGAGTATCCGGAGTCTCTGCTTTCGATGCTCGAAGAGTATCGCCATATCCCGATGGTCGTCATGGACTGGGGCGAAGCAAAAGCCGACTTTACCGATACGGTCATTGATAACGCCTTCGAAGGCGGTTACATGGCGGGCCGGTATCTGGTAGAACGCGGTCATCGTGAGATTGGCGTGATCCCTGGCCCAATGGAACGTAACACCGGGGCCGGGCGTCTGGCTGGCTTTATGAAAGCGATGGAAGAAGCGCTGATTAAAGTGCCTGAAAACTGGATTGTCCAGGGCGATTTTGAGCCTGAATCCGGCTATCGCGCCATGCAGCAAATTCTGTCGCAGTCTCATCGTCCGACCGCGGTCTTCTGCGGTGGCGATATTATGGCAATGGGTGCGCTGTGCGCCGCTGACGAAATGGGACTGCGCGTACCGCAGGATGTCTCACTCATCGGCTACGACAACGTGCGCAACGCCCGCTTCTTCACGCCGGCCTTGACGACCATTCACCAGCCGAAGGATTCACTGGGTGAAACGGCCTTCAACATGCTGTTAGACCGTATCGTGAATAAACGTGAAGAGTCACAGTCTATCGAGGTGCATCCGCGCCTGGTTGAGCGTCGCTCCGTTGCCGACGGTCCGTTCCGCGATTACCGCCGTTAAGCCTGTTGTGCGGGAGTCTCATCTGGCTCCCGCAGCCATTCCTTGTTCAACGTTTCACTATCCCCTAAATAGTCCAGCAGCCAACTCAATGCCGGTGACGTATCGTTCTGCTGCCATGTCAGGCAGCATGCGGCATCAGGAAAAGGGTTCTCCAGTTGCAGCGCAACCCATTTGCCGCTATCGATCCACGGTTTGGCAAAATGCGTCGGTACCATGCCCACGCACAATCCCGCGGACAAACAGGTCGCTGAGGATTCCCAGTCCGGCACGACTACGCGCTTTTGGTTGTCCAGCAGCCAGGTAATACGCTTCGGCAATGTTCGGGAGGTATCTTCGCGCACCAGTGACGGCCAGTTGCGCAACGTGTCATCACTTAGCGGTCCAGGCATTGACGCCAGTGGATGATGGCTGGCTACCACGCAGCTCCAGCTCAGCATTCCCATATCGCGGAAGGTATAGCGCCCCCCGACCGGAATGGCCTGTGTGGCACCGATGGCCAGTTCCACGCGTCCATCAGACAGTGCGTCCCACACGCCGTTAAACACTTCCTGAAAAACTAACAATTCCACATCATCAAAGTGACGGTAGAAATCCACGATCATCTGTCGGGTACGATCCGGGCGGACAATGTTATCGACGGCGATCGCCAGCTGTCCGCGCCAGCCGTTAGCAATTTGCTGACATTGCTGGCGCGTGATCTGCATTTTTTTGATAACAGAGCGGCCTTCTTTTAAAAACCATGCCCCGGCAGGCGTTAATTCAACATCCCGATGGCGTCGCTCAAAAAGTGGCACCGCCAGCCACTCTTCCAGCTGGCGCACGGTGTAGCTTACCGCCGAAGGTACACGGTGCAGCTCCTGCGCGGCCGAACTAAAGCTACCGTTACGCGCAACCGCATCAACCACTTCAAGTGAATATTCCGACCACATATTCTGCCTGCAAAAAATTTGAAATCAGTAAGCAAATATTAGCGTTTCACAGCGAGAATTACACTCACTACACTCAGCGGCATTGTTCTACTGCTAAAAAAGAGAAATGATGATGCAACCTGGGAAAGGGTTTTTAGTCTGGCTGGCTGGTCTTAGCGTGCTTGGTTTTCTGGCAACGGATATGTATCTACCCGCCTTTGCTGCTATTCAGTCCGATCTGCAAACACCTGCATCTGCCGTCAGCGCCAGCCTGAGCTTGTTCTTAGCCGGTTTTGCCGTCGCACAACTACTGTGGGGACCGCTTTCGGACCACTATGGTCGCAAGCCTATTTTGCTGCTGGGTTTATCTATCTTCGCACTGGGCAGCCTGGGCATGCTGTGGGTTGAAAACGCCACTGGTCTACTGGTACTGCGATTTGTTCAGGCCGTTGGCGTCTGTGCGGCATCGGTTATCTGGCAAGCGCTGGTTACCGATTATTATCCTTCACAAAAAGTAAACCGCATCTTTGCCACCATTATGCCGCTGGTCGGGTTATCTCCTGCACTCGCCCCGCTATTAGGCAGTTGGATACTGGTACATTTTTCCTGGCAGGCCATTTTTGCCACTCTGTTTGCCATTACTCTGATTCTGATGCTTCCGGCTCTGCGTCTAAAGCCAACGGCTAAAGCACGCGATGACAGCCAGGATAAACTGACTTTCGCCACCTTGCTGCGCTCGAAAACTTACCGTGGAAACGTGCTGATTTATGCCGCCTGTTCCGCGAGCTTTTTCGCATGGCTGACGGGTTCCCCGTTCATCCTCAGCGAAATGGGTTATAGCCCAGCGGTAATTGGTCTGAGCTATGTTCCGCAAACTATCGCCTTCTTAATTGGTGGTTACGGCTGTCGTGCAGCGCTGCAAAAATGGCAGGGTCATCAGCTGCTGCCCTGGTTACTCATCCTGTATGCCTTCAGCGTTGTAGGCACCTGGGCGACCGGTTTTATTCATCATGTTGCATTGGCTGAAATCCTGATCCCATTCTGCGTTATGGCGATTGCGAACGGCGCAATCTACCCTATCGTTGTCGCGCAGGCATTACGCCCTTTCCCACAGGCCACGGGACGCGCAGCCGCATTGCAGAATACGCTGCAACTGGGTTTATGCTTCCTGGCAAGCCTTGTCGTTTCCTGGTTGATTGCCACCCCGCTGCTCACCACCACCAGCGTTATGCTGACAACAGTATTGCTGGCTGCTGTGGGTTACAAAATGCAATCGCAGAAAACTGACGCCCCGCAAACAGATGATCATGCGCAAGTTGCCCACGGAGAGTCGCACTAATAATGGTTGCGGGCATTTAGTTAGCCCGCTAACAATTATCGGTTGAATCGTCAAAAATTCAGGCATATACTGATTTTCAGTTGTTAAAAAAACGATAATTTTAATGCGTTAACGGGGACAAGAACGTTCCCGTTTTACCACGGATGGCCTTTTCGGCAAGGGTTTCTCCCTTCCTCTGTTCTACGTCGGATTATAGATTCGCGGATTAATTCCGTGAGATTTCTCACAAAGCCCAAAAAAGCGTCTACGCTGTTTTAAGGTTCTGATCACCGACCAGTGATGGAGAAGCTATGAGTTCATCATGTATAGAAGACGTCAGCGTACCGGATGATGACTGGTACCGCATTACCAATGAATTATTGAGCCGTGCAGGCATTGCCATTAATGGCCCTGCACCGGCTGATATTCGAGTAAAGAACCCCGATTTTTTCAAACGCGTATTGCAGGAAGGATCGTTAGGGTTGGGTGAAAGTTATATGGATGGCTGGTGGGAATGCGACCGGCTGGACATGTTTTTTAGTAAAGTCTTGCGTGCCGGTCTTGAAAACCAACTCCCCCGCCACTTTAAAGATACGCTACGTATCGCCACGGCTCGCCTGTTCAATTTACAGACCAAAAAACGTGCGTGGATGGTCGGCAAAGAACATTACGATTTGGGCAACGATCTCTTTACCCGCATGCTTGACCCCTATATGCAGTATTCCTGCGCCTACTGGAAAGATGCCAACACTCTGGAATCTGCCCAACAGGCGAAGCTCAAAATGATTGCTGAAAAATTGCAACTGAAGCCAGGAATGCGGGTGCTTGATATTGGCTGTGGCTGGGGTGGTTTATCCCAGTTTATGGCATCGCAATATGGTGTGAGCGTGGTGGGTGTGACCATTTCGGCAGAACAGCAGAAAATGGCACAGGAACGTTGCGCTGGGCTGGATGTCACCATTTTGCTGCAGGATTATCGCGACCTGAACGACAAATTCGACCGCATTGTCTCCGTCGGCATGTTTGAACATGTTGGACCGAAGAACTACGCCACCTATTTTGAGGTGGTCGATCGTAATTTAAAACCGGATGGTCTCTTTTTACTGCACAGCATCGGCTCCAAAAAAACCGACAATAACGTTGATCCGTGGATCAATAAGTATATCTTCCCAAACGGGTGTTTGCCGTCAGTTCGCCAGATTGCCAACGCCAGCGAACCGCATTTTGTGATGGAAGACTGGCATAATTTTGGCGCGGATTACGACACGACGCTGATGGCATGGCACGAGCGTTTCATGAACTCCTGGCCTGAAATCGCCGATAACTATACCGAACGTTTCAAACGGATGTTCAGCTATTATCTGAACGCCTGCGCCGGGGCGTTTCGTGCTCGTGACATTCAGCTATGGCAAGTGGTATTTTCCCGCGGTGTTGAACACGGTCTGCGCGTTCCCCGCTAATCGTTTTCGCCCCCGTAGCAACGGGGGCTTTACTCTCAGGCTTAGGCTCCCGCTTCGCCCGTTATGTTGCTGATGGCGCTTTCACGCGCCGCCAGGACACGTTCAACGGTATCAACCACCGCCTGCGTTTGGGGATCGATTTCGATATTAACCCGCGCGCCCAGCTTTTTCTTGCCAAGCGTAGTACGCTCCAGCGTTTCCGGAATCAAATGCACACAAAAACGCGTCGGCGTCACTTCACCGACCGTCAGACTGATACCGTCAATACCAATAAATCCTTTGTACAGGATATATTTCATCAGCGACGGATCCTGGACTTTAAACCACACCTGACGGTTATTCTCCGAGGTCAGAATTTTCGACACTTCGGCAGTGGTCATAATATGGCCCGACATTAAATGTCCGCCAATCTCATCACTGAATTTTGCCGCACGTTCAACGTTAACCAAATCTCCGACCTTCAGATCGCCCAGGTTGGTGATACGCAGCGTTTCTTTCATCAGGTCGAAGCTTATCTGGTTACCGTTAATTTCGGTGACCGTCAGGCAGCACCCATTGTGGGCAACCGATGCGCCGGTCTCCAGCGCATCCAGCATATATTCAGGCAACTCCACAACATGCGTACGAAAATTTGGTTTTTCATCAATGGACACCAATTTTGCGGTGCCCTGCACAATACCCGTAAACATACTTCCTACTCCTGAACTCAATTAAGACATCTCTGCACAGCACAATAGCAGGTGGAAATTCAGGTTGCCAGCAATGCGCCACCAGCGCCTGTTTTTTCACTGGAGAATTACGTATTCCTCGCTACAATAGACTGAAATTTCCCCTGCTTTTTCTCCTTGCTGCCATATAAGGCGGCTTTTTTAGTCTCTCAAATAACAACAATATAGTGGTGTACACGTGCAAAAGTATGTAAGTGAAGCGCGTCAGTTATTAGCTCTGGCAATTCCGGTGATTCTTGCGCAAATCGCTCAAACCGCAATGGGATTCGTTGATACCGTCATGGCGGGCGGATACAGCGCGACGGATATGGCGGCAGTCGCCATTGGTACGTCCATCTGGCTACCGGCCATTCTGTTTGGTCACGGACTACTGCTGGCGTTGACGCCGGTAATTGCGCAACTCAATGGTTCCGGACGCCGCGACCGTATCGCCCATCAAATACGTCAGGGCTTCTGGCTGGCGGGCAGCGTCTCCGTGCTGATTATGGTTGTGCTATGGAATGCGGGGTACATTATTCGCTCCATGCATAACATCGACCCGGCGCTGGCGGATAAAGCCGTTGGCTACCTGCGTGCCCTGCTGTGGGGCGCACCGGGTTATCTGTTCTTCCAGGTAGCCCGTAACCAGTGCGAAGGATTAGCAAAGACTAAACCGGCGATGGTGATGGGATTTCTCGGCCTGCTGGTGAACATTCCAGTTAACTATGTTTTCATCTATGGGCATTTAGGCATGCCGGAACTGGGTGGCGTGGGTTGTGGTGTGGCAACAGCAGCGGTTTACTGGGTGATGTTTATCGCCATGCTCTCTTACATCAAACGTGCGCGTTCAATGCGCGATATCCGTAATGAGGGTGGTTTCCAGAAACCTGACACCGCAGTAATGAAGCGTCTGGTACAGCTGGGTTTACCTATCGCGCTGGCGTTATTTTTCGAAGTGACGTTGTTTGCGGTGGTCGCGCTACTGGTTTCTCCACTGGGGATTGTCGACGTAGCCGGACACCAAATCGCACTGAACTTCAGCTCGTTAATGTTCGTCCTGCCGATGTCTCTGGCTGCCGCCGTCACCATTCGTGTCGGCTATCGTCTGGGCCAGGGCTCCACGCTGGATGCGCAAACTGCAGCCAGAACGGGTCTGGGTGTTGGTGTCTGCATGGCTGTCGTAACGGCGATTTTCACCGTGACATTCCGCGAGCATATTGCCCTGCTCTATAACAATAACCCGGAAGTTGTCGCCCTGGCGGCTCAGCTCATGTTACTGGCCGCGGTGTATCAAATTTCGGACTCTATCCAGGTTATTGGCAGCGGGATCCTGCGTGGTTATAAAGATACGCGTTCCATTTTCTTTATTACCTTTACGGCATACTGGGTGCTGGGTCTGCCGAGCGGTTATATTCTGGCGCTTACCGATCTGGTAGTTGACCGGATGGGACCAGCGGGATTCTGGATGGGCTTTATTATCGGCCTGACCTCTGCGGCGATACTGATGATGCTGCGGATGCGGTTTCTACAACGCCAGCCGTCAGCGGTTATTTTACAACGCGCTGCGCGATAACCTCATAAAAGCCGCCGCCAGGCGGCTTTTTTTCGCCTCAAAACGGGCTGTCATTTTTGGCGTTCATCCACGCTTCACTAATGGGATGCCTGAAATGCAGTTCACTGGCATGCAGCATCAATCGCGGCGTTTGTTCAGTGCCAGGCAGCAAACGCCCGCCATACAAATCACATCCTAAAATGGGATGTCCTAACTGCTGACAATGGATCCGTAGTTGATGGGTGCGCCCGGTTTCAGGGGTCAGTTGTACCCGCGTCAAGGGGAGCAGCGTCCCCTCTTCCTGACGATGATAAAAACGCTCGACAACCTGATAGCGCGAGCGTGCGGGTTTGCCGTTGAGAGCACAAATCGACATCAATGGAAACAGCGCCGGGTCTTTAGCAATCGCTGCATCGATAACCCCTTCGTCGTTTTCCAGATGCCCGCATAACAGCGCGCTGTACACCTTAGTGACCGTACGCTGGCTGAACTGCTGGCAAAGCGCGGCGTTGATAGCCTTGTTACGAGCGACCACCATCAGCCCAGAAGTGCCGAAATCAAGCCGATGTACCAGCGTGCAGCCAGGGTAAATCTGTACCAGCCGGTGATGTACCGAATCGAGATTCTGCGGATTTTTGCCCGACAGGCTAAGCAACCTGCTGGGTTTATTGATGAGCAGCAGATGCTCGTCCTGATAGAGGGTCTCTATCTCGTCATGGCAAGGCGGGGCAATAAAGGTATCGAGGATCGTAGACATCAGGCGGCCAGAATGAGGTGTGGGAACGGATGATAACGAATTTTCACCACAGTGGCGAATCTGAGCATTGACCCAATGGCTGGCATGGTAGAGTGTGATTTATCCTGAGTGCGATGAGAGGGTTACTCTGTGCAACAAATCAATTTTTACATGGTGGATGCCTTTACCACCACGACGTTTGGCGGTAATGCCGCAGCAGTCTGTCCGCTCACGGACTGGTTGCCCGATGAAACATTATTAAAGATGGCGCAGCAGCATAACCAGTCAGAAACCGCTTTTTTTGTCGCCGATGAGAATGGTTTTGAGCTGCGTTGGTTTACCACTCAGGGTGAAATCAATCTTTGTGGGCATGCCACGCTTGCCGCCGCGCATGTCATCTTTGAACATCTGGATTACCCAGATACGAAAATCCAATTTGCTACCCGCTTTGTGGGACCGCTGACGGTCACGCGCTGCGGTGAATGGCTGACGCTTGATTTTCCAGCCTGGCCAAGCGAATCTGCCGTGCCGCCAGCTTTACTGCTGGAAACATTAGGCATCACCGAATACAAAGAGGTGCGTGTGGCAAGAGATTACATGGTGGTGCTGGAAAATCAACAGCAGGTTGAGGCTGTGCGCCCAAACATCCACGCCATGCTGCCGCTGGGGAAAATGGTATGCATCACCGCGCCGGGTGACGGTGAATACGATTTTGTCAGCCGTTTCTTTTGCCCGGGTGAAGCCGTCGCGGAAGACCCGGTCACAGGCTCGGCACATAGCATGCTGATCCCTTACTGGGCTGGAAAACTGAATAAAACACAGATGCTGGCACGCCAGGTCTCTGAACGCGGCGGGGATTTACGCTGTCAGTTAGCAGGAACGCGTGTTTATATCAGTGGGCAGGCGATAACTTATCTGACCGGTAAAGTGCTGTTGCGCTAGCGCTTACCCAAAATAACCAATCCATGGAGGATTTATGTCGAACAAACTCGTGCAGATACACTTTGATTTTCATGGTCCGTTTGGGGCTGAGATGTCGAATCAGCTCGTTGAACTGGCCGAATCAATCAACCAGGAGCCGGGGTTCATCTGGAAAATCTGGACCGAGAACGAAGCAAATCACGAAGCGGGTGGCATCTACCTGTTCCAGAACGAAGACACCGCTCAGGCCTATATCAAAAAGCATACCGCCCGCCTGAAGCACCTGGGTGTGGAGGAAGTAACGTTCAAAATCTTCGATATCAATGAACCGTTAAGTAAAATTAACCACGGTCATATCAGCTAAACTTTTGCCTTAGACGCCCCTCCCGGGGCGTTTCTTCATTTCCCCCCGGCTTTCCCCTCATCAAAAGCGATCCCCCTCTTTCGTCACCTCGCGATTGCGCTATAGCGTGTGCCAAGTTTGCAATAGTTCACAAAATCATCACTCGCGAAAACTATCTCTAGCAGGAAGTGGCATAAAGGCGTATAAAATAATACAAACAGTATTATTTTATACAAAATGAATCACAAAATGCGACTGGAGATTCTCATATGACCGCGGACATTACACTGAACTCATCTGCTGGAAGCTTCCCGCCAGCAGGTCATTACTCGCACAGTACAACGGCTGGCGGATTCGTCTTCATTTCCGGGCAGTTGCCGGTCACTTTCGACGGCGAGAAAAAAGCGGATGCCTCTTTTGAAGATCAAACCCGGCTGGTACTCAAGAATATTGATGCTTGTCTGGCTGGTGCTGGGGCATCACGTCAGCATCTGGTGTCTGTTCGCGTCTATGTGACGGATATGAACCAGTGGCCGACGTTTAACAAAATCTATGGAGAGTGGATCGGCGATTTCCGTCCATCCCGTGCAGTAGCAGGTGTTGCGGAACTTCATTATGGTTTTGCGCTGGAAGTTGAAGCTATTGCGTTGGCCCCGCAAGCGTGACGTTTAACAACATACAGGTGAACAACAATGACTGAAATGACACTGCCTGATTATAACGATGTTGCCGCTGCGGCAGAGCGCATCGCAGATTATGCTAACAAAACGCCGGTGATGACCTCCCGAACGGTTAACGAAGAATTTGGCGCGGAAGTCTTCTTTAAGTGCGAAAACTTCCAGAGAATGGGCGCCTTCAAATTTCGCGGCGCTATGAATGCGCTACGCCAGTTCACCCCACAACAACGCGCTGCGGGCGTCGTGACGTTTTCTTCCGGCAACCATGCACAGGCCATTGCCCTGTCGGCAAAGTTGTTGGGCATTCCAGCAACAATTATCATGCCGCATGATGCCCCGGCGGCCAAAGTTGCGGCGACGAAAGGCTATGGCGGAAAAGTGGTAACTTACGATCGCTATACTGAAGATCGTGAAAAAATTGGTCGGGACCTGGCAGAGAAACAGGGGTTAACGCTGATCCCCCCTTATGACCATCCGCACGTGATCGCAGGCCAGGGCACCGCCACAAAAGAGCTGATTGAAGAAGTGGGTCAGTTAGACGCCCTTTTCGTGTGTCTGGGCGGTGGCGGCCTGCTCTCAGGATCCGCCCTGGCGGCCAGACATCTGTCTCCTGACTGCATCATCTATGGTGTCGAACCTGAGGCGGGTAACGATGGTCAACAGTCGTTCCGAAGTGGAAAAATAGTTCATATCGATACGCCCAAAACCATTGCTGACGGTGCTCAGACTCAACATCTCGGGAACTATACGTTTCAGATTATCAAGCAAAACGTGAACGATATTCTGACTGTTTCAGACGCTGAGTTAGTTGCCTCAATGAAATTTATCGCTGAACGTATGAAAATCGTCGTAGAGCCGACCGGGTGTCTGGGTTTTGCTGCCGCCAGAGCGCGTAAAGCTGAACTTCGCGGCAAGAAAATCGGCATTATCATCAGCGGCGGAAACGTGGATATCAGTCGCTACAGTGAATTTCTGGCCGGATGATAAACAGGGTATCTGCCATGCAGATACCCTACTTTTACTGTCTGTACACTCCCGTCTGGAAAAACGCTCCCAGGTCACTGTAAACTGCTCGCAATCATGGCAACAGACATCACCGCAGGAGACTGGCATGCCAAAAACCGACAATAACTCGCTTCTCAGCCAAATTGATACTATCGCCAGGGGATTGAGTGAGACCTTCTCTCCATTTTGCGAAGTGGTGGTTCATGACCTCAAAAATCCTGAACATGCCATTTTGTCCATCCATAATAATCTGTCCGGACGTCAACCCGGCCAGCCAGCAACCGAGCTTGGCCTGGCGAGAATCGCATCACCTGACTTTCCCAGCATCATTGCGAACTACAGTAATCAGTTTGCCGATGGCCGCCCGGTGAAAAGTACCTCCATTGGCATCAAGGACGAAGACGGCAAATACGTAGCGGCACTTTGCCTGAATGTCGATATGACGCTGTTCCGTGGTATGCAGAGTGCTCTTGCGCGTTTTACTGAAACTGAAAATTCCCCCATTAAGGAACATATCGATCCCGGCAGTAATGAAGTCATCCGCCAGCGTATTGATGACTTTGCCGCTAAACGCGCGACGACGGCCCGAGCCCTTAAACCTCAAGACCGTAAGCTGCTGATTCAACAATTACGCCAGGACGGTTTGCTGAACGTACGCAAATCTATGGACACAGTAGCGCAGCATCTGGGCGTATCGAGGGCCACCGCCTATCTGTATGCCCGCCAGTCAGCTCAGGCGGGTGAATAAACGGGTTCAGATAGACCACACTTGCCGCGTATAGAATTTCTGTCCTTGATTACCGACACGAAGCGTTCCCGCTCCACTAAAGGCGGCTTCGTGCCCGATATAGTTACCTACCAGTAAACAACCAAATCCAGCCGCAGTGAAAAAATAAACCTTTATTTTCGTGCGTATTTATTGGCACTGAGTAAATAGATGATTTATTTTTGTACATACATAGTGAAATTTAGCTTTACTCAAATAACACACCAGCATTTTTAATGCACCACAGCAGAACGGACAACAAATAACCCACTGATTTAAAAGAGTTAAAAAGCCATTGAAGTTATTACACCAATAATACCCATGCAATATATATAAATAGCGTGATATCTAAATTATAATTCTTTAACATCCGGCTGATTGGTGAGGTAAGAATGCGGTTAATGGTCATGTTGGTAAGCTTTGTACTCTCCACCCAGCTATGGGCAGGTGAACTTTCCAGGCCCACCGGTAAAGTGCTTTTAACGCTGTCGGGTAATATTGAAAATACAAATGCAGACGGGAAAGCCGTTTTTGATACCGCCAGCCTTGAGAAGCTGGGCATGGTCAGTTTCCAGACCACCTCCCCCTGGTATAATGGGCGTACTACCTTTACGGGTATTCCGCTACAAAAGCTCATGGATTATGTCGGGGCTAACGGCTCTGTTGTTAAGGTCACTGCACTCAATGACTACACCACCGTAATCCCTCTTAGTGATTTCAAAAAATACAATGCTATCCTTGCGTTAAAAATCAACGGAAAATATATGCGCATCCGTGACAAAGGCCCGTTATTCATTGTGTACCCCTATGACAGCATGCCAGAACTGAATAATCAGATTTATTATTCAAGGTCTGCATGGCAGGCCAGTAGTATGGATATTGAGTAAGCGTTCAGGGGAACATCATGAACAGAATACTGGCTGGCATCATCTTTTTTCTTTTTATATCTACCGGGTATATCTCTTTCCTCGTGCATGAACGGCAACAAGAGTTACAGAAACTGACTCACTACACCGATTCCTGGTCTGCTGCTCAGCTGGTATCACAATATTACCGATTTGAATCGTTGCTTGGTCTTTACACTATCGATGATACGATGAATCTCGATGATGTACGCATGCGCCTCGACATTATGCTTAGCCAGAGTGATTTGATAAAAGAAGGAGACCTGGGGCGCTACATCGAAAGCAATATAGCGCACCGTGAACTGGCGGTAAAACTTGAAAATACCCTTAGTTTTCTGGATGTTAATCTAGAGAAAATGAACCGTTTAGCACTCCAGGCTTATCTGAAAAAAATGCATACTCTGGATGCGCCACTGGGTCGTCTTTCATCTGGTGCGTTAAACAAAGATGTTAACTCGATCAATAACGCCAACCAAAAAATTCAGACGCTGTACTATATTTATTCTGCAACCTCTGTGCTGCTGATAATACTGAGTGCGATTCTGGGCGTGCTCATTTTCTATCAAAACAGAAATATTCTGCGGGCGCACCTGCAGGTCAAGAGTCTTGCCGAAGAACTGCAGAAATCTAAAGAAAAACTGCAAATGCAGAATGCTAAACTGGAATATGACGTCTACCATGACTCTCTTACCGAGATGAATAACCGTCAGCTATTCTGGAGCGATTTAAATAAAACAATTGAGAGAGCAGAAAAAAATCACGATTCTGTGACTGTGATGTTGTTTGATTTAGATCGATTCAAAGAAGTAAATGATACGTATGGTCATGATGCCGGTGATATGTTGCTACGCCAGATATCTGACCGACTGGTTTCGATGAGCCTTACCTCGGATACGCTGTATCGCCTGGGTGGAGATGAATTTGCGTTTCTCTCAAGCGGCCTGACAGAAAGCCACGCCGTTTCGCGCGCCCAGAAAATATGTGAATTTATCAGCCAGCCCTACACTATTTATAACACGATTATCAACATAACCACCTGTGTTGGCATTGTTATCTCAGACACTGAACGTCGTTCCGACTATCTTTATAAATTTGCCGATCTGGCCCTTTATGAAGCCAAAGGTGAAGGCTCTGGTAAGATAAAAGTCTTCCGACAACGAATGTTAGAAAAGCTACAAGAAAGCAGAACGCTTGAGCATGATATGGCATTGGCAATAGTGAACAAAGAATTCGTGGTTTATTATCAGCCCATTGTTGACTCCTTCAGTCAGGAAATTTATAGCTATGAAGCCCTAATTCGTTGGCTCCATCCTCTAAAGGGCCTCCTGTCGCCGGATAACTTTATTCCTGTTGCTGAAAAAACCGGAATGATTAATGAGATGGGGAAAGCTGTGCTTGAAATTGCCTGCCGGGAAGCGGCTTGTTGGGCGGTTCCGGCTAAAATTTCAGTGAATGTCTCTCCTGTCCAGCTAAGCAGCAAAGCCTTTGTCGGTATCGTACTGTCTATTCTGAAAGAAACTGGACTCCCAGCCGATCGTCTTGAACTGGAAGTAACAGAATCCTCTCTCTTCACTGAGAGTACGACGCCGATGAACACACTTAACAAACTCAGAGCCATGGGTGTAAAAATCTCCATCGATGATTTTGGCACCGGATATTCTTCCCTTTCGCGCCTGAGCAGGCTTGCCTTCGATAAAATTAAAATAGACAAGTCGTTTGTCCATTCAATATCCACACAGGAAGATGCACTTAATATCATCAAACTGATCACCGGCATGGCGAAATCCCTCAATATGAAGGCTGTTGCTGAAGGTGTTGAAACGCAGGAACAACTAAAAAGCCTTCAGGCGCTGGGCTGCGATTTCGCCCAAGGATATCTGTTTGGTAAACCTCAGCCTTGTATCGATGAGAAAATCAGAAACGGTTGAATCGCTCTCAGACTATTTGATCATCAACCGTAGCGCTAAATCATTCGGATAAGGATCAAAATAGTTCTGGGTAAGCAGATAGCTGTCTGGGTATTCAGCCAGATAGTGCTTGAGTAGCGTCAGAGGCGCCAATATTGGCAGCAGCCCACCGCTATAGTTGAGGATAACGTCACGTAACTCTCCGCGCTGGCGGGTGTTCAACCGTTCGCGGAAGTAGCCCTGGATATGCATCAGTACGTTGGTGTGATTTTTCCGTGAGGCGGGCTTTTTGAGGATTGTCATGAGCTTTTCACGATAGACAACGAAAAAAGCGTCCAAATCATCCCACTGGTGAAGCGAGGCTACGAATGGGCCGATTTCCCGGTAACCGGCCTGGTGATGAGCCAGAAGCTGGAGCTTATAGCGACTGTGAAAGTTGAGTAAGCCATGGCGAGTAAGACCATTGGCCCGCAGCCTATTAAGCTCATGCAATGCGAACACGCGTTCGACAAAGTTCTCCCTCAGCACCGGATCGTGCAAGCGGCCATCTTCTTCGACTGGCAACCATGGGTAGGTTTCCATTAATGCGCCAGTAAACAGACCAGTCCCTTCTTTTCGCCCACGATTTCCCTTCTCGTCATACAGTCTCACTCTTTCCATACCGCAACTCGGTGATTTAGCACAGACGATAAAACCCGAGAGGCCACCAAGTCCCTGAAGATATGAGTTGGTGAAATCGGACATTTTATCGGTTACATCCTCACCAGGCGCATGGCTAAAACAGATGCGGACATTCCCTTGGGCGGTTTGAACCAGACGCAACGCGGGACGTGGTACAGGCAAACCGATAGACATCTCAGGGCAGACAGGTTTGAAAGTCACCCACTGAGCCAGCTCGTCCATCACAAACCCCATCCGTTTATGCCCACCGTCGAATCGCACGGCTGAACCAGTTAAACATCCACTAATCCCAATGACAGGCTGATTGTTCATAACGCCCCCCTCGTTAATTGATGACCCTTTTCGGGAAAAAATGACGGTTTCACTATTAAATCATAGCGTACGTTATCTGCTGTGAGATGGAAGAAAGACCGGAGACTTCAGTTTAGACTGGTACTGTTTTCAGGGAGGAGATCAAGGATAGCTCTCCCGCCAGTGAAGCAAGGACAATAAGAATGTAGCCTTAGTGCAACATCTTTATTCTAAATATCTGCAGCTAAAGTTGGTAAATCCCCTGAACGGTTCTATAGTCGGGACTGCTTCTCATTACAGGGTTCACTAATGCGATTTAACGGACTGACTAAAGGCTTCTTCATTTTCATACTTGCCCTCGTGACCTGGGCGTTCTTCGATGTATTGTCCCCCTACTTTTCCGCCATTTTGTGGGCCGCGATATTAACGACTATCTTTAACCCGGTAAAAAACAGACTGCGTAGCGCGCTTGGCGAACGCAACGGGCTGGCATCGTTGATTACCATCGTCATTATCTGTCTGATTGTCTTTATCCCGCTGATGGTAATCCTGTCATCGCTGGCCATTGAACTGAACGTGGTGTACACCAAACTGCAACAGAATGACACGCAGTTCCCGGAAGTCGTCACTTCTATTCTTTCGTACCTTCCTGACTGGGCCAGAGGGTTTCTGGCAGAACACAATCTGGATGATGTCGCGCAGATCCAGAAAAAACTGTCCGATGTCGTGCTGCAAGGCGGGCAGTACCTTGCTGGCAGTGCATTTCTGATTGGGAAAGGGACATTCGGCTTTGCTATCAGTTTTGGCATCATGCTGTATCTGCTGTTCTTCTTACTGAAGGATGGACCGTATCTGGTGCGCCAGATTCTGGACTCATTACCCCTTTCTGACTTTGCCAAACAGCACCTGTTTGCCAAATTCGTCGGCGTGACGCGGGCAACCGTCAAGGGCACGGCGGTCGTCGCTTTGGTTCAGGGTATTCTTGGCGGCATCGCGTTTGCAATTGTGGATATCGACGGCAGCGTTCTGTGGGGGGCGTTGATGGCGTTTCTCTCGCTCGTGCCTGCAGTGGGCTCAGCGATCGTCTGGGTACCTGCAGCAATATTCCTGTTCGCCACCCACCAGCTATGGCAAGGGCTGTTTATCGTTGGCTTCTTCGTGATTATCGTTGGGCTGGTGGACAATATCCTGCGCCCGCTGCTGGTAGGTAAAGACACCAAAATGCCGGACTATCTGATTTTGATTACCACTCTCGGCGGCATGGAGATCTACGGCATTAACGGCTTTGTGATTGGCCCCCTGATTGCTGCACTATTCATAACCTGCTGGAACCTGTTTTCCGGGCGTGACCATGAAGGTAACGTGGAAGGAATCGACGAAGCCTTTATGGAGGAAGGAAAAAATCCTCCAGATTTATGATTGCAGGACGATAACAGAAGGCGGTTCGGGACCGCCTTTTTTATTTTCACGCAAAATCATGTGTTTCCTATAATTGCAATCATGCGTATTCATTAATCGTCGCAGAAGGAACTAATCAGTGCGAATTGCCACAATCACCAACTGGGCCTATAGCGCGACGGTATGCCTGACCATCGCTTCAGGCGTTGTCATGCTGATGGCATCCAGCGCCGATAACACAGAACGCCAGGTGGTAGAACAGCGTTATCAGTTCGATCAACTTACCGAAGAAGTCGAACTCGATGCCTGGTCGCTGTCCGACCTGGCGCGCGACTATGTTATTGCAAAAGATCCTGAGGTGCTTAACGCCTACCGTCAGAAAGAAGCGACGCTGAAAGCTGTTGAGCATCGGCTGTCAAAGCTCAAAGACCTTGGGGCAACGGATGAAGAGCTGGCGCTATTGCACGAAGGGCTACAGATTGTTGATGCCCTGCAGGACGAGCAAGCTGCGGCGCTTGCCAGCGTCGCGCGCGCAGAAGAGTCGCAGGCTATTGCCCTGCTCTATGGGAAAAGCTATGAACAGGAACTGGAACGCGCCCAGGACCGGATAGATCATTTCCGCCAACTGCTCGATAACCGCGTACGCAATACAATTGAAGATGCAACCCAGTCATCCCGCATGCTGCGGACAGCCTCTGAAGTGATGGTCGGCCTGACGGCGCTGCTGTTTTTATTCGTTCTCGGTTTCATTCTAAAGCGTCGCGTCCTGCGCCCCGTCGTGCGTTTGAGCGATGTCGTAAACCGTCTCGCATCGCAGGATTATGCCGTTGAGACGCCCAGCTTTAACCAGATAGATGAAATAGGCGACATGGCGCAGGCGATCCGGATATTTCGCGAGAACGGTCTGGCGCGTCAGAGACTTGAGAAAGAACGAGATGCCGACTGGGCAATCCGCGATCTGCTGGCGCGTATGACGCAGCGTCTGCAGGGTTGCGAGGGTTTTGCCGATGTCATCAATGTGGCAGAGCTGTTTGCACCGAATATTGCTCCAGGTATTGCCGGGCGGCTTTACATACTGGACCAGGAACCCTGGCAAATGCGCTGCGTTGCACAATGGCTTTCTCCGCAGGGTAAAGCGGATGCGTTCCACCCGGACGAATGCTGGGCTGTGCGCCGCGGCCAGAGTCATCCTCCGGTACAAGGTGAACCCGATATCGCCTGCTACCATCTGCCAGAGTCATGCCAGCACCACACCCTGTGTGTTCCGCTGATTGCCCAGGGCGAAGCCATCGGTCTGCTCTCATTCCAGAACCTTAGCGATGATTCCGCCCCCTCCCGTGCATATCTGGAGCTGATGGCAGAAGCACTCGGCCTCGCATTAGCCAACCAGCGTCTGCGTGACGCCCTGCTGGAGAAAGCGCTCTATGACCCGCTAACCGGACTGCGCAACCGTCATCATCTTGAAGATACACTGCGTACCCAGATGAGCCAGGCAGTGCGTAACAAAGAACCAATCAGTTGCCTGATGATCGATATCGATCATTTTAAAAGTATTAATGACCGCTTTGGCCATGAGGCTGGCGATAGTGTAATCAAAAGTATCGCTGCGACTATTCAGCGCGTTGTCCACGACAGCGGTATGGCCTTCCGCTACGGCGGTGAAGAGTTTCTGGTACTACTGCCCAATACGGATGAACAGGCAGCTAACCGCTTTGCAACAGAAATCTACAACGGCGTACGCGAACTGTCGCTGCGCTTTGGCGTTTCCGATATTGGACACGTGGATGTCTCTATTGGCGTTGCCAGTTACCCGCAGCACGCCCAGAGCGACAACCTGTTACGCGCCGCAGATGTCGCACTGTACCGCGCGAAAGAGTTAGGTCGTTCGCGCATTGTGAGCTTTGGCATGCTGGAAGCGAGCTGATATGGGCCAGCACTTCGGGCATTGCTTTACCTCTACGCCAGGTGGTATGTTAACTGGATGAACACAAACAACGATATCACCGCTTTTAATCACAACCTGTGGTGGCTGCCTTCTTAAAGGCGGTCAGAATGTGTTTTCCTCATTTTAAATAACCGCCGAAAGGCGGTTATTTGCATTTAGAGACCCCTTTCGGTTTTATGACTAAGGAGTCTTACATGAACAATAAAACCATCATCCTCACTGGCGATCGTCCCACCGGCCCGTTGCATCTTGGCCATTATGTGGGGTCATTGCGCCAGCGCGCCACGCTGCAACACGATTATCAGCAGTTTATATTGGTGGCTGACCTACAAGGGTTAACCGATAACGGCAGCACACCGCAAAAGATCCGCAACAATATTCCCGAAGTACTTGCCGACTATCTTGCCGCAGGAATAGACCCGTCACTTACTACCATCTGTCTGCAATCGGCACTGCCTGCTCTCGCAGAGTTAACCGCGCTTTATATGAACATCGTTACCGTGGCTCGCGTGGAGCGTAATCCTACGGTCAAAAACGAAATTGCGCAGAAAGGGTTCGCCCGCTCGTTACCGGTTGGTTTTCTGGTTTATCCCATCAGTCAGGCGGCAGATATTACGGCCTTCAAAGCCGAAGTCGTTCCCGTCGGCGACGATCAGTTGCCAATGATTGAGCAGACTAACGAAATCGTGCATAAGATGAATAGCCTGTTACCGGCCCCCGTCCTATCGCACTGCAAAGCGCTGCTGAGTGAAACCAGCCGCCTTCCAGGGATCGACGGAAACGCTAAAATGTCAAAATCGCTTGGTAACACATTGCTCCTGTCAGCCAGCGAAGAAACCATTCACCGCGCGGTCAGCGCAATGTACACCGACCCTAATCATCTGAAAGTGTCCGACCCAGGGCAAATAGACGGCAATATGGTATTCACTTACCTCGATGCTTTTCATCCGGATAAAGCAAAAGTGGCGGAAATGAAAGCGCATTACCAACGGGGTGGACTGGGTGACCGGACATGCAAAAACGAGCTGGAAGTGTGCTTGCAAGAACTCATCGCGCCAATGCGCGAGCGGCGTGCAACCTACATTCAGGATAAAGGCATGCTGATGGCGATGCTCAAAAAAGGAAGCGAGCAGGCGCACGAGATTACGCAGCAGACATTAAGAGAAGTGAAGCAAGGGCTGGGTTTGCCGGTGTTCTAATCTGGATTGATGTCTCTCCCGGTGGGAAATAACCACCGGGAGGGATGACTCTTTATGGCGCTAATTCAACTCATATCACGTGACACCCGAGGTTGTGATTCAACGATTCCCTACTGAATGTAAATACCCTTTCCAGCCATTTACATGATTTACACATAGCACAATTACATAATCAAAATTAACCATTAATCTCTATCCTTCCTCGCCTTTCCCCACCCTTATAAAATCGATTATATAACCTTAGCGAGTTTTAAAATGATTAACCGTAAAGCCACTGCATTATCTCTGACTGCGATTAGCATTTTATTTTCATCCGCTGTCTTTGCAGATGATTCAGGCAGCGTTAGCGACCAAATGACGGTAAAACTGACCGACGAAAAATCATGCAAGGTCAGCGTTGATGATATGGATTTTGGCTCACACGGTAGTAATGATGGGGCTGTTACAGCCTCTGCCAAAGCTTATGTAACCTGTACAAACGGCACAGGGTATATGCTCGGAACGGATAAAACTCACGATTTCGAAATGAGTTCTAACGACACCGCCAATGCAAAAAAAGTAGCCTATACCCTTTCTACCGACCATCCTGGCGGCACTTCTCTGGCTGATAATGGTATTTCAGCTATCGGTACCGGTGAACAGCAAGCATTGCCCATCTTCGGGAAAGTAACGGCAAATGCCCTGAAACAGGCCTCTGCTGGGGACTATACCGATACCGTTACATTAACAGTTACATATTGATTTAATATTAAAGGTGCAGCATATGAAACGATTTATTTTATGGGTTGGTGTTAGCGTCTTGAGCCTGGCCTGCACAATAAATTCATACGCTGCCACCTTGCAGGTGTACCCGGTCACCCTGGGATTCTGTGGTAAAGAATCCGCCCAGGCTATCTATGTACGTAACACGGGTAGCGCCACTATCGGGGCACAGATCCGTGTCTATGCGTGGAAACAGCAAAATAATAAAGACAACTTGACCGATACCCAGGATGTAATGGTTAGCCCTCCTATGACCACAATCCCGGTCTCCCGCCAGCAATTGATCCGGGTTATCTTAGCAACGCCAGGTAGTGGTGATACCGAGCAGGCCTACCGTATTATCGTTGATGAACTCCCTGGTGAAAATAATATGGCTGATAAAGATGGGGTTCGTTTCTTGCTGCGTTACTCCATCCCGGTATTTGTTAATTGTAAAGATACCCAACCCATCAGTAGTCAACTAGATGTATCAATCGATCGTTCAGTTCATCCATTAATGGGTAATGACTCCAACTTATTGATAGTGTTTTATGTTCAGATAATGCCCGATGACTTTGTCATGCAGCTCCACCGATTTTGAGAACGACAGCGACTTCCGTCCCAGCCGTGCCAGGTGCTGCCTCAGATTCAGGTTATGCCGCTCAATTCGCTGCGTATATCGCTTGCTGATTACGTGCAGCTTTCCCTTCAGGCGGGATTCATACAGCGGCCAGCCATCCGTCATCCATATCACCACGTCAAAGGGTGACAGCAGGCTCATAAGACGCCCCAGCGTCGCCATAGTGCGTTCACCGAATACGTGCGCAACAACCGTCTTCCGGAGCCTGTC